>DKPL01000097.1:30722-52284 GCA_002471185.1 Bacteroides sp. UBA7335
TGCATTGCTTACCGATGTGCAGATGCCGACTATTTCAGGGTTTGATTTACTCAATTTGCTGCGTTCGGCCAATATAGGTCAATCAAAAGATATTCCCATAATAGCAGTTACAGCTCGTTCGGATATTCAAAAGAATGAGTTTGTTGACAACGGTTTTTATGGTTGTTTATACAAACCCTTTACGAGCAATGAGCTTCTTTCCATCCTTCATCAAATTGATAACAATCAAACTCACTCTCAGGAGTTAGCTTCTTTACCCTCTATTAACAGTGTTGCCGATGATGAGTTTGATTTCACAGCTTTGATAGCCTTTACCATAGATGATAAAGAAGTGTCGAAGAATATTTTATCTACATTTGTAGATGAAACTATGAAGGATATTGATACCATTCGTGAAGCACTAACTGATAATAATATTTGTATTATATCATCAAAAGCTCATAAGTTGTTGCCATTGTTTATTCTAATGAATAACTCAGAATCAATTGAATTACTGAAGTTAATGGAAAAAGAAGCTAATGGCAGTTTTACTGAAGAATTAAAACAAAAAACGTTACGTTTGATGATTTTATTGGAAGCATCAGTTCTTAAGGCTAAAAACTATTTGAACACTCTTTAATCTTTTTACCATCGAAATTTGTTTATTTTGTAGTTCTTTAAAAGTATTAACGATAATTGAATGAAAAGAAGGAGACGAATCTTAAAGTGGATTATGTGGATTGTTTTAACTCCCATTCTGCTTTTTACTACTATTATGATTTTATTATACGTGCCTCCCGTACAAAATCTGTTGCGGAAACAGGTTAATAAGCACGTATCAAAAGCAATTGGTATGGAGTTAAACATCGGTCGTATAGATCTGCGTTTTCCTCTAAACTTGTTGGTGCGCGATGTTGATATTGTACAAAAAGAAGACACCTTGCTAAACTTGAGTAGCTTGAACGTGCGTGTTCAGCTTATGCCTTTATTCAAGGGGCGTATTGATATTGATAATGTCAACTTAGATAAGGTCAAAGTTAACTCTATGAACTTATTGGATGGAATGCAAATTAAAGGTGAATTGGGACATTTCTTTTTAGAAAGTCATGGAGTAAATCTATCAACAGAAACTGCGCTAGTTAATCGAGTAGACTTATCCGATACCAATATTCAGTTGATATTAAAAGATACTACAATCGCCGAAAAACCAGATACAGCTTCGGCACCTGTCAATTGGAAGTTTGATATTCGTGCTTTAACACTAAAGGATGTTGATTTTACAATGGACACCCCCGCCGATTCAACAAGCATGAATGCTCTATTAAGTAAACTATTGGTTAATGATGTTTCTATCGATTTAAAAAAACAATCATACGAACTGGCTAAACTGCTGTTAGAAAATAGCTCATTTAAAATGAATACCGGTTCAGCTAAGCCCGCTACCGGTTTCGATCCTTCTCATATAGCACTGAATGATATAAAAATAGATCTTGACTCTGTGCGTTACTGTGGTCACGACATTAATGCTGTGATAAAGGAGTGCTCGATGTACGAGCGTTCGGGGTTGAGTATCTCCTCCTTTACCACTCGTATTTATGCCGATTCTACCTTAATCAAGGTTCCTTATTTTCAACTGCTCACTCCTCATTCGGAAATCAATATGAATGCTCAAACGTATTGGGAACTCATTGATATTCCTACAACTGGTCGATTGACAGCTCGCTTCTTTGCCCAAATAGGCAAGCAAGATGTGATGCTATTTGCCGGAGATTTGCCCGAAGAGTTTAAAGAAGCATATCCGTTTCGTCCGCTTATCATACAAGCCGGAACAGATGGTAATTTAAAGGAGATGCAAATCTCTAGAATGCGTGTTGACTTGCCCGGTGCATTTTCTATTGATGGTGGTGGTGAGTTATTTAATTTGACCGACTCGCTTACTCGTTCTGCAAAGGTTGATTTGCAGATGAAAACCTATAACCTTGATTTCCTAACAACACTTGCCGGTATGGTTCCTGGCGATCCACTTATTGTGCCCGATAGTATGTCGATTGATGTTCGCGGAAATATGGAAGGTTCACAAATAGACGCTACTCTTTTACTACAAGAAGGAATAGGTTCGGTTACTGCAAATGCCGATTTAAACCTTTCGTCAGAAAAGTACAATGCTAAGATTAATATACAGAATCTACAAGTTCAAGATTTCTTGCCCAAAGACTCTATTTATGGTGTAACAGCTTCATTTGAAGTCACCGGGAAAGGCTTGAACCCTGTACTAAAATCATCTACAACGGCTCTTCATGCCTCGGTTGATAAATTGCAATATGGCAAGTTGAATATTTCAGGAATAAAGCTAGATGGTACGATAAAAAATGCTTTGGCTCAAGCGAAAATCTCTAGTGATAACTCATTGCTTAAAATGACAGCAGATGTAGATTATAATTTAGCAAGTAGTTACCCCGATGGAAAAGTATCGGCAGATGCAACTTATGTAGGGTTATATCAATTGGGCTTACTATCAGAGCCATTGAAGCACGATTTAGCCTTTAACTTCGCTGGTGAGATTCGTAAAGATAGTATTGGTGCTGATTTTAAATCGGGTGACTTGAAGCTAGATTTTGGTTCTAATACCGGATTAAATCTTTTAATAAAACGCAGTTCAGGACTTGCAACCGAAATAATCAAGCAGTTATCTAACCATTCGCTTGATATCAGTGAGCTCCGTAAAATACTTCCTGATGTGTTTTTGAATTTTAAAGCAGGGAATGATAATGCATTGGCATGGTATCTTCAAACCAAAAATATGTCTTATCAAGACATTAATATCAATCTAGATGTTAATAAAGAAAGTGGAATAAATGGCGATTTAGCCATTCATACATTCAAGTTAGACACTTTGCAGTTAGATACTATTTTCTTCGATATCAAACAAGATACTAGTTGTATAGCCTTTGATGGTGGAGTAATAAACGGTCCTCAAAATCCTCATGTAGCATTCAAGGCAAATTTAAACTTACAACTATGCAATAACGATGCTCAATTAATGATGCAGTTTAAAGATGCCAAAGATAGAACGGGAATTTTATTGGGAGTTAATGCTCGCCCCCTATACAATGATAATGGAAAAGGTAATGGAGTAGTCTTTACATTGCTTCCCGAAGAACCCATACTGGGATTTCATAAGTTCAACTTTGTTGATAAGGGCAATTGGGTCTATCTTCATAATAACAAACGTGTTTATGCTAATGTAAATCTTCAAGATAAACAAGGGGTAGGTGTTCGTATACAATCTTTATCCTCGGATACTGTTTCATTGCAAAATATCGATGTAGAGTTGCGCCGGATTCAATTGGCTGAGGTTTTTAGTATTCTCCCCTTTATGCCTAATATCACAGGGTTGTTTACTGCCGAAATGCATTATATACAAACTACTCAGGATTTGCAACTTTCGGCTGAGGTCGAAATAGACTCTTTGACTTACGAAAAACAGTCGGTTGGCGATATTAAGATTGGCGCTTCGTGGCTACCTGGTGAAAACGGAAAACAATATGTAACTACCTATTTAGGTCATAATGGCAAAGAAGTGCTAAATGCTGACGGTGCATTATATCCTACTATACATAAAAAAGACAGTATTGTGGTGAATGCCGAGTTGAAACATTTTCCTACTAGTATAGCCAATGTTTTTATACCTAGTGATTTAGCTTCGCTTTCAGGTGATATCGATGGCGATGTGCATGTAGGAGGATATATGGATTCGCCTATTATAGGCGGTACAATAGTAATGGATAGTGTGTCGGTGAAGTCTCCTCAATATGGCGCTCGTTTTGTATTAGGAAATTCTCCTTTAGTAATTAAAGATAGTAGATTGTTGTTTGACCGCTTCTCGATATATACTACAGGAAACAACCCATTTGCTATCAATGGTTACCTTGACTTTAGAGATTTTGCTAAACCAATGGCTAACCTTAAGCTCCAAGCATCCAACTATGAGTTGCTGAATGCTAAGCGCACAAAGGAAAGTATGGTATATGGAAAAGCATATATTGATATGGATGCAACCATTAAAGGACCGTTAAGTGCGCTTCAGATGCGTGGTGGAGTTTCTTTATTGGGTAATACTGATATTACTTATATCTTAACCGATTCTCCATTGACTGTGCAAGATCGCTTAAGTGGATTGGTAACATTTACTTCGTTCAACGACACTCTTGCCGTAGCCAATAACAATACACCTACTGTGTCATTTGGTGGGTTAGACTTAGTTATGGGGGTTCAAATTGATCCAACCGTAATATTTAATGTCGATTTGAGCTCCGACCAGTCTAATCGGGTACAAGTGCAAGGTGGTGGTAATTTATCGTTTAAATACACTCCACAAGGCACAATCTCTTTAACAGGTAGATATACACTGACTAGTGGTCTGTTAAAGTTCTCATTGCCTGTTATTCCATCAAAAGAATTCCAAATAGTAAGTGGCAGTTATGTGGAATGGACTGGAAACCCAACTGATCCGATGCTAAATGTTACCGCTTCTGAGAAAATGCGTGCCTCAGTAGGAATGGATAATGGTGGCTCACAAATGGTTAACTTTGTGGTATCCATTGTTGTGAAGAACCGTTTAGAGGATTTGTCACTGGTGTTCGAAATCAATGCACCTGATAATGCTGAAGTTCAAAATCAATTGGCTTCGATGGGACCAGATGAACGGAGTAAGCAGGCGGTTGCCATGTTGGCTACCGGTATTTATCTTGCCGACTCTGGCTCGAGTGGAGGGTTCAACATGGGCTCTGCATTAAACAGTGTATTGTCTAGTCAGATTAATGCATTGATGGGTAATATTAAAAATGCGAATTTAAGCGTTGGTGTTGAAAATAACACCTCAGATTTAGGAAGTAAGCAAACCGATTATAGCTTCAGTTATTCGCAACGTTTCTTCAATAATCGTTTCCGAATTATTATTGGAGGTAAGGTTTCAACCGGCGCCGATGTGACTTATAGCGCTGAGTCGTTTATCAACAATATCTCATTAGAGTATCGTTTGGACGAATCAGCAACCCGATACATCCGTATCTTCTACGATAAGAATTATGAATCAATATTAGAAGGTGAAATAACAGAAGGTGGCGTTGGTCTTGTGCTTCGTAAGAAGTTAGATAAACTGAGTGAGCTCTTTATTTTTAAGAAGAAAAAGAAAGATAAAAAAGAATTAAAGGAAAATGAATAAATCGACCTTTTCAAGAATATGTAGTTGTGTATGTGTATTAGGCGGATTGATGTGGTTGGTAAGTTGTTCTACTACAAAAAATCTTCCTGAAGGGGAAATACTATATACTGGCTATAAAACTATTTATGAAGATAAATCAGAAACACCTGTTGGTAAGATTGCAATGGGGGAGATAAACTCTGCACTCGATAAAACACCATCTACCAAAATGTTTGGTATACTTCCTATTCCTTTTGGTATGTGGATATACAATGATTTTGTGAAGTATAATAAAGGGTTTGGAAAGTGGATATTCAATAAGTTTGCTGCTAAACCAGTCTTTATATCTACCGTCAATCCGGATATTCGTGTAAAGATTGCTACTAACCTTTTGCACGATTATGGCTATTTTAATGGTACTGCCGATTATCATACCATTGCAAATCCCAAGGACTCGCTGAAAGAGAGTATCGTATATCAGATTAATATGAAAAATCCATATTATATTGATACGCTTTATTACAAAGGATTTTCGCCTACTATTATGCGTATAATGAATCGCACTCAGCAATTTTCGTTAGTGAAACCGGGACAGCAATTTAATGTAACAACTCTCGATCAAGAACGCAATCGCATCAGTACTTCATTGCGCAATTTGGGATATTATTATTTTCGTCCCGACTATGTCACCTATCAGGCTGATACTACTTTAGTGCCCGGTGGACATGTTGGACTAAGAATTGTGCCTGTAGCCGGTTTGCCCGAGGTTGCTCAAAAACAATATTTTGTAGGCAATGTTTCTGTTTACATTATGGGCAAAGATGGACAAGTACCCAATGACAGTGTTGACTATAAGGGAATGAATATTCACTATTACGATAAACTACATGTGCGTCCTGCGATGCTTTACCGTTGGGTTAACTATCAAGCCTTTGTGAAGAATGATTCTTTGCGAAAACTACAAAGTCGCCGTCTTTATAGCCAATATCGTCAACAGCGCATTCAAGAGAAAGTGGCTCAAACTGGTATTTTCTCTTTTATGGATTTGCAATACACTCCACGCGACACTACTGCTACTTGCGATACGCTTGATGTTGTGTTGCAAGCTGCTTTGGGTAAGCCACTCGATGCCGAGCTGGGAGTAAACGTTTTGGTGAAAAGTACCGATCAAACCGGTCCGGGTGCTTCGTTTTCTGTAACCAAAAATAATGTATTTGGTGGTGGCGAAAGCTGGAATGTAGTACTAAAAGGTTCTTATGAATGGTATATTGGGCGCAGCAGAGGAGGAAGTGGTTCTTCTTTGAATAGTTGGGAGTTGGGCATATCTTCTTCGCTAACCTTTCCGCGTGTATTGTTTCCTACCTTCGGAAAGCGCGAATATGACTTTCAAGCTACGACTACCTTTAAACTCTATGCCGAACAGTTGAACCGTGCTAAATATTATCGCCTGTTGGCTTTTGGTGGTAGTGCACTGTATGATTTTCAGCCTACTAAAGTAAGCCGATATAGCGTAACTCCATTTAAACTAACCTTTAATGTGTTGCAGCACGAGACTGATGAGTTTAAAGAAATTGCACAAACAAATCCAGCACTTTATCTTAGTTTGGAGAATCAGTTTATTCCTGCTATGGAGTTCTCTTATACTTTTGATAATTCCTCTTTAAAGGATGTGAAGAATCCGGTTTGGTGGCAGACTACATTAACATCAGCAGGCAATTTAGTTTCGTGTGCTTATGCCGTTTTTGGTCAGCCATTCGATAAAAAAAATAAAGGATTACTTGGCACCCCGTTTGCTCAATTCTTAAAGTTATCAACCGATTATAGGTACTTATGGACTCTTAGCGGTAAAAACAAAATAGCCATGCGTGTTGCTGGTGGAGTGTTGTGGGCTTATGGTAATAAAGATATCGCTCCTTATACTGAACAATACTATGTGGGAGGTGCTAATAGCATTCGTGCCTTTACAGTAAGAGGATTGGGACCCGGTGGAACTGTACCTCATACAGGTAAATATGGCTATTTAGATCAAACCGGAAACATTCGTTTAGAGGCCAATATCGAATATCGTTTTCCCATTTGGGGAGATATAAATGGGGCTGTGTTTTTGGATGCGGGTAATGTATGGATTATGCGACACGACCCCGCTAAGCCCGAAGGACAGCTACAACTGAAAACTTTGCCTAAGCAGATTGCTTTAGGTACCGGTATTGGTTTAAGATACGACTTAGACTTCTTGGTGTTCCGTCTTGATTGGGGTATACCTATACACGACCCTTGGGATACGGGTAAAAAAGGATATTACAATGTGAAGGGTAAATTTATACACGAAACTGTTTTGAATTTTGCTATTGGATATCCTTTCTAATACTCTTTTTGTTTGTAAATGGATAATCTGTGCTAAAATTTGAACGATATTTCATAGTTTCTGATATCTAAAAATATTAACTTTGCAACTCGTTAAAACGATATCATTAACCTTTTTAATATACACAATTTATGAAGCCTACTTTATTTGTGCTTGCTGCCGGAATGGGTAGCCGTTACGGTGGTTTGAAACAACTCGATGGTCTTGGCCCTAATGGCGAAACTATTATGGACTATTCTATATACGATGCTATTCGTGGTGGATTTGGTAAAGTTGTTTTTGTGATTCGCAAAGATTTTGAACAAGACTTTCGTGATAAGATTTTAAGTAAATATGAAAATCATATTCCTGTAGAATTAGTGTTTCAAGATATTCATGATTTGCCAGCAGAATTTACTTGTCCGGCCGACCGTGTGAAACCTTGGGGAACTAATCATGCAGTTTTGATGGGCAAAAATGTCATCAAAGAGCCATTTGCAGTGATCAATGCAGATGATTTCTACGGTCGTGACAGCTTCGCTGTTTTGGGCAAAGCTTTGGCTGATATGAATGGTAAAAAAGACGATTACTGCATGGTAGGATATCGTGTAGGAAACACCTTAAGCGAAAGCGGAAGTGTGGCACGTGGCGTTTGTAGCACCGATGCTGACGACTACTTGACAACTGTAGTAGAACGCACAGCAATCGAGCGTATTGATGGTAAAATCAGCTTCAAAGATGAAGATGGGGTGATGCAAACTATCGACGATAATACTCCTGTTTCTATGAATATGTGGGGCTTTACTCCCGATTATTTTGAGTATTCAGAAGAGTTTTTCAAAGAATTCTTGAAAGATAATATTGATAACTTGAAGTCGGAATACTTCATCCCATTGATGGTCAACAAACTCATCAATGACGGAACAGCCCGTGTGAAAGTGCTCGATACTACAAGCAAGTGGTTTGGAGTAACTTATGCTGCTGATAGACAAGGTGTGGTAGATAAGATAAATGCTTTGGTTGAGGCGGGTGAATATCCAGCAAAACTATTCTAAAATCTGTATACCCAAAATATAATAGATAAGGGAAAGCTTAAACTTTCCCTTTTTTTGTATATTTGAAAGTTAGAAACTGAAAATAACAATCTATTATATTATGAACTCAAATAAATTGCTTGTCGCTTGTCAATTAGCACTCATTATTTTCTGTTGTTCTTCATGCCAAAAAGAGAGTGCTGATGAGAAACTTAATCATAAAACCAACCAATGGATTGAAACAAATATGCGCCATTGGTATTATTGGTACAACGATATTCCTGCAAAAAGTAAGTTGAACTACTCTGCCGACCCGGAACTGTTTTTCAACTCTCTTCTTTCTAAAAGTGATGGTAAAACGAGTTCGGGCACACACTACTACTACTCTACAATACAGAAAAAAAATATCACTACCCGAAACAGTCAAGGCCTATCTCTAGGTTTTGAGTTTCAGAATTGGCGCACTCATCCTACTCAACCCAACTATGCTGTAAATGTGCTCTATGTGCTTCCCAACTCACCGGCTCAGGCAGCCGGCTTGCATCGCGGCGATTGGATTTTGCGCATTGATGGTGTTGCTGTCAACTCTACCAATATATATGATTTGCTGGGTACTAAAAGTGTGGAGCTGTCTGTAGGCGATAGATACAATACTGCCAGTGCAGCATTAAGAACCATCAAGATTACTCCTGCTGTGGTTGAAGATAATCCCATCCTGTATAGTACTGTGTTTCAAGATGAATCTACCCAAATGCGCAAAGTGGGTTATTTGGTTTACAACCACTTTACCTCAGGCCCCAACGGTGCTGATGATAAGACCTACGATGAGCAGTTGCAACAAGAGTTCCAACAGTTTAAACATGCCGGTGTAGACGATTTTATACTCGACTTACGTTACAATGGTGGCGGATTGGTGACATCTTCTCAACTGTTGTCACAAATGCTTGCACCCCAATCGGCATTGGGTCAGGTGTTTTGCGATGTGAAATACAATGATGTGGTCAACAAAACAAACACCTATCTACTAGAGCAAAATAGTGAGAACCTAAACCTTACGCGACTCTTTGTGTTGACCAGTAATCGCACTGCATCGGCTTCGGAGGCATTGATTAATGGGTTACGTCCGTTTTACTCGGTATACTTGCTAGGCGAAAAAACCGAAGGTAAAAATGTAGGTTCTGTTACTTTAGAAAATAATGAGTACAACTACGAACTACACCCTATTGTTTGTAGAATATACAATTCAAAAGGAGAGTCGGACTATGAAAACGGTTTTACTCCATTCTGGGAACTAACAGATAATGACCGTATGCTTAATGGACACATAGAGTTGGGCGATAAAAAGAATGACATCTTATTGAGTGTAGCCATTGAAATGGTTAGTACCGGAAGCATAAACTCAGCTTCTTCAGTACTACAAACGTCAGATTTTGCTACTCCGGAATACTGTTCGCTTAGCGATAAATCAAATATAGGAATCATCGAATAAAAAGCTCTCAGATTACTTCTTCTCATGGTTCAATACCCTTGCTCATTTGTAGATAAGGGTTTTTCATATAGTTCCAAAGGTTTGAAACTATAGTTTCAATATATCGGGACTACAGTTTCGCATGCTTGAAACTAAATGAAAACTAGGTGTAGAGAAAATCAGTTTTCCGTTTTGTACTTATGCTATAATTAGGGTTCATTTGCTATATGAACTTTAATATTCATTATCTTTGCACTCTATTTAAATATAAAGACGAATTAATATACTATATG
The DNA here is from genome assembly GCA_002471185.1 of Bacteroides sp. UBA7335. Taxonomy (GTDB): domain Bacteria; phylum Bacteroidota; class Bacteroidia; order Bacteroidales; family Bacteroidaceae; genus Bacteroides. The sequence goes on from DKPL01000097.1 coordinate 41,044, forward strand.
ATATCCGTTGAAAGCTTGAAGGTGGAGTTCAATGCCACCCCTTTATTTGAAGATGTATCTTATGTTATCAATCGCAAAGATCGCATTGCACTGGTTGGTAAAAACGGTGCCGGAAAATCAACTATGCTCAAGATACTCGCCGGTTTGCAAAACCCAACATCGGGCAATGTATCCATTCCGCGCGAAGTAACCATTGGCTATCTGCCCCAGGTGATGAAGCTGGCCGATAATCGTACGGTGATGCAAGAGGCCGAGATGGCCTTCGAACACATCTTTGAGCTGCAAGCCGACTTAGAACGAATGAACAATGAGTTGGCACAACGCACCGATTACGAATCTGAAGATTATCACAAACTTATCGACCGTTTTACTCACGAGAATGATCGCTTCTTGATGATGGGCGGTACCAACTTTCAAGCCGAGATAGAACGTACACTGATGGGACTTGGCTTCAGTCGTGCCGATTTCGATCGTTCTACCTCAGAGTTTTCCGGTGGGTGGCGCATGCGCATCGAGTTGGCCAAACTGCTGCTTCGTCGTCCCGATGTGTTGTTGCTTGATGAGCCTACCAATCACTTGGATATAGAGAGTATCCAGTGGCTTGAGAACTTTTTGTCTACACGTGCCAATGCGGTAGTACTAGTGAGTCACGACCGTGCCTTTCTGAACAATGTCACTACACGTACTATTGAGATTTCGTGCGGACAAATTTACGATTATCGCGTGAAGTATGATGACTTTGTAGAGTTGCGCAAAGAGCGTCGCGAACAGCAATTGCGTGCTTACGAAAATCAACAAAAACAGATTGAAGATACAGAAGCTTTTATCGAACGCTTCAGGTATAAAGCAACCAAATCGGTGCAGGTGCAAAGCCGCATCAAACAACTCGAAAAGATAGATCGCATCGAAGTAGATGAAGAAGATAACTCCTCTTTACGACTGAAGTTTGTCTGCTCGAGCCGGAGCGGAAGCTACCCTGTGATATGCGAGGGAGTAGGCAAAAACTATGGCGCTCAAACTGTATTCCAAAACGTAGAGCTCACCATCAATCGAGGCGAAAAAGTAGCCTTTGTGGGTAAAAACGGTGAAGGAAAATCAACACTTGTGAAGTGTATCATGGATGAAATTAGCGATTACTCCGGAAAACTCACTTTAGGGCACAATGTCCAGATTGGGTATTTTGCACAAAACCAAGCGCAGATGCTCGATGGAGAACTTACCGTGTTTGATACCATAGACCGAGTAGCCGTAGGCGATATCCGTACCAAGATACGCGATATACTTGGGGCTTTCATGTTTGGTGGCGAAGCATCCGATAAGAAAGTAAAAGTGCTGTCGGGAGGCGAACGCACCCGTTTGGCCATGATTAAGCTCTTGCTCGAACCGGTCAACTTGCTTATTCTCGATGAGCCTACCAACCACTTAGACATGCGCTCAAAAGATGTATTGAAAGAAGCTATTCGCGAATTCGACGGAACGGTGATAATTGTGAGTCACGACCGTGATTTTCTAGACGGACTTGCGACTAAGGTATATGAGTTTGGTGGAGGTATGGTGAAAGAGCACTTGGGAGGAATATACGACTTCCTGCAAAAAAAGAAGATTGAAAGTCTAAACGAACTCTCTACTTCGCCAACTGCTTCGACTCTAAAAAACAAAGATGTAGCAACTGCAACCACCTCTAGCACTTCGGATAGTAAACTCTCTTACGAAGCTCAAAAAGAGCAGAATAAGAAAATTAAGAAGCTAGAAAAACAGGTGGCCGATTGCGAATTGTCTATCGAGAAAATAGAAGGCGAGATAGCACTGCTCGAAGAAAAAATGGCTACACCCGAAGGCGCTTCAAACATGGAGCTTTACGATCAGCATCTTAAACTAAAAAAACAACTCGACGAAGTTGTAGAAGAGTGGGAGAGTGTATCGATGGAGCTCGAAGAGTTGAAGTCTTGATTGAGAGATCAATAACTATAATATAGTATGAAAATAACAAAGTATTTACCAATTTTTGCAATCTGCATGATGACAACAGGATGCAACACAGGCAAACAAAATACCACATCGGGTATTGACCTTGCCAACCTCGACACTACTGCTATTGTAGGAGCCGATTTTTATCAATATGCTTGTGGCGGATGGATGAAAAATCACCCGCTAACCGATGAGTATTCACGTTTTGGCTCTTTCAATTTATTGGCCGAGAATAATCGCAAACAACTTCAAGGGTTGATTGAGGAGTTGGCTTCAACTACACACCCCAAAGGAAGCGTAGCTCAAAAAGTTGGTGAACTTTACAATGTGGCAATGGATAGTGTAAAGCTTAATAATGACGGAGTAACCCCTATCAAAGCCGAGCTGGCCGAAATAGGATCGGTGAAAACTCCATCGGATGTTTATACCACCATTGCTAAAATGCAAAAAAATGGCATGTATCCCTTCTTTTACTTCTATGTAGGAGCCGATGATATGAATAGCGACATGAATATGGTTCATACCTATCAAGGTGGACTGGGCATGGGCGAACGCGACTACTATCTTGAGGATAATGAAAATATGAATGCCATACGCGATGCTTACAAAGCTCATATCGTGAAAATGTTTGAACTTGCCGGATACGATGAGGCTGCAGCAAAAAAATCGATGGAGGCAGTAATGGATATCGAAACTCGCTTGGCCAAAGCTTCTCGCTCAAACGTTGAGTTGCGTAACCCCAACGCAAACTACAACAAGAAAACAATGGAGCAGTTGAACGAAGAGTTCCAATCGTTTGGTTGGAATGAACTTTTATCGACTACCGGTCTTGTAGGAATGAAGGATTTGGATGTGAGTCAGCCTGAGTTTATCAAGGAGGTAGAAACGATTATTGCCGATACTCCTATCGAAAATCAAGCAGCTTATTTGCAATGGAATTTAATAAATACAGCGGCTGGCTACTTGAGCGATGATTTCGTAAATCAAAACTTTGAGTTTTACGGCAAAACAATGTCGGGTGCAAAAGAGTTGCAACCTCGCTGGAAACGTGCTGTAAGCTCGGTTGACGGAGCGCTTGGCGAAGCAGTTGGACAAATGTATGTAGAGAAATACTTTCCTGCACAAGCCAAGCAACAAATGCTCGACTTGGTAGGCAATTTGCAAACCTCTTTGGGACAACGCATCATGAACTTAAGTTGGATGAGCGAAGAGACAAAGAAGAAAGCTCTGGAAAAACTTGCTACTTTCCATGTGAAGATTGGTTATCCTGATAAATGGAAAGACTATTCAACTTTATCTATCGATAATGACTCTTACTGGGACAATGCTAAACGTGCTAACCAATGGGAATATGCCGAAATGCTGGCAAAAGTAGGTAAACCTGTAGATAAAGACGAATGGTTGATGAATCCGCAAACAGTGAATGCATATTATAACCCCACAACCAATGAAATCTGCTTCCCTGCAGGTATCCTTCAATATCCCTTCTTCGATATGAATGCCGACGAAGCATTCAACTATGGTGCTATCGGAGTAGTAATTGGTCATGAGATGACTCATGGGTTTGATGATCAAGGACGCCAATACGATAAAGACGGAAACTTGAAAGATTGGTGGACTGAAGAAGATGCTAAGAACTTCCAGCAACGTGCGCAAGTTCTAGTTGACTATTTCGATAAAATTGAGGTAGCACCGGGCTTACATGCAAACGGACAATTCACCTTGGGCGAAAACATTGCCGACCATGGTGGCTTGCAGGTTTCTTATCAAGCATTCAAAAATGCAACAGCCAACAAAGCATTAGAAGTTGTAGATGGATTTACTCCCGAACAACGCTTCTTCTTGGCTTATTCTAATGTATGGGCAGGCAATATCCGCCCCGAAGAAATACTACGCCTCACTAAAATTGATGAGCACTCTTTGGGAAGATGGCGTGTGAACGGTGCGTTGCCTCATATCAATGCTTGGAATGAAGCTTTTGATGTGAATATGGGTGATCCTTTGTTCATTCCCGAAAACGAAAGAGCTTCAATTTGGTAATCTTCTAAGCAAAAATATTAAATAATAAAAACGCTGATTCAAAAGTTTATGAATCAGCGTTTTTTATTGTAATTTCGTTTCTTGTTTATTACGCGTAATAAATAAGATTTTACTAACTTTGCACATCAAATACTTAATAAAGTCAATCAATGTCTGATTTAAAAAAAATAAAGACCGCTTTAGTATCGGTTTATCATAAAGAAGGTTTGGATGAAATCATCACCAAACTGCATGAAGAAGGTGTAGAATTCCTTTCAACAGGAGGTACTCGTCAGTTTATCGAATCACTAGGATATCCTTGTAAAGCAGTTGAAGATTTGACCTCTTATCCCTCTATTTTGGGTGGAAGAGTAAAAACACTTCATCCAAAAATCTTTGGTGGTATTCTTTGTCGTAGAGATTTGGAGCAAGATATGCAACAAATCGAAAAATACGAGATACCTGAGATTGACCTGGTTATTGTTGACCTTTATCCTTTTGAAGCTACTGTAGCTTCGGGAGCAGAAGAGGCTTCTATCATTGAGAAAATTGATATTGGTGGTATTTCATTGATTCGTGCTGCTGCTAAGAACTTCAACGATGTGATTATTGTGGCTTCGCAAGCTCAATACAAACCCTTGTATGACATGTTGATGGAGCATGGCGCAACGTCAACACTTGAAGAACGTCGTTGGATGGCAAAAGAGGCTTTTGCTGTGTCATCTCACTATGATTCTGCTATTTTTAACTACTTTGATGCAGAAGAAGGATCGGCTTTCCGTTGTTCTACAAACGATCAAAAGACATTGCGTTATGGCGAAAATCCTCATCAAAAAGGATACTTCTATGGTAACTTAGATGCTATGTTCGATCAAATTCATGGCAAAGAAATTTCTTATAACAACTTGCTTGACATCAATGCTGCTGTTGAGTTGATTGATGAGTTTGATGAAGTTACATTTGCCATATTGAAACATAACAATGCGTGTGGTTTGGCATCGCGCCCTACAGTGCTTGAGGCATGGATTGATGCTTTGGCTGGCGACCCTGTTTCGGCTTTTGGAGGTGTGCTGGTTACCAATGCTGCTATTGACAAAGCAACTGCTGAGGAAATCAATAAACTATTCTTTGAAGTAATTATTGCTCCCGATTATGATGTGGATGCATTAGAAATCTTAGGTCAAAAGAAAAACCGCATTATCTTGGTTCGCAAAGAAACTAAAACTCCTAAGAAACAATTCCGCTCTTTACTGAATGGGGTATTGGTTCAAGATAGAGATTTAAATATTGAAACTACTGCCGATTTAAAGGTAGCAACAGACAAAGCTCCTACTCCAGAAGAGGTGGAAGACTTGTTGTTCGCCAACAAAATTGTGAAAAACAGTAAGTCGAACGCTATTGTATTGGCAAGAAACAAGCAATTGCTAGCAAGCGGTGTGGGACAAACTTCGCGCGTAGATGCGCTAAAACAAGCTATCGAGAAAGCAAAATCGTTTGATTTTGACTTGCAGGGTGCTGTCATGGCTTCTGATGCTTTCTTCCCTTTCCCCGACTGTGTAGAAATTGCTGGCAATGAGGGTGTTACTGCTGTTATTCAACCTGGTGGATCTTTGAAAGACCAATTGACTTTTGACTATTGTAACGAACATGACATTGCAATGGTAACAACAGGAATACGTCACTTTAAACATTAATAATAAAGCTTGATATGGGATTATTCTCTTTTACACAAGAAATAGCGATGGACTTGGGAACAGCCAACACCATTATCATTACCAATGGTAAGATTGTGGTTGACGAGCCATCGGTTGTAGCTCTTGATCGCCGTACTGACAAGATGATTGCAGTAGGAGATAAGGCTAAAATGATGCACGAAAAAACCCACGAAAATATACGTACCATTCGTCCATTGCGCGACGGAGTGATTGCAGACTTTTATGCCTGCGAACAAATGATGAGAGGATTGATCAAACAAGTGAATACACGTAGCCACTTATTTTCGCCTTCATTGCGTATGGTTATCGGGGTGCCATCGGGTAGTACTGAGGTCGAGCTGAGAGCGGTTCGCGACTCTGCCGAACATGCCGGAGGACGCGATGTGTACTTGATTTTTGAACCTATGGCAGCTGCTATCGGTATTGGTATCGATGTTGAGGCGCCCGAAGGAAACATGATTGTTGATATAGGGGGTGGCTCTACAGAAATTGCTGTTATCTCATTGGGGGGTATCGTTTCTAACAACTCTATTCGCATTGCAGGTGATGATTTAACTGCTGATATTCAAGAGTACATGAGTCGTCAACACAATGTCAAAGTGAGTGAGCGTATGGCCGAACGTATCAAGATTAATGTAGGGGCTGCCTTGACCGAACTTGGTGATGATGCTCCTGAGGATTATATCGTTCATGGACCAAACAGAATTACTGCTCTTCCTATGGAAGTGCCGGTATGCTATCAAGAAGTTGCTCACTGTATAGAGAAGTCAATTTCTAAAATAGAAACAGCTATTCTGAGCGCTTTGGAAAATACTCCTCCTGAACTTTATGCCGATATCGTGCAAAATGGTATCTACTTGGCAGGAGGTGGCGCATTACTGCGCGGACTCGATAAACGTTTGACTGATAAGATTAATATTCCATTCCATATTGCCGAAGACCCACTTCATGCTGTAGCCAAAGGAACGGGTGTTGCTTTGAAAAATGTAGATCGTTTCTCTTTCTTGATGCGATAATAAATATAAAATGATGACAATGCACCAATATGGCTAATTACTTTGAAATGCTATATTGGCGCATTGCCGTATAAATAGTATAGGTTCATTGTCTTTATGCGAAATCTGCTGAACTTTCTTATTAAGTACAATCACTGGTTCTTGTTCTTCTTTTTAGAGGTCCTTTGTGTTGTTCTGTTGCTTCGCTTTAACCACTATCATCAAAGCGCATACTTTACATCGGCCAATGCAATCTCCGGAAAAATTTATGAATGGTCTGGTGGAGTCACTTCTTACTTTCATCTTAAATCGATGAATGAAGATTTGCTTGATCGTAATGTTCTGTTGGAGCAAGAGTTGACGACTTTAAAAAATGTACTCAAAGATCTAAAAGCTGACTCTACTGAGCTTAGACTGCTGAATGAACTACGTAACAATGACTATATTTTTTATAAAGCTAATGTAGTAAACAACAGTCTAAACCATGTTGATAACTACATTACAATTGATAAGGGATCCAAAGATGGCATCAAACCCGATATGGGAGTTGTTGACAGAAATGGGGTAGTAGGTATCGTGTATAAAACAACTCCATCTTATTCATTGGTACTTTCTATTTTGAATAGTAAGTCGAGTTTAAGTTGCAAAATTCAAGGTAGTGAATATTTCGGTTCACTGAAATGGGAAAATGGTGATTCACAATTTGCTTATTTGAGAGATTTACCACGCCATGCAGAGTTTAAATTGGGCGATTTGGTAGTCACGAGTGGTTACTCTACCGTTTTTCCCGAAGGTATTCAAGTAGGAACCGTCGATGATATGTTCGATTCAAGTGATGGGCTTTCTTATAATCTTAAAATTAAACTATCTACGGATTTTGGTAAGCTATATAATGTCCGTGTCATTGGACATACAAAACAACAAGAACAACAAGATTTAGAAAAAAATACGATTCGGTGATGATAGCAAATTACGTATACAAGATATTATGGTTTATTGGACTGATTTTGCTTCAAGTCTTAATACTGAATCATATCCATATATTGGGAATAGCTACTCCTTTTCTTTATATTTACTTTTTGCTTAAATTGCCTTCGGGGGTTTCTCGCAATGTGGCTATGCTCTGGGCATTTTTTCTAGGAATAACAATTGATGTTTTTTCTAATACGCCAGGCATGAATGCGGCAGCAGCAGTAGCATTAGCATTTATTCGTCCTGTTTATCTTAGACTTTTTACTCCACGTGATTTGTTGGATAGCTTAACTCCATCTTTTAAATCAATGGGTATATTCTCATTCTTTAAATATACGGTAGCTTGCACGTTTACTCATCTATTTATTTTATTGAATATTGAGTTCTTTTCTTTTTCATCAATACCCATGTTGATGTTGAGAATTGTGGCTTGCTCTATACTTACAATTGCATGTATAATGGCTGTTGAAGGCATAAAAAAATAGATATGATAAAGAATTATATCTTAGAAAAACGGAAGTTTGTGATAGGAGGTGCCGCAATTTTGATTGTCTTGGTATATCTCATCAGGCTCTTTGTGCTGCAAATTACAACAGATGATTATAAAAAAAATGCCGATAGTAATGCCTTTCTCAATAAAATTCAATATCCTTCGCGAGGAGCTATTTATGACCGTAACGGACAATTGTTAGTTTTTAACCAGCCGGCTTATGATATAACAGTTGTGCCCCGCGAGATTGCAGATTTAGACACATTAGATCTATGCAATACTCTCAATATCACCAAAGAACAGTTTAATCGAATCATGTCTGATATGCGTGATAGACGACGAAACCCCGGATATTCGCGCTATACCAACCAGATGTTTATGGCTCAACTGTCATCTGAAGAGTGTGGTGTATTTCAAGAAAAGCTATTTAAGTTCCCTGGATTTTATATTCAGCGAAGAACTATTCGTCAGTACACTTACAACTCGGCTGCACATGCACTAGGCGATATTGGTGAGGTCTCTATGCGAGATATTGAAAGTGATGATTATTATATTCGGGGTGATTATATCGGTAAACAAGGTGTAGAGAAATCGTACGAACAGTACCTTCGTGGTGAGAAAGGGGTTGAAGTTTTGCTACGCGATGCTCACGGACGCATTCAAGGACACTACATGAATGGTGAGTTAGATCGCCCCTCGGTGCCAGGTAAGAATTTAACATTAGGACTGGATATTCAACTTCAAATGCTTGGAGAACGTTTGTTGAAAAACAAAATTGGAAGTGTGGTAGCTATAGAACCCGAAACAGGTGAAATCTTATGCTTGGTTTCTTCTCCCGATTTTGACCCACATCTTATGATTGGTAGACAACGTGGTAAAAACCACTTAATGTTACAACGAGATAGTCACAAACCATTATTGAATAGAGCTTTGATGGGTGCTTATCCTCCGGGGTCAACCTTTAAAACAGCACAAGCCCTAACATTTTTGCAAGAAGATATTATTCAAGAAAATACCCCATCTTTCCCTTGTCATAATGGATTTTCTTATGGAAACTTACGAGTAGGATGTCACCCTCATGGGTCTCCTTTACCACTTGTACCAGCAATAGCTACATCTTGCAACTCGTACTTCTGTTGGGGGCTGTTTAAGATGTTTGGTGATCGCAAGTATGGCTCATCACAAAATGCAATTACGGTTTGGAAAGATCATATGGTGTCTCAAGGGTTTGGCTATCGTTTGGGAGTAGACTTACCAGGCGAAGGTCGTGGTTTTATACCAAACGCACAGTTTTATGATAAACCTTATAAAGGCAGATGGAATGGATTAACGGTGATTAGTATTTCTATTGGGCAGGGCGAAATTCTAACTACTCCACTGCAGATTGCTAATTTGTCTTCTACAATAGCCAATCGTGGACGATTTGTTACTCCGCACATTGTGAAAGAGATAGAAGATAATGAGATTGATTCGCTGTATAGAGTTTATCGCTATCCAACTATTGATAAGATACACTATGAGGAGGTTGTTAAAGGTATGCGAGCTGCCGTTACTAATGGAACCTGTAGAACCGCGGGATTCATCTTTCCCGAAGGAGAAATTTGTGGTAAAACCGGTACAGCACAAAATCGTGGTCACGACCACTCTATATTTATGGGATTTGCTCCAATGAATAATCCTAAAATAGCAATTGCTGTGTATGTTGAAAATGGAGGGTTTGGTGCAACTTATGGAGTACCAATCGGTGCATTGATGATAGAACAATATTTGAAAGGAGAACTCTCTTCTGCTAGCGAAGCACGTGCAGAAGAACTTAGCAACAGAGTAATATATTATGGCGACGAGGAACGATAGTCTTTGGAAAACTCTTGATTGGGTCACAATCGGTATTTACTTTATTTTAATTGTGGCTGGCTGGTTTAGCGTTTGTGGTGCCAGCTATGACTATGGTGAAAGAGACTTTCTTGATTTCTCAACTCGTGCCGGCAAACAGTTTATTTGGATTATTTGCTCTTTTGGTTTAGGATTTGTACTACTCATGCTTGATGACAGACTATATGACACTTTTGCTTATGTCATATACATCGGCATGATGCTCTTGCTGATTGTTACTATCTTTATTGCTCCTGATGTCAAAGGGTCGCGATCGTGGCTTCAGTTGGGACCGGTGAGTTTGCAACCTGCCGAATTTGCTAAGTTTGCTACAGCTTTGGCACTGGCCAAATTTATGAATGTGTATCTCTTTAGTATACAGAAAGCAAAGAACTTTATTTTAGTATGTGCTATTGTTCTGTTTCCCATGTTGCTTATTATTTTGCAGAAAGAGACAGGATCAGCATTGGTGTATTTAGCTTTTTTCTTGGTTTTTTATCGCGAAGGAATGCCGGGTGTTGTTCTTTTCTCTGGTGTATGTGCAGTGCTTTACTTTGTTGTAAGTATTAAGTTCGATCAAGTGTTTATAGCCGATACGGCTACACCAATTGGAGAGTTTGCTGTTCTTTGTATGATTCTTCTTTTTACTGGGGTGATGCCATGGATTTATCGTAAGAAAACAACCCCAACACGCAATATACTGCTTGGTAGTTTAATCGTATTGACTCTTTCCTTTTTTATATCAGAGTATTTGGTACATTTCAATCTGGTATGGATACAATGGACACTTTGTGCGTTGATTATAGTTTATTTGATATACTTAAGTTTAGCTGAGCGTCAACGCATTTATTTACTTATAAGCCTTTTTACCATTGGTTCTATAGGGTTTATGTATTCAAGTGATTATGTATTCGATAATATTCTTGAGCCACATCAACAGATTAGAATTAAAGTGGTGTTGGGGATGGAAGATGATCCTACCGGTGCCGGTTATAATGTAAATCAATCAAAAATTGCCATTGGATCAGGCGGCTTAACTGGAAAAGGCTTTTTGAATGGAACTCAAACCAAATTGAAGTATGTTCCTGAGCAAGATACCGATTTTATCTTTTGTACAGTAGGTGAGGAGCAAGGATTTCTGGGTTCTTCTATTGTGTTGTTATTATTTTTAGCTCTTATCTTACGATTGATATCTTTGTCGGAAAGGCAA
>DKPL01000092.1:0-545 GCA_002471185.1 Bacteroides sp. UBA7335
GGAGGCATCAAATATATCTTTTGCCTGAATGAGCTGTGCTTGTCTATATCGAAGCCTTCCTTTTTGTATTCGTAGGATAATAAATATAATAAGCAGAATTATTATGAGGATAATTAAGCCACTAACTAATAGATATAGCAAATTATTTCTTTCAATATTGCTTTCAAGGGCTAATTCGTCAATAGAGTAGGTGCTGCGTAAATCATCAACTTGTCGAGAACTTATCTCTTTGTATATTGAGTCTACTTCTTTATTAAGCACTTCATATAGATGTGTGGCTTTCTCATATTCTTTAGCTTCAATATACTGTTCTGCTTCTTTCCAAAGAATATTGTTTGATAATGAGTCACAGCCCTGTCCGGGTATAGAAATGACTGTAAGTAGGAATATAAAAATAATAATTCTTCTCGTCATCTGTGTTATTGTGCTTTGTTATAAGTTGCAAATATAACTGATTTAATGTATAAACAATAAATGAAACTAAAAAAAAGAGCGATTTGTTAGCCTTCTCGTATGATTTCTTTAACTTTGTGTTGCCTAATTTG
>DKPL01000092.1:716-42391 GCA_002471185.1 Bacteroides sp. UBA7335
TTAACTTTGTGTTGCCTAATTTGTTTTTTTATAAACGTATTGTCTCAATTGATAAAAATTGATTGGAAGTACGGGGTGTAATGTAAAACTGTTTCTTAGCTTTGTTGGAGCGGATACAGAATGATTTGGTAGTCAAGTTTATCTTGTTTTATCGATTGCTTTTTCCTGTTTGTCGGTGTGCAGGCAGTGGTAATTGAATTTGTAAACTGTGTGTGCTACGTGCATTGTGCCTCATTTTATTTTAGGCTTTATATATATATCAAATAATAGAGATTACAGTATGGAAACAACCCGTCAAAGTAAAATATCACGCTTGTTGCAAAAAGAGCTAAGCGAAATATTCTTGTTACAAACTAAAGCGATGCCAGGTGTGCTTGTATCGGTTAGTGCTGTTCGTATCAGTCCCGATATGGGAATTGCTCGTGTATACTTGAGCGTATTTCCCTCTGAGCGTAGCGAAGAAATTGTGAAAAACATCAATGGCAATATGAAGTCTATTCGTTACGAACTTGGTACTCGTGTTCGTCATCAACTTCGCATCATCCCCGAATTGAAGTTCTTTGTAGACGATTCATTAGACTATATCGAAAAGATCGACTCGCTTCTCAAGTGAATCTATCCTTTTACATAGCTCGACGCTATCTTTTCTCGAAGAAGAAGCACAATGCCATCAATGTCATTTCGGCGGTGTCGGTGTGTGGTGTCACTCTTGCTACATTGGCATTGGTGTGCACCCTCAGTGTGTTCAACGGCTTTCAAGATATGGTGGCAACGCTTTTTACAGCTTTCGACCCCGAACTGAAAATAACGGTTCGCAACGGAAAGGTGTTTGATGGACAAGATGAGCGAATACTTGCTGTGTGTGCTTTGCCTCAGGTCGAAATATCGACCGAGGTACTCGAAGAGCATGCTATGGTGCAGTATAAAGATCGTCAGGCTATGGCTACATTAAAGGGAGTGGAGGATAATTTTGAGGAGCTAACTGCAATTGATAGCATCTTGTATGGTGCAGGGCGCTTTATGCTGTCTGACCCGGTAGTGAACTATGCCGTGATGGGGGTAGAGTTGGTCTCTACCTTGGGTACCGGCATTCAGTTTGTCGATCCGCTTCTTGTCTATGTGCCCCGGCGTGAGGGAAGGGTTAATATAAGCAATCCCGCCTCTTCTTTCAATATGGACTACCTCTATTCGCCGGGTGTGGTGTTTGCGGTCAATCAGCAAAAATACGATTCGCAATACATACTGACCTCGTTGCCCTTTATTCGTAATCTGCTCGACTATACCACTGAGGTTTCGGCTATCGAACTAAAGCTTAAGCCGGGTAGCCGTGTTTCGGCAGTAAAAAAAGAGATTGCTGCTATGCTGGGCGATGAGTTTGTTGTGCAAAATCGTTATGAACAGCAGGCTGATGTGTTTCGCATTATGGAGGTCGAAAAGCTAATCTCTTACATCTTCCTAACTTTTATTCTATTAGTAGCTTGCTTCAATGTCATTGGTTCACTCTCTATGCTTATACTCGATAAGAAAGAGGATGTATTAACACTCCGCAACCTAGGTGCTGATGATAAACTCATCTCACGTATCTTCTTGTTCGAAGGGCGTATGATAACACTTTGTGGTGCGCTGTTTGGCATTGTGCTCGGATTGATTCTTTGCTTTATTCAACAAAAGTTTGGCGTGATATCGCTGGGGGGTGGCAATAGTTTCATTGTCGATGCTTATCCGGTAAGTGTGCATTGGCAAGATATTCTGCTTATCCTTGTTACCGTGGTGGTAGTGGGTTTCTTGTCGGTTTGGTATCCTGTGCGCTACCTGACTAAGCGACTTCTATAACTTTGGTTGTACATCAAAAAAGAACTGCCTCGTTTCATCAACGAAGCAGCCTAAAATTACAATCGTAATAATATTTATTTTAATTAAGGATCTTATTTAACTTAGTCTCAATGTTCTTGAGCTTATCTTTAAGATTACTGAGGTCGGTTTTAGCAAGCGAAGCATGATAACGTACCTCCAATTCTACTAAACGTTTCATGTCACTCTTTGAAAGCTTGTCCTTGTATTTATCATAATACGTTTTGGTGAGGTCGGTGTAGTACTCTTCAATAACAGGTAGCTCCTCTTGTGATATTGAGTTTTTCTCTTCTAGTATCTCTACAAATGATTCAAATCCATCAATGTATGAGTCTTTGCTATAAACGCATGATGTGAATAGGGTGGCGATAACTATAAATTGTAAGCACCAGATACAGTTTTTTTTCATTTCTAAAGATTATAATTTTTTAGTCATAAAGACTTATTTCAATAATACTTTGCAAATATATGTATAATTTGTAATATAAAATACAATATCTATATATTTTTTTATTTATTGTATAAAATGTAATCTGTATTACACTAATAATTCGCTGTGAAGAAGTCGGTAGGCTATTGTAGTTTAACACTACTATGTAAGAAGTCTATTTTATATCTCATATATCCTTATAAATAAGGCTTTTTATAGCCCCATGTTCTCTCTTTAGCACTTTGTTTTTCAAATCGAATACCTTGTTTCGTGTTCGATAACAGTATGGTTAATGTTGTTTGCTTTCAAAAATACTCACAATTTGTTATTGTTAAACCTGATTTTATAACTTATGTGTGTAATAAACATTTAAACAGCTACCTGCAAACATTCTTTGCGCTGACAATTTGCTACCAAGAATTAATTTGTTAATTTGTTTTTTACTTAACGTCATTTTTTTATTTTTGTTCACTTGCTGTTAAACTTACTAAGACTTGAAAGACGATGAATAAAGCTTCTCTCTCTCTTTTTATACTAAGGCCTTTGCTGCTTGGAGTGGTATGCATGGCTACTCAGTCACTGTTGGCTCAAAAGCTTATTTGTGAAGGTGAAAAAGATGCTAAATCGGTGTCGATTAAAATGAAGGACGGAGTGCCGAGTGCACGAGTTATTGTTGAATCGAAGTTATACTTAACTTACAAGAGCAACATGAATGATTTGAATGGCTCAACCATCAACCGTGGAAACAATAACGGCATCAATACCGATACACTTTATTTCTTTCCCAATGCAGCCGATAATAAACGACGCATCACCATAACTGCGAAAGGCTATCCCTCGGTAGTGCTTCCCTTTACCTTTAGTCCCAAAGAGACTTATCGATACATTGTGTTTGATGCCGCTACTCAAGGTTCGTCACTCTCTTCGATAGAGCAAGGTGATCCCAATGCTTATTATGATATGGCGGTGAAGTATGAGCGCGGCGAAGGCAACTTTCCTAAAGACACAGAGCAAGCAATACTTTGGTACGAAAAAGCTGCTCGTTCCGGACACAAAGAGGCCATAGCTACCCTTGCCACTCTTTACGATAAGCAGGTTGACCCTGACCCCGATGAACAAGAGATAGAGCGTATGAATCGCGAGATTTTAAATTTGCTGGGTGGTGATATTTCTTCTTCTACTACTACTAGCTCATCGACTCCCCCTACACCTGCTGTCAGTCAACCTGTTGCTACCCCATATTATAATGTAAGTATAGGCGATGCCCAAGAGGATGGAGTTGTTTTCTATATCAATGCAGATCAATCGGGCTACAAACTCTTCAAGGTTCTCAATAATTGGAGTGGGAGAAATTATAGTGCTGCAAGTGCACAGTGTGGTGAGTTGGGCGATGGTTGGCGAATGGTAAATAAAAGCGATATTCAACAAATCGTTAGTCGCTTTCGCAACAAGATAGGCTCTTCGGTATGGTTGAGTGATGGCGCTGTTTATGAGATGAGTTCAGGAACGATACGCACCAACGTGGCCAAGCATTCAGCACTGCTGGTGGTAGCAGTCAAAGAGATATAAATCATTATGACAAAGGCACCCTTCTCGCAGCGAAGGATGCCTTTTTTGTGTAATCAAGTGTCGTGTAATAAAATTGAATGTTTGCGTGTTTCTTATTTCAAATCGACTACCATGGGTGTGGTGTTGCTGTAGCAAACCTCTTCGCCATCTATAGTTCCACCTTTCAAGCAGATATCTTCGGCATCTTCGCCCGTTACTGTGACAATTATTTTTTTGGTAGGAGTCTCAAATCTTACCTCTTCGAAGCTGATGTTGCGGCTGTCTAAGATGTTGATTTCGTTGCCCTCGCTTGTAATGGTTAGGTTGCGAAGCGTCATGCCATCGGCATCATTCAGAGCACTAATCAGTTTGTTGCACTTCACCACTCCATTCTCAATCACCACTTCGCTGAAAGGAATCTCAGGGATACCATTGGCAGTGAAAAACTCTTTGGCCTCCTCCACAATAAAGTCTTTAATCTGTATGTTTTTGATTTCGGGGGTAAGATGATCGATGGCGCGAGCCGGTTTACGTTCTGCCAATTCGCCCATGTAGAAGGCGCTACCCAGCAAATCCCACGTGAAAGCCTTGCCCACGTTGGTCATGCGTATGCGTTCAAAATAGGTGCCATCACTACCTCCGCCACGGTTGCGACGAGTCTTGTAGCGTATGCCCGTCCGGGTACCATCGAACACACAGTCGTGTGCATATACATTCTTGATAAATCCTGCTGTTTCGCTACCAATGGTAATGCCGCCATGTCCGTGCAGTGCCAACGAGTGGCGAATCACCACATTCTCAGTCGGTCTGCCCACACGTACCCCATCATCGGCACGTCCCGCCTTTAGTGTAAAGCAATCGTCACCATTGTTGAGGGTGCAATACTCTATCAACACATTGCGCGACGACTCAATATCGATGCCATCGCCGCTGGGCACCTCGGTAGAGTTGACTGTTATGCCACGTATAATCACATTTTCACAATATACAGGGGCTACATTCCACTGAGCACTTCGCTCGATGGTAACTCCCTCAATCAGCACATTGGTGCAATGGATAGGCGAAATGCTCTTGGGACGATAAAAAGTACGTCCCTCCATGCCATCGTAGATGCGTTCGGCTATCGGCATGTCCACCGGAATATCTTTCTCAACCACCGAAGGACCGTTAGGGCGTTTGCGGATTTCAGCATCCATGGGTGGTCCCACAATCTTTCCTGTGCCTGTCACTGCTATATTGTCTGCTCCGTTGGCATAGATAAAAGCCGCCGGACCCATGATGTCTATTCCTTCGTGGCGAGTAAGCACGGCAGGTAGATACCCTTCGGCCACTCCCGAAAACTCAACCACTGCTCCTTCAGAAAAGTGTAGGTTGATGTTGCTCTTTAGCGTGATGCGGTTTGATTTCCATTCTCCTGCCGGAATGATGACCGTTCCGCCTCCTTTGCCATATACCTCGTCAATAGTTGCGTTTACCAAGTCCGATATCGGTTTATCTGCCGATATCCCTTTTTCTGCTAGGTTGATGATAAGCGAAGGGAAGGTTGGTCGCTTGAGCTGTGGCATATCAAAAGGTGCTCCCTCGATGGGCGCAATATGCAACGGCATGGCGTGCGCTCCCACCTCGTGAATGGTTGGTATGTGTTTAGGCGGTTGATTGCATTGTGTAAGTGTTGTGGCGGTTGCCAAAAGCAAGCAAGCTTTAAAAGCTTGGTTCAGTTTTCGGTACATCATATCAAAGTTTATTATTGTCTTGATTGATAGACGAATGAATAGTTGTTTTGTAACCTATGCTTCTGTCGTCATATCGTTATTTATAGGTTGAACGGCTCTCTCGTTTCCATCTGTTGAGCTCTGAGAGTGAGCTAACTCTAAGTTGGTCATTAAAACAGTAGCCATTTCACTGCTATTCGCTAGACCTTGTTTGGTGATAAAGTGTACCATACTCTGGTAGTCTATCATTCTTGTTGTTTGCTATTTTTACTCTCTACTTTCTGCTAAAAATAGCATAGTAAGTAATGACTGAAAAGTCTCTTTGTTTTTTGCAAAACTCTTTATGTTTTGGTGCAAAAGTAACTTTGTTTTGGTTCAAAAGTTACTGTGGAAATTTTAAGACATAGAGGGGATGCAACTGGTTGATAAATAACCTGTTGGGTATTTATTGCGCTAATGTAAATACCTCCTTATAGCAAAAAAGAGCTTAACCTGACTGCCGATGATAAACGGTGTAGTACACTATTTTTACTGTGCTGTTGACTGGCGGAGACATCCCAAAAGCCTCGTAGTCGGTCAGTCAATAAGAAAGGCTGCACTTGCTTGTGCAGCCTTACACTCTATTTAGCCCACCTAGATAGGTTATTGAACTTGTTTCTTTCTTTTTCTTACCCTCATCACCACGTAGGCAATCACCCCGATGAAGAAGATGGTCAAAGCAATGTATGCAATGGTTTCGGTAGCATGAATGCTTGGCGGGTCAAAACGCATCTCGATGGTATGTTTGCCTGCCGGCACATACATGGCACGCAAGATGTAGTCGGCACGAGCTATGGGTGCAGCCACCCCATCAATGGTAGCTTGCCAGTCCGGGTAATATATTTCGGAGAATACCACCACACCATTGTGAGCAGCGTTTACCTCATAAACCAGGCGGTTGGGCTCATAGGTGGTTAGGGTAATGCTATTCTCGCCTGGCTTTTGGCATAGCGTTGCATCACTCAATACCCCTTTAAACTGAGCATCTACCACAGCCGTGTGCAATGGGTCTACCTCGCCGGTCATAGCAATCTCTTCGTTGGCCGAGTTCACATACTTCACATCTTCTACAAACCAAGCATTGCCATAGCTGAACGGATTGTAAATCGGTACCGTTTGTCCTTGTTGGTTGACGGGCACAATAAAGTAGCGCGTATTGAGCATATTCAAGATGCGGAACTTGGCTGCATCAACGCTATCCATATCGCCTTGAGCTGTAACCACCTCGCGATAAGCCTCCTGCATCTGAGGGGCAATGTAGTGCTCAATCATCTCCTGGTAGCGGCGCAGTTTAGCTGCATGATATCCGCCTACACTCTTATGATAATAAGAGGTATTGTTCTCGTTGAAGGTGTTTGATGCAAAGTTCAGTACGCGATAGTCGATTGCATCATCTTTTAGAATCTCTTTGTCGGTGGCCGATTCGGAGAAACTTTGTGCCATCTGTTGGGTTTGAGGCTTAAACATGGCATCGTTCAGGTAGCGCTTGTTTACGCTCCACATTTCTGCCAAGCAAAGCACAATAATAGCCGCCACAGCCCAACTGGTTCTTAGTTTTCCGCGCATATAGAGCGCTATCAGTGCAAAACCACAAGCAATGAGTAAGAAACTTTGTAGTGCATCCGAAGTCACCATGTTTTGGCGCATTTCGGTGATGTTTTGCAAGATTGGCATCAGCTGATCGGCGGGGATGCCCTGTTGCAAGGCCATCATCTCTTGAGCCGGAATAAAGCTAGGCACCAACAGTTGTGGTGCAACGACCAACAGCATCGCCGTACCCCCTGTCAGCAAGAAGCTGGCAATAACCGCTTTGCGGTTCTCTTTCAACACATCGGGGCGGGTAAATATCTCTTTTAGCGTAAATATGGCCAATAGTGGGATGGTAAACTCTGCAATAACCAAGATGGAAGATACCGCTCGGAACTTGCTATACATGGGTATATAGTCGATAAAGAAATCGGTGATTGGCATGAAGTTTTTGCCCCACGACAATACGATAGAGAAAATCGTAGCACCCAAAAGTGCCCATTTGATGGGACCTTTTACAATGAAGCAACCCAGTACAAAGAGTGCCAAAACAAAAGCACCCACATACACAGGTCCCGAAGTCATGGGCTGATCGCCAAAGTACTGAGTGAGCTGTCCGTATAGATTGCCATACATTGGGTTGGACTTCTCCATGGCCTCTTTGCTTTGCGAGAGGGGTACCGAAGCGCCACCGCGCACGTTAGGCACTAATAGGGTTAATGTTTCGCCAATACCGTAACTCCATTGGGTGATGTAGTCTTTGTCTAACCCGCTGCTGGTATTATTTTGTTGACTTCCCTCGTACACCAATTCGCTTTTGCCGCGCATGGTCTGTTTGCTATATTCATACGTATGATATAGGTTAGATAGATTCATAGAGATAGCTACAACAGCCGCAGCCACCAACACTCCACTCGCTTTGAAGAAATCGGGTAGCTCTTTTTTGCGCAGTGCATCTACAAAATAAGCGATGGCAATAAAGAGAATCACGAACAAGAAGTAGTATGACATTTGCACGTGGTTGGACTGAATTTGCATGGCCAGGAATAGGGTAGTGACCAATCCTCCTAGCAGATACCTCTTTCGATAGGCCAGTACAATACCGGCTATGGTAGGCGGAATATAAGCCAATGTTACAAATTTCCAGATGTGTCCCGCTCCGATTAAGATAAAGAAGTAGGACGAAAATCCCCATACAATACCTCCCAGCAGCGATAAGCCCGCCGGCATGCCAAAGGCTCGTAGCAGAATGTAAAACCCGAGCATCATAATAAACGTCAAGCTTACATAGCTTGGTAGAAACAGATTGTACACACGCTCCATCACCTTGAGAGGTTCAATAGAGTCGTAGCTTGGCGAAATCTGATAAGTGGGCATACCTCCAAAAAGAGCATTTGTCCACCGGCTACGTTCGCCGGTTTCTTCGTAGTACTCCTTTATCTCTTGTCCCGCTCCCACACCGGCAGCGATATCGTGTTGTAGCAATACGCGTCCTTCGGTCACAGCCGGAAAGAAGTATGCAAAAGAGAGTAGAATAAATGCCACAATGGCAATCAAGTCGGGTAAATACTTTTTCATTTGCGAAAGGGTTTATGGGTTAAGGCGCTCATTTTGCGCCTCTATCACGTGCAAAGATGATAAAAAAAAAGGATGTGTCAATAAGCCTTGTTTGCTTTTTTCGACACACCCTTTCAATATTATCGTTTCACACCGATTAATATCTGTAATGATCGGCTTTGAATGGTCCCTCAACCTTCACCCCAATATAGGCAGCTTGTTCGGGAGTTAGTGTAGTTAGTTTCACCCCAATCTTTTCTAAGTGTAGGCGAGCCACCTCTTCGTCTAGGTGTTTTGGCAAGCGATACACATCGATTGGATAGTCGTTGTTGAACAGTTCGATTTGAGCCAACGTTTGGTTGGTAAACGAGTTACTCATGACAAACGATGGGTGGCCGGTAGCACAGCCCAGGTTCACCAAGCGTCCATCAGCAAGCAATATGATGCTATGTCCCGCAGGGAAGAAGTAGCGATCAACTTGTGGTTTGATGTTGATGCGTTTGATGCCCGGATATTTCTTCAAAGCCTCTACCTGAATCTCGTTGTCGAAGTGACCGATGTTACAAACGATAGCTTGATCTTTCATTTGCTCCATGTGGTCAATGCGGATGATGTCGATGTTTCCGGTAGTAGTCACAAAGATGTTACCCTCTTTGCAAGCATCTTCCATTGTCATAACTTCGTAGCCTTCCATAGCTGCTTGAAGCGCACAGATAGGGTCAATTTCGGTCACAATCACGCGTGCTCCGTAAGAACGCATAGAGTTGGCACAGCCTTTACCCACGTCGCCATAACCACACACTACAACCACCTTACCCGCAATCATAACATCGGTAGCGCGCTTAATGCCATCGGCAAGCGACTCGCGGCAGCCATACATATTGTCGAATTTCGATTTTGTAACCGAGTCGTTCACGTTGAACGCAGGGAACAACAGTTTACCCTCTTCCATCATCTGATACAAACGGTGAACCCCTGTTGTAGTCTCTTCCGACACACCACGCATCTCTTTTGCCACACGGTGCCAGCGGTCTTTGTCGTCAGCAAGTACATCTTTTAAGATTGCAAATAGCTCTTTCTCATCTTCGGCATGCACCTCTTTGTCTAAAGTTGTTGCATCTTCTTCAGCTTGATATCCCAAGTGAATCATGATCGTAGCATCGCCACCATCGTCAACAATTACTGTAGGACCGTTGCCCCCTTCGAAGTTTAGCGCTTGAAGCGTGCACCACCAGTATTCGGCTAGTGTTTCGCCTTTCCAAGCAAACACCGGCACACCCGATGCCGCAATGGCAGCAGCAGCATGATCTTGAGTAGAATATATATTGCATGAGCACCAGCGAACCTCAGCGCCAAGAGCCACAAGAGTTTCAATGAGTACCGCAGTTTGAATAGTCATGTGAAGCGACCCCATAATGCGGGCACCTTTCAAAGGTTTCGATTCTCCATATTTTTCGCGAAGAGCCATTAGGCCGGGCATCTCTTTTTCTGCCAACTCGATCTCTTTGCGACCGAAATCGGCAAGTGAGATGTCTGCTACCTTGTAGGGTAGCGTAGAGAATAATTCTGTAGACATATATGTTAAGTATTTAATAATAAAAGTGATGCAAATATAAGACATTCTCTAGATGGCAACAATCTATTTGCTGCATTTTAATCAATAATAACTTCGCATATTTAGTTAATATATTAATAATATTATGTAAATTTGTGGGTGAGATAGTTAAATAAGAGAATGTTACGCATAGACTGATACTGAGAAATATATGAATTACAGTGATGAAAATACAAAAGAGGAGTTGTTGAATGTAATTAATGAGCTTAGTAAAGAACACAAACGCCTTACAGCATTAGTGACTAAGTTACTACCTAAAAACTCGGCAAGAAGTCGCCGCAAACTTAAAGAAACGGTTGAAGCTACAGAAAATATGATGCAGCCTTTGGATCTAAATTTGGCAACCAATGATATTTTGCATCTCAACCCTATGGTCAATACCATGCTCAATAGTGTGCCGGTGTATGTGTTTCTAAAAGATGTCAACGATGAATTCCGATATGTTTATTGTAACGATACTTTCACTTCGCATATGGGGCTAGCCATAACCGATGTGCTGGGCAAAACAGATGCCGATTTGTTTCCTAAGTTCATTGATTCAGAGCGTATCCGTAGGACAGATATGGATGTGGTGAAAAAGGGGCGCTTAGAGTATATGGAAGAGTTTACTACCCAGAGTGGTGAAGAGCGCATGGCCAAAACTGTAAAAGTGCTTACTGTAACCGAAAATAAGGCACAGTATATTCTAGGTGTCTCGTGGGATGTGACTGAGGTAAAGAATATAGAGATGGAGCTGATTAGTACACGTATCAAAGCCGAGGAATCCGAAAGGCTAAAAACTGCATTTTTGGCCAATTTGAGTCACGAGATACGTACCCCACTCAATGCTATTGTTGGTTTCTCAAGTCTTATCTGTAACTCCGAGCTCAAAGCAGAGCAGTTGCAATATGGCCGTCTCATTGAGAAAAACTCAGAGGTCTTGCTACAGTTAATCAATAATGTTCTCGACTTAGCTTCATTAGAAAGTGGTATGATGAAGCTCACTTCTTCGCGTTTTTGTATTTGTACAGTTTTTAATGAACTATTTGCTAAGTATAAAGATAAAGTAGAACGTGGTGTAAAACTCATTATCGATCCCATTGATGAGTCGTTAGAACTCGAAAATGATGTAGTTCGTTTTAAGCAAGTGATGGATAACCTATTGAGCAATGCCGTTAAGTTTACTCCGAGTGGTGAGATACATATGGGAGTGATGCTCAAACGCGATATGGTTCAAATCTACGTGAAAGATAGTGGTCGAGGAATCAATACACGTCATGCTGCAAGGGTGTTCAAGCGCTTTGGAAAGACTGATGAGTTTGTGCAGGGGGTAGGATTGGGACTTGTCATTTCGCGTATGTTGGTTGAAAAGATGGGAGGAATGATTTGGTTGCAGTCTAAGGTACAGCGTGGTTCGGTATTTTACTTTACTCTGCCTGCGCTATCTAAAGTAGAAGAATAAGAAATTGTTTGATTACTATATGATAATGGTGAAGTTTGCTCTTTGTTGATTATGATCAAAGGCAAACCTCACCATTTCTGTTTTTATACTTGTTCTCTCTCTATTTATTTCTTTCCAATAAAATCGGCGCGCATTGGTGTAAAGCAATCAATCAACACCCCTGGCTCTAAAGCCACACAGCCGTGCACCACATCGGGCTCAATATAAAGTCCGTCTCCCGCTTTTACTATCTTCTTCTCATCGCCTACGGTAAACTCGAACACACCGCTTACTACATAGGTGTTTTGCGTATGATAGTGTGCGTGTGGAGTGCCAATAGCCCCCTTTTCAAACTTTACCTTCACCAACATTGACTGTCCATCGTATCCCATGATTTGACGTTTCACCCCTTCGCCCGCAGGTTCCCAAGGCGTTTCACTCTCCATCACAAACGTTTTGCTACGAGTTTTGTTGATAGTTTGCGAAGCGCATTTTTTATTGTTTTCTTTAGTCTGCGCCATGGCAGGAGTCGAAACCCACAATGTGGCAAATGCACAAATGGCTAACGAGGTTTTCATCTTTACGTTCATAGTATTGTAATGTTTTAAAATGGATATTAAATTGATTTTGCCATGCGATTGCGAAGCGTTTCGGGCAGCTGAGGCATTGCACCCTGCTGTGTGCAGACAAATGCCGAAACCTCTACAGCCAATTGATGTGCTTTGGTAAATGATTTGCCATTGATAAGGGCTGCACAGAAGGTGGCGGTAAATGAATCGCCTGCTCCTACGGTATCAGCCACCTCTACCTGAGGAGTCTCTATAAAAGAGGTCTCTTCGGGGGTGAACACGTAACTCCCTTTTACTCCACAAGTCAAAATCACAATCTTTAAGCTATATCTGTTGAGCAGTAAGCGACAGCGCTCTTCTTGTGTGCCACCACGTACGGCATAAAGTTTGCTTATCACTTCCAGTTCCTCATCGTTTATTTTGAGAACGTTGCATCGACGTAGCGATTCGTCTATCACCTCGGTAGTATAGAAGTTTTGACGTAGGTTGATATCGAATATTTTGAGTTGACTTTCGCCATTGGGTACAGTGTCGATAAAGCGTGCAATGGTAGCACGACTCACGGGGCTTCGTTGTGCCAACGAGCCAAAGCAAACGGCACGAGTGTGTAGCGCCAACTGTTTCATATCGTCGGTAAAGGGGATATTGTCCCATGCCACGTTTTGCTTGATCTCGTATACAGGAATTCCATCGTTATCGAGTTTTACCTGTACGGTTCCTGTAGGGAAGTCTACTCGAGGCATCACGTGATGAAGCTGTTTGTCGTTCAATATATCGGATAGCTCATCGCCTAGTTCATCGTTGCCCAATGCGCTTACGGCATATCCATCCAATCCAAATTGCGATATATGATAGGCAAAATTGGCAGGAGCTCCTCCAATTTTTTTTCCATCAGGAAGCATGTCCCAAAGCGTTTCGCCTAAACCCACAATCACTTTATCCATATTTATATGCTTGTTTATTAGCTGGCAAAGATACTCAATCTCGCCTTAATGCAATGTTTAATTGTTAATAATAACGGTAATAGTTTATTATTTTTTTATTTAAATAAGTCGTGTATTTACCCATAAAGTAGGTACAGTAGAGTTTGCAAGTAGAAGAGATTTAAGGATGCGATATGCAATATTGAGTAGCCTCGAGGGGAATCGAACCCCTATCTAAAGTTTAGGAAACTTCTATTCTATCCGTTGAACTACAAGGCCTCAAATCTATTGCGTAATTGCTTAATTATGGGGCAAAGATAGCTCATTCTATCGATTTAGCAACAATAGTGATTGAGATTTGTGAGGTTTGACTAAAGAAAAATAGAGTGTTGTGATAGTTGAAAAAGCAGAAGCGTATAAAAAGTGGGGTGTATTGATGCAATTTGAAATGATAATGTGTGTTTTTGATGGATAATTATAATTGCTAATGGGCTAAAATGAAACAATTAGTTATCTGTGGTGTTTTCTGCTGCTTTCTATTTGCTAGCAAAAAACCTATTTTTTGAGTGTAAATGTGCTGATTTCTATGTGTTAAGGCTTGTTTATTTGAGTTTTGATAATTCTTTTGATAGTAGCTTATAGATAACTCCTAAAAGATTTTGCTAAATCATATAACTTTGCGAACTTTGCGAAGCTTTTTGCATAAATAAGGATTATTTAAAACAGCCAACCGAAATGTATAAATCAATCTGCAAAAAGCTATTTTATTATCTTTTTGATTTAAACATAAGAAACAACAAATTATGGCAGACGAAATGATGGTTAAAGAATTGGAGCAAGTGGTAGTACGCTTCTCCGGCGATTCCGGCGATGGTATGCAGCTTGCCGGCAACATCTTCTCGAATGTGTCGGCTAATGTAGGAAATGATATCTGTACTTTCCCCGATTATCCGGCTGACATTCGTGCTCCGCAAGGTTCACTTACCGGTGTATCGGGTTTTCAGGTACACATCGGAGCGAATAAAGTGTATACTCCGGGCGATTGTTGCAACGTTTTGGTTGCTATGAACCCCGCTGCGCTAAAAACACAAGTTCAGTATTGTCGCCCCGATGGACTAATCATTACTGATAGCGACTCGTTTACAGACAAGGACTTAGAAAAAGCCCAATTTAAAACATCCAACCCGTTTGAAGAGATACACATCAAACAAGAGGTGATGGAAGTGCCCATCTCGTCAATGTGTAAAGCGAGCTTGGCCGACTCTGGATTGGATAACAAATCAATGCTTCGTTGCAAAAATATGTTTGCGCTGGGCTTGGTGTGTTGGCTATTCAATCGTGATGTGAAGCTGGCCGAAGATATGCTACGCCAAAAGTTTGCTAAAAAACCACAGATTGCCGAAGCCAACATCAAGGTGCTCAACGACGGCTATAACTATGGGGCTAACACTCACGCATCGACTTCTACTTATCGCATAGAGAGTAAAGAGCCCAAAGCTAAGGGACTTTACACCGATATAAATGGCAATAAGGCTACTGCTTATGGCTTGATAGCTGCTGCCGAAAAAGCGGGGTTAGAACTCTTCTTGGGTTCATATCCTATTACTCCTGCTACTGATATATTGCACGAGTTGGCTAAGCACAAATCGCTTGGTGTAAAAACAGTGCAATGTGAAGACGAAATAGCCGGGTGTGCTTCGGCTGTGGGAGCTGCATTTGCCGGAGATTTGGCGGTGACTTCTACTTCAGGACCCGGTGTGTGCTTGAAGAGCGAAGCGATGAACTTAGCTGTGATTGCTGAACTGCCTTTGGTGGTGGTTAATGTGCAACGTGGCGGTCCGTCAACCGGTTTGCCTACTAAGTCTGAACAAGGCGACTTGCTTCAGGCGCTTTACGGACGCAACGGCGAAAGCCCTATGCCTGTTATTGCGGCTACATCGCCTACCAACTGTTTTGATGCTGCTTATGTAGCTTGTAAAATAGCGGTAGAACACATGACTCCGGTTGTGCTTCTTACCGATGCTTTCATTGCCAATGGCTCGGCAGCATGGCACTTGCCCGACTTGAAAGAATATCCATCCATCACCCCTCCTTATGTGAAGCCCGAAATGGCTGGCACTTGGACCCCTTTTCAACGTAACGAAGAGACGGGAGCCCGCTATTGGGCGATTCCGGGAACTGAAGGGTTTATGCATCGCATCGGTGGACTCGAAAAGAGTAATGCTACGGGTGTTATCTCTACCGATCCCGAAAACCATCAGTTGATGACTTACTTGCGCCAAGCTAAAGTAGATAAAATAGCCAAAACCATTCCGGCACTCGAGGTAGAAGGCGATAAAGATGCCGACTTGCTTATTGTGGGCTGGGGAGGTACTTATGGTAACCTACATGCTGCTATGGATGAAATGCGTGCCGAGGGCAAAAAGGTGGCTTTGGCACAATTCCAATACATCAACCCACTGCCGTTGAATACTGCCGAAGTATTGAAAGGATTCAAGAAAATTGTGGTGGCCGAACAAAACTTAGGACAGTTTGCCGGATACTTGCGTATGCAGATACCGGGTATCAACCTAAGCCAATTCAACCAAGTAAAGGGTCAGCCATTTGTGACCAAAGAACTTGTAGATGCATTCACTAAACTATTGGAGGAATAAGAGATGAGCGAAACTAAATATACCATGCAAGATTATAAATTCGGTCAACCACGTTGGTGTCCCGGATGTGGCGACCATGCCTTTTTGAACTCATTGCACAAAGCAATGGCCGAAATTGGCAAAGCGCCCAAAGATATCGCTGTGATTTCGGGTATCGGATGCTCTTCGCGCCTACCTTATTATGTCAATACTTACGGTTTCCATACCATTCACGGTCGTGCGGCAGCTATTGCTACGGGAGTGAAGGTGGCTAATCCCGAACTAACCGTTTGGCAAGTATCAGGCGATGGCGATGGTTTGGCCATTGGTGGTAACCACTTCATACATGCTGTGCGTCGTAATATCGATATGAATATGATTTTGCTCAACAATCGCATCTACGGTTTAACTAAGGGGCAATATTCACCTACCTCTGAACGTGGCTTTGTCAGTAAGTCATCTCCATTTGGTACGGTAGAAGATCCTTTCTACCCAGCCGAATTGACCTTTGGTGCTCGCGGTCGCTTCTTTGCACGCTGTGTTGCGGTAGATGGTGCTGCTTCGGTAGATGTATTGCAAAAAGCTGCAGCTCACAAGGGAGCATCGGTTATCGAAGTGCTTCAAAACTGTATCATCTTCAATGATAATACGCACGAAAGTGTGGCTACCAAAGAGGGTAGAGCCAAAAATGCTATCTACTTAGAACACGGTAAGTCTATGGTATTTGGTGTAGATAGAGAGTTAGGCATCATGCAAGAGGGTTTTGGTTTGAAGGTAGTGAAGCTTGGCGAAAACGGCATCACCGAAAAAGATTTGTTGGTGCACGATGCACACTGCGAGGATCATACTTTGCAATTGAAGCTAGCCTTGATGAAGGGACCTGAATTCCCCATCGCTTTGGGGGTGATTCGCGATGTTGATGCACCGACCTATGATGCAGCCTTGGCTGAACAGATTGAAGAGGTGAAGGCGAAAAGGAACTATCACAACTTCAGCGAACTGTTGATGACCAACGAAACTTGGGAAGTGAAATAACACCTTTGACTATATAAAAATGAAAAAGCGGTTGCGTTAGTAAAATAACGCAGCCGCTTTATTTGTATCCCCCTTCCTCTTATAGAGTAGTTGTTATGTATCTATTCGCAACGGAAAATAAAAATGCTAGACAATGCTCTCCAAGGGGCAGGATGAGCACTGTCTAGTAAATAAAGTTGCAGCCTTTTGTATGGCTTCTGTGGTGAGAGATTACTCTTTCTCGCCGTAGGCCAAATCACCAGCATCACCAAGTCCCGGCACAATGTACGAGTGACTGTTGATTTCGGGGTCGATTGCTGCACACCAAATGGTGGTAATATCTTCGGGCAGCTTACTTGCAATATAATCTACAGCCTGTTGGCTGGCAATGATTGCTGCTACATGAATTTCGGCTGGTTTCCCTTTAGTAAGCATGGCTTGATAGCTTAACTCCATGCTTCCTCCGGTGGCCAACATGGGGTCGGTGATGACCAATGTTTTGCCGCTGATGCGTGGCGAAGCTAGGTATTCTACATGGATATCAAACTTTAACGTGTCTTTATACTTGCGATAAGCTGATACAAAAGCATTTTCAGCATTGTCGAAGTAGTTGAGAAATCCTTGGTGAAAAGGAAGACCTGCGCGAAGAATGGTACTCAACACTACATTATTGTCGGGAGTGCTCTCTTTTGCGATGCCCAATGGGGTTTCAATGTCTTTTACCGAATAGTGAAATGTTTTGCTCATTTCGTACGCCATAATCTCGCCAATGCGCTCAATGTTGCGGCGAAAGCGTAGACGGTCGTTTTGTACATGGATGTTTCTGATTTCTGATACATACTGGTTCAGAATCGAATTGGACTCGCTAAAGTTTACAATTTTCATACTATCTCTATATTATACGTTCTTATGTTTAGCTCTTATAACAAACAAAAGTAAATGTTATATTCTATATTGCAATATTCGTTCTCAATATATTATTGTCAATTTATAAAAGTTTCATACTAAGTGGAGATTATGTAGCGAGTTATCCGCTTTTTTTCAATTTTAGGAGTCGCTTTCTAAAATAATGTATATTTTGAACATGTCGCTTTCTGAACTTTTCTGTTTGGTACAATCAAGGGTGGGAGGCTGCAATCTTGAGGTGCTTTCTGCTTGTTGAGGTACACTTTGCAAAAAGAGATAGCAAAAGATGGATGTTGTTATATATAAACAGATATAAAGAGGTGAAACTTTACTAGTCGAAGCACGACAAATTGCATGGTAGATTAAATGATTGTAAAACTCAACTAAAGATTTTGTTTTTACGTACTTCTACATTCACCCACATTATACTATGGTTGTGTAAAGTATCGTTAAATGTCTTATAATCAAGTTGCTTTGATTTTTAACTATTTAACGATATTGTACTCTTATAACAAACATAAGTATATGTTATAAATCAAATTGCAACATTCAGTTTACATATATTGTTACTGATTTATAAAAGTTTTCTCATTATGGAAAAATTTCTCTAATAGGGTGCGCTATTCCAAATAAAGTATTACTTTTGTATCGGAATTACAAGGGCATGTTGAAAAACATAATTTAGCCCACCTCGCTCTCGAATTGAGATAGTAAACAATATACCACAATTTAATTTAAATTCAAAAGTAAATGGCAAATTTAGATTTAAGCAAGTACGGAATTGTTGGCGATTTTGAAATCGTTCACAATCCTTCTTACGAACAATTGTTTCAGGACGAAACAAATCCTGCTAACGAAGGTTTTGAAAAAGGTGTAGTAACAAATACAGGTGCAGTAGCTGTTGATACAGGTAAGTTCACTGGTCGTTCTCCTAAAGATAGATACATCGTTAAAGATGCAACTTCTGAAGATACAATCTGGTGGGACGGTACAATCAACAAACCAGTTTCTACTGAAATCTGGAACGATTTGAAAGCATTGTCATTGAAACAATTGTCTTCATCTAAAAAACTTTATGTTGTTGATACATACTGCGGAACTAACGAAAATACTCGTTTGAAAGTACGTTTCGTTATGGAAGTAGCATGGCAAGCTCACTTTGTGACTAACATGTTCATCCGTCCTTCATTCTACGATCTTAACAACTATGGTGAGCCAGATTTCGTAGTATTGAACTCTTCTAAAACTACAAACCCTAACTGGAAAGAACAAGGTTTGAACTCAGAAGTATTCGTTTGCTTCAACTTGACTGAAAAAATGCAAATCATCGGTGGTACTTGGTACGGTGGTGAAATGAAAAAAGGTATGTTTGCTATGCAAAACTACTACTTGCCACTTCGTGGTATGGCTTCTATGCACTGCTCTGCTAACGTAGGTGAAGATGGCGACGTAGCTGTATTCTTCGGTCTTTCAGGTACAGGTAAAACTACTTTGTCTGCTGACCCAAAACGTTTCTTGATTGGTGACGATGAGCACGGATGGGACGAAAACGGTGTATTCAACTACGAAGGTGGTTGCTATGCAAAAGTTATCAACCTAAGCGCTGAAAACGAACCAGACATCTGGAGAGCTATTCGTCGTGATGCACTTCTTGAAAACGTAACTGTACGCGAAGATGGTAGCATTGATTTCGCTGATGGTTCTAAAACTGAGAACACTCGCGTATCTTACCCAATCTATTATATCAACAAGATCGTTCTTCCTTCACGTGCAGGTCACGCTAAGAAGATCATCTATTTGTCAGCTGATGCATTCGGAGTATTGCCTCCAGTATCTATCCTTGACGAAAAACAAGCTCAATATCACTTCCTTTGCGGATTTACTTCTAAGCTTGCTGGTACAGAACGTGGTATCACTGAACCTGTTCCATCATTCTCTCCTGCATTCGGCGAAGCGTTCTTGACTCTTCACCCAACTATGTATGCTAAGACATTGGTTGAAAAAATGCACGAACACGGAGCGAAAGCTTATT
The DNA here is from genome assembly GCA_002471185.1 of Bacteroides sp. UBA7335. Classification (GTDB taxonomy): domain Bacteria; phylum Bacteroidota; class Bacteroidia; order Bacteroidales; family Bacteroidaceae; genus Bacteroides. The sequence goes on from DKPL01000092.1 coordinate 20,493, forward strand.
TGGTTAACACAGGTTGGAACGGTACTGGCAAACGTATCTCTATTAAAGATACTCGTGCTATCATCGATGCTATCATCGACGGTTCTATCGAAAATGCTGAAAAAGTACACATTCCTATCATGAACTTGACTGCTCCTAAAGCATTGAACAATGTATCTGAAGGTATCCTTGATCCTCGCGATACTTATGCTAATGTTGCTGAGTGGGAAGAAAAAGCAACTAAACTTGCTGGTATGTACATCAAAAACTTTGAGCAATACTGTGACAACGATGCTGCTAAAGCATTGATCGCTTCAGGTCCTCAATTGTAATCTGTACAGCATAGATAATATTGTAAGAGCGGCTTCCGAATTTTCGGAAGCCGCTCTCTTTTTATTTTCGAGTTACTGTGTGTGATGTTATTGAAGTGGCAAATCAATACCTACGTCTTCTTTTATTTCTTCATTTTCTACCCGTATGTTTCTATCACTTGCTATACTGAAATTGTCTTATAGTATTGTATAGCAGCTAGTTTAGCTTTTAAAATGCTTTTGTTTTGCTTTAAATTAACTATATTGTGACAAATATGTTTCGTTTTGATAATTTAAACACTTGTTGTTTGGTTAATATTAAATATACTCTAACTTTGTAGTATATTAACTTTTAATACAAGCATTTATGAAGAAATTATTACTCTCTTTATTTGCGATTTTCGCAGCTGTTGCAAGTGGTTTTGCAACAGAAACAACTTTTAATTTTGGTGATCCTGCTCTTTATGGTTATGCACTTCCTGCTAGTGGTGCAGGTACGAACTTGGCAGATGGTACAATCACAGCTGGCAATATTGTGATTACATCGAAAAAAGGCAACTCTAATAATGACAATCGATTTTGGTTAAATACTGATGGGTCTATTGAGTTTCGTGGGTATACAGGATCTAGCCTTACTTTCCAAACTACAGATGGATCAAACATTTCAAGTATGGTTTTAACTGGTGCTAAAACCGGGACAGATTTGTTTACATTTCAAACAGGAACCTATGTTTCTCCCGAGTGGACAGGTTCTTCTAGCGAAGTTGTGATGACATTTAAAGGTACAGTTAATATCTCTTCAATTGTAGTAACTACTGTGGCTCCTGGTGAAGTTGTAGTAGATGCGCCTAAATTTAATCCTACCGGCGGTGTATACTATGAAGCACAAAATGTAGCGATTTCGTGTGCTACTCAAAATGCTTCTATCTATTACACTCTTGATGGAACAGAACCTACTGCTTCTTCTACTTTATATACTAACCCTATCAATATTACAGAAACTACTACTCTTAAGGCTATTGCTATTTTAGGTGATGGTAAGAGTACAATTTCGGAGGCCTATTACTCTATTGAGTCTATAACTAAAGTTGCAAGTATTACTGAGTTTTATGCATTGGCTACCGGCACTATGGTAGAGTTTACTTGTCCGTTGACAGTGACTTATCAAGGTACTAATCAGTCGGGGTCTAGTCATTATCTATTTGTGACTGACGGACAGAATGCAATGCAAATATTTGGTAACGTAAATCGTGCTTATGTAAACGGTGATGTAATACCGGCTGGTGTTCAAGGTAAAATGGGAGTTTATGAAGGTGCAAAACAATTGAGCTCGCCGGTTGCAGCAACTTTTGTTGCACCTACTGCTAACAACCCTGTAAATCCACAAAATGTTAGTGTAGAAGAAGCTGGTGGCGATACTGGTTTGTATTGTTACTATGTGAAGATTACAAATGCTACGGTTGATGCTACTGCTAAGACCTTGTCTGATGGAGCTTCTTCAGTTGCTATTTACAACCGTTTCAAAGATATCACTATCCCTACTGATACTGAAAATAAGTATGATGTAGTTGCGATTATGAATATTTATAAAGGTGGAGTGCAAGTATTCCCTATCAGCTTTGAGATGGTTACAGGCATTGAAAATGTAGATGCAAATGCGGTTTCGGTTGTAGCCGGATATGGCCAAATTGAAATCAATAGCGCTGACAATGCTCAAGTGGTAGTTGTGAATGCTATGGGTCAGATGGTAGCTAACAAGACAGTTGGTGCAGGTGCAAGCAATGTTGCTGTAGCTCCTGGCTTCTATATCGTAAAAGTAGGTAATGCAGTAACTAAAGTTGTTGTGAAGTAATTCCTATATACCTTATACTATATATCTAACGCATGTCTGCTTCGGTAGACATGCGTTTTTTTGTGCTATTAACAAGTTTTACACAAATAAATACATACTATCTACGAAATAATAGTGATTTGCTAAAAGTTAGTAGTTTGATAATTAACCATTAATATAATATGTATGGAAAAGTTGACTGTTCAAGAAGAAGAAGTAATGCTTTACTTCTGGAAGTTGGGAGATTCATTTATTCGCGATGTGGTCGATGCTATGCCCGAGCCTAAGGCGCCCTATACCAGTGTGGCATCGGTAGTTCGTAACCTTGAAAAGAAAGGTTACCTGGTGGCACAGAAGTTAGGTAATACCCTTCTCTATAAAGTTGCTATTGCGCAGAATGATTACAAAAAACACTTTATGGGCAATGTGGTGAGCAACTATTTCACCGGTTCGTACAAAGAGTTAGTTTCGTTTTTTGTGCGCGATCAGAAAATAAATAAAGCAGAACTTGAAGAGTTGATTCATCTGATTGAAGATGAAGAGGCTGATAAAGGATAGGAGGTAAGCGTATGACATCATTTATATTCTATTTGCTTCAGGCGAATGTCGTCTTTGTGCTACTCTTTCTTTGCTATAAGCTATTCTTTACCAAAGATACCTTCTTTGCATGGCGTCGCGTGGCACTGTTGCTCATCCCGTTGGTTTCGATAGTTGCTCCTTTGTTGCCTCGATTGTTTCCTATGGTTATGCCCACTATGCGATCTGCTGTTGTGCGCGATTTGCTGCCAACGGTGCAACTGCCCGATGTAGTTGTTGGAGCCGGTGGTGCTTCTTCTACTCCCGTAAGCACTTTGTTGTTGGGCATTTATATTGGTGGTGCATTGTTGCTGTTGCTTTATACCCTCTATGCCTTTTGTAGATTGTTGCTGCTGCTTCGTAAGTCTAAGCCGATGGTTATAAATCAAGTTCCCGTCTACTTGATGGAAGAAGAAGTTTCACCTTTTTCTTTTCTCAGTTGGATTTGTCTATCGGCCAAGTCTTCAGCTTCAGACCAAATAGATCGAGTGCTCATTCACGAGCAGGCGCACATTCGTCAGTTTCACTCTTTCGATATACTCTATACCCAGCTCTTTTTAATACTCTGCTGGTTCAATCCTATTGCGTGGTTACTAATGCGCGAAGTGAAGATTAACCACGAATACCTGGCCGATAAAGCGGTGATGTGTGCCGGTAGCAATAAAAAAGAGTATCAATATCAGCTTCTATATACCGCTTTCCCATCATTGGCTGCAGCAAATTTATATAACAACTTTAATGTTTTACCTTTAAAAAAACGTATTATGATGTTGAATAAAAAACCATCGCCGAAGATTCTAAAAAGCAAGTATCTTCTGTTTATACCTATTATGGCAATTGTTTGCCTGTTTGTGAACTGCACCTCTTCAGAAAGCTCTGATGCACCTATTCAAGGTGAAGGAAAGATTGACGAAATTAGGGTAGTAGGCTACTCGTCAGACAGTGTTGAATCGAATTTTAAAGATAATGTGATAGACGAAGAGCCAATTTTTGATATTGTAGAAAGCATGCCTGAGTTTCCCGGTGGTATGCCTGCCATGATGGCCTACTTGGCCAAGAATATCAAGTATCCTGAGGCCGCACAAAAAGCAAATGTGGGTGGTCGTGTTATCCTGCAATTTATGGTAGACAAAGAGGGAGCCATAAAAAATATAAAGGTGGCACGTGGAGTTTCGCCTGAGCTTGATGCCGAAGCTGTTCGTGTGGTAGAGGGTATGCCAAGATGGACTCCCGGTACTCAGGGTGGTAAGAAGGTTAATGTGAAATACACCATTCCTATACTCTTTAAGTTGCAATAGTTGTTTTGCTCTAACAAGCCTGTTTCTTGCAATTTGATACAAATGGGCAGCAAGTCGTGATTGCGTTTGCTGCCCATTTTTCTTTTCTGTAGCTCTGGTTTGGTACACCAAAAAGAGAAGCCGGATAAATCACATTGACTTATCCGGCCTACTTTATTTATTCACGCAAGGCGTTTACGAGTTCTTGTTAGCGCGTTTACGTTCGTTTTCGTCAAGAATGATTTTGCGCAGACGCATTGTCTTTGGAGTAACCTCTACATATTCATCTTCTTTGATATATTCCAAAGCCTCTTCGAGTGAGAATTGGATTGGTGGAATCAAGCGAGCTTTATCGTCGGCACCTGATGCACGCATGTTGGTCAGCTTTTTCGATTTGGTAACGTTGATAACCAAGTCGTTGTCGTGAGAATGTTCACCAACTACCTGTCCGGCATATACCTCATCTTGTGGGAAGATGAAGAACTTACCACGATCTTGAAGCTTGTCGATAGCATACGCAAAAGCAGTTCCTGCTTCCATTGCCATCATCGAGCCATTTGTACGACGTTCGATTTCGCCTTTGTAGGGTTGATACTCTTTGAAGCGATGTGCCATGATAGCCTCACCAGCCGAAGCAGTAAGTACATTGGTACGCAATCCGATGATACCGCGTGATGGGATGCTGAACTCAAGGTTCACACGTTCGCCATTGCTTTCCATCATCATCATCTCACCTTTACGACGAGTTACCATATCGATGATTTTGCTGGCATACTCTTCGGGTACATTTACAGTAAGCTCTTCGATTGGTTCGTTTCTTACGCCATCAATTTCTTTGTAGATAACTTGTGGCTGGCCAACTTGCAACTCGTATCCTTCGCGACGCATGGTTTCGATCAATACAGAAAGGTGAAGTACACCACGTCCCGATACAATCCATTTGCCATCTTCTTCACTCTTCACTACGCGAAGTGCCAAGTTCTTATCAAGCTCTTTCATCAAGCGGTCGTGGATGTGGCGTGAAGTCACAAACTTACCATCTTTACCAAAGAAAGGAGAGTCGTTGATAGAGAAAAGCATGCTCATGGTTGGCTCGTCGATAGCGATGGGTGCCAATGGTTCGGGGTTTTCGAAATCGCAAACCGTATCACCAATTTCGAAGTTGTCGATACCTACCAAGGCACAGATGTCTCCCGATGAAACTTCGGTAGTTTTGGCACGTCCTAAACCTTCGAACACGTGCACCTCTTTCACTTTCGATTTAGTGATGCTTCCGTCGCGTTTAGCCAACGATACGTTCATACCTTCTTTGATAGTTCCACGGTGTACACGTCCTACGGCGATACGTCCGGTATATGATGAGTAGTCAAGCGAGGTAATCAACATTTGTGGAGTACCTTCAAGTTGTTCGGGTGCAGGGATGTTTTCTACGATGCAATCCAAAAGTGGAATGATGCTATCGGTTGGTTGTTGCCAATCGGTGCTCATCCAGCCATTTTTGGCCGATCCGTAGATGGTTGGAAAATCCAACTGTTCTTCGGTAGCATCTAGCGAGAACATCAAGTCGAACACCATTTCGTGAACTTCGTCGGGGCGACAGTTAGGCTTGTCTACCTTATTCACTACTACGATGGGTTTCAAACCAATCTCCAATGCTTTTTGTAGCACGAAACGAGTTTGAGGCATTGGCCCTTCAAATGCATCTACCAATAAGATACAACCGTCGGCCATGTTCAACACACGCTCTACCTCGCCACCAAAGTCGCTATGGCCCGGAGTGTCGATGATGTTGATTTTTGTACCATTATAATTAATGGAAACGTTTTTAGACAAGATTGTGATTCCGCGCTCGCGCTCTAAGTCGTTGTTATCCAATATCAACTCGCCGCTTGTTTGGTTATCGCGGAACAAGTGTCCTGCCAACAACATCTTATCAACCAGCGTTGTTTTCCCATGGTCAACATGGGCAATAATTGCAATGTTTCTAATATTTTGCATACAATACCTATTATTTGGCTGCAAAGGTACAAAATAAAGAAAGAAAAAAATCATAATAAGATGAAAATATTTCTTGCAAAACGTTGTGGGATACGCAGATAATATCTATCTTTGCACGCTCATAAGAGAAATTATATATTTTAAAAACTCAATTTTATGTATTTAGACGCTGCTAAAAAGCAAGAAATCTTCGGACAATACGGAAAGTCTAACACTGATACTGGCTCATCTGAAGCTCAGATTGCATTGTTTTCATACCGTATCTCCCACCTGACTGAGCACATGAAGCTCAACAGAAAAGATTATAGTACAGAAAGAGCTTTGACTATGTTGGTAGGTAAACGTCGTCGTTTACTTGACTATTTGAAAGCAAACGATATCGAAAGATACCGTGCTATCATCAAAACTCTTGGATTACGTCGCTAATCCGACAATCGAACAAGGAAAGAGCCGCTCTTCGAAAGAAGACTCGGCTCTTTTTTTGTTTTTATAACTCATAATGCTTAGCTTTGGCTTATCAACACTGATGCGTTGTTTCAATTAGTTTCAAACCATTGAAACTAAAGTTCCAAGCCCTCGGAAGCATAGTTCCAAGCCTTTGGAGCTATGCTGAATGGCTATCTCTAGCAATAACAACTCTCTATTTGAATTAAATGAAATCATTATGAAACCATTTCTAGCCATCTCGTTCTGCTGTTGTGCCGCTTTAGTTTTGAGTGGTTGCTACAATCAAGACCGTGAAGAACCCATTATTGAGCCCGACCCTTGGCGCACGGAGCTGACAATCAGCGAAGATCGAGTGAGCGACTACACCGTTCACTATAGCGAAACCTACTCGTATAGCGATTATATCCATCTGGAGTGGTGCTCTACGCGCCAGTACATTGGCGATTTCGATCTCACCACCCGTACCACGGTAGAGCGTAGCCAAGATGGACTGGTAGCTACACTACTCAGCGATGACGGGAATGAGTTTCAATATACCTTTAGCGCTGATGCACCGCGCTTGGCCACCCATTGCACTTGGCACACACCGGCGGGCCAAGAGCGACTCTATCAGTTTGAATATACCGATGGCGAACTTACAGCAGTCGACGAATACATCGACAGCGAGCTTTACTCATCGGTTCGCCTTGTACGCATCGATAAACTAAACTCTCTGCTGAAAACCACTGTTGATGGGCAAGAACATGTGGCTCAGCTGCGCTACCTCAGCAGTGATATATGGGTGAGCTTTCCCAACTATTTTCTGCTCGATAGTTACCCGCTCAATAAAATTAAAGAGGGATTTTATGCCGGATTCATGGGTAACAACTTTCGGCTGATAGCCGAAATCTCTTACAGCGACTCCTCCGAACGTACCCTTTACACCTACAATGCCGACCTGCAAACCTGTGTGGTGCCTGAGTTTTGCCAACAGACCATAGGCTCGTATGTTCGCACCGTTCGGTACGAACTAAACAATAAGTAAAGCTCATTTTTCTACTCAAAATGTCTTATTGTGTTCTATTTTATAGGTAATAGTGTACAAATAATAAAGAATTTCTTATTTTTGCAGTAAAGTATTTATAAATTGTAACATTGTTGCACTTAATATCTGATAGAAATGGATACAAGCAAAATTGTAGGAGAAAAAATAAAAGCGCTTCGCGAAGAAAAAGGAATCTCAATCGAAGCTTTGGCTGAACGTTCGGGTTTGGCTATCGAGCAAATTGAGCGTATCGAAAACAACATAGACTTGCCTTCGCTGGCACCACTTATCAAAATAGCTCGTGCACTGGGAGTGCGTTTGGGCACCTTCCTTGACGATCAAGACGAAATCGGTCCTGTGGTTTGTCGTAAAGCCGAGGCCTCAGACACCATCAGTTTCTCGAACAATGCCATCCACTCACGTCGCCACATGGAGTATCACTCGCTCTCAAAATCGAAAGCCGATCGCCACATGGAACCGTTTATTATCGATGTACAACCTACCGAAGATTCGAGCGACTTTGTGCTTTCATCGCACGAGGGCGAAGAGTTTATCATGGTGCTCGAAGGTGTGATGGAGATTAGCTATGGCAAACATACCTATCTGCTCGAAGAGGGAGATAGCATCTATTACGACTCAATAGTGCCCCACCACGTACATGCCTACGAAGGCAAAGCAGCTAAAATATTGGCAGTAATCTATACCCCGGTTTAATCACGACTAACAACCTCGAACATACAAATGCAACTATTTGATAGAACGCTCGGGCAGTGGCTCGAACACTGGGCCGAGCATACTCCCGATAAAGAATACATTGTGTATTCTGATAGAAACTTGCGCTTCACCTGGAAGCAATTCAACGAGCGAGTAGACGACATGGCGAAAGGGCTTATATCGATTGGGGTAGAACGCGATACCCATGTGGGCATCTGGGCTGCCAATGTGCCCGACTGGTTAACGCTGCTCTATGCCTGTGCCAAAATTGGTGCGGTATATGTTACGGTAAATACCAACTACAAGCAAGCCGAACTGGAATATCTGGTAGAGAACTCGGATATGCATACGCTTTGCATCGTTAATGGCGAAAAAGATAGCGACTTTGTGCAGATGACATACAACATGCTGCCCGAACTCAAAACCTGTCAGCGCGGACATTTAGCGAGTGAGCGTTTCCCCTTTATGAAAAATGTAGTTTACATTGGGCAAGAAAAACATCGAGGCATGTACAATACACCCGAGTTGTTGCTGCTTGGCAAGAGTGTAGACGATGATAAACTAAGCGAGCTAAAGAGCAAAGTGAGCTGCCACGATGTGGTGAATATGCAGTACACATCGGGTACCACAGGATTCCCCAAAGGGGTAATGCTCTCGCACCATAACATAGCCAACAATGGCTACCTCACCGGCGAGCATATGAAGTTTACGCAAGACGATAAGCTCTGCTGCTGTGTGCCGCTGTTTCACTGCTTCGGCGTAGTGCTTGTTACCATGAACTGCTTGACGCACGGCTGTACGCAGGTTATGGTAGAACGTTTCGACCCATTGGTGGTGTTGGCCTCTATCCATAAAGAGCGATGCACCGCCCTATACGGCGTACCTACCATGTTTATCGCCGAGCTGCATCATCCCATGTTCGATATGTTTGATATGTCGAGCTTGCGCACAGGCATTATGGCAGGTTCGCTCTGTCCGGTAGAGTTGATGAAGCAGGTAGAAGAGAAGATGTTTATGCGCGTCACCAGCGTGTATGGACTAACCGAGGCATCGCCCGGTATGACTGCTACCCGCATTGACGACTCGTTCGAAGTGCGTTGTACCACCGTAGGTCACGACTTTGAGTTTACCGAAGTCAAAGTGCTCGACCCCGAAACCGGCGAAGAGTGTCCCGTAGGTGTGCAAGGCGAGATGTGCAACCGTGGCTACAACACCATGAAAGGCTATTATAAAAACCCACAAGCCACAGCCGAAGTCATTGATAAAAACGGCTTCCTTCACTCGGGCGATTTAGGCATCAAAGATGAAGCCGGCAACTATCGTATCACCGGTCGCATCAAAGACATGATTATCCGTGGAGGCGAGAACATCTATCCCCGCGAAATCGAAGAGTTCTTGTACAAGATGGATGGTGTTAAAGATGTGCAAGTGGCAGGCATTCCTTCGCAAAAGTATGGCGAGGCCGTAGGTGCCTTTATCATCTTAAAAGAGGGGGTAGAGATGCACGAGTCGGATGTGCGTGACTTCTGTAAAAATCAGATTGCCCGCTATAAGATTCCCAAATACATCTTCTTTGTCAATGAGTTTCCGATGACCGGAAGCGGCAAAATTCAGAAGTTCAAACTCAAAGATTTAGGCCTGCAACTCTGCAAAGAGCAAGGCATCGAAATTATATAACATACCTAAAAAAGAAACACTCTCTTAGACTTATCGCTAAGAGAGTGTTTCTTTTTTAGATATTTCGCAAATAATCTTCTAGCGACTCCTCTTGTTTCAATTTAATTTTCTTTCTAATTCTGTAGCGACTCGTGTTTACCGTTTCGGGCAGTATAGAGAGAAGTTGCGCCATTTGTTTGGTTGTCATGCCAATGCGTATGTATGCACAAAGCCTCAAATCGTTTTCCGACAATGACTCGTGCGCCTCTCTGAGCTGTTTGAAAAAATCGGGATGTACCTCTTCGAAATGCTGTTTAAAATAGCTCCATTCATCCTTGGTTTTGATTTGCTTTTTGATTTGCTTTTTCAAACACTCCTCTTGTGGCTCAGCCAATAATCCTTTTCGCGCAAAATCGTCGATTTGTGTTAATAGCTCTCTCAGTAATAGGTTTTTTTCGGTCATAATTACCGAGTTGGCCGTGAGCTCTCTATTTTTAATATCTATCTTTAGTTGATATTGCTCATTAAGCAGCCGCTCTTTATCTAACCTATTGCTTAACTCTTTGTTTTCTATATCTTTAAGTTGCTTTTTTATTTTTTCCTTCTTTCTGAGTATCCATAAATTATAGCAAATAAGTGTAGCTATAATCACCACAATAAGAAGTGTCATAACCGATTTAAGCTTATGCTCGTGCACCTTTTGGTTGGCATATTGCAGCTCCTCTTCATACTGTTTGATGGCATTGCTAGCCTCTAGCCTGTTTATCTCTACAGACTTGTCGCCATTCGAAGAGCTGGCTTTGTACTTCAGGTACTGTTTTAGTTTGCTAAAAGCACTATCAGCTTGGTGGCTTTCTTCGTATATTTTTGAAAGACCATATAGCGAATGAATAAGCGAGTAAACATCTTGATTCTCTTTGGCCTCGTCGTGCGCTTTTTGAAAGTAGTATAATGCTGAATCGTTGTTCTGCTTATAAATATGGAGCGCACCCATATTAATGAGTGTGTACGTTTTTGATGTTTTATTATTAATATATTGCGATATCTGATAAGCCTGGCGAGCATATTTCTCTTTCTCGCTCAAACTTTGTGAAACGTAATACAGTGAGGTTAAAACATCTACTTTAAAAGATAGCTCTTTTTGTGATATGGAGTCGGTAAGTAGCGCTTTTAGGATAGCTATACCTTCTGTAGTTTGTCCTAAGTGATGCTTTATGACACCGATGTTGTGCTTATTCTTGATTTTGTCTGCTATAAACTTGTTGTTATCAAAGGTCTCTTCAGCCTGTTTATAATAGTACATAGACTCCTTATATAATCCAACTCTTTTGAGTATAGAACCAATGTTTACATAAGTATATCCCAGTGCGTGGCAATCATCAATCTTCTTAAAATAGTTTTCTAATCCTTTGAATAATCGGTATGCCTCTTTATAATCATTTTGCCTCGATAAGATTAATCCATTTAAAAACAATATTTTGGCATGGTCGTATGGATAATTGATAGAGTCGCAATGAGCCGAAGCTTGTGCAGTTAGTGTTTTTGTTTTTTCTATATCCGACTCAAAGTGTAGCCAAGCATCCCAAAAGAGTGCACGTGTTTTTATTTGTTTACTGCTTTGTGTATCGCTAAGTCTATACAGCTCCATAACGAAAGGAAAATAGCTCATTCTTTCGTTGTCTTTATAATTAACCTGCTCTAATTGTTGATTTAACCAATCAGAATGTTTTTCTATAGGTTTCCATTTTATGTGATTGTTAGCATATATTGTCGGAAGTACTCCCCATAGACATAAATACACTAAAAATAGGTTTTTCATACCACAAATATAGAAAAAAAGCCTATTTGTACATCATTTGTCTATTCCTTTTTTTTCGATGAATTGGCCTTTTCTCTTAATTTTGCTAACTATTATCTAACCAGTTAAACGAATGTTTTTTAGAACTTAAAAAAAGGTTGCTTATGAAAAATGTTACACTTTTATTTAAACTATTAGTTTTGTCGTGTGTCGTACTTATTAATGTATCGGCATCCGCACAAACTGCTTCGCCTCACACGTTGCGTGGCGAAAGTGTTGTTTCTACTGTATCTTTAAAGTGGAAAACTCCCTCGGCAGATAAAACAATGCAGTGGCATACCGATTATGATTACGATGGAGAGAGTGGGATAAGCAAAAATGGTGAGATACCTCAACTCATTATTGCCAATCGATTTACTGTAGACGACCTTAAAGAATACAAAGGAGCTACAATCGATTCTATCTCTTTCTTTCACTACAGAGCTGTGCTTGATGTATATGTACTGCTGTATGAGAATGAAAAAGTCGTTCGTGAGCAAAAGGTCGATTTCTCTACTTTTAAACTGAACCAGATGCATAAGGTGGTACTGGAAGAACCTTATGTGGTGCAAGGCGATGCAACACTAACTGTAGCAGTTAAATTTGTTCATGGTCCTAATGTAGACTTTGTTGGTATTATGGATAAAGGACCGGTTGTGGCTGGTAAAGGCGATTTATACTCATATGATGGAGTGAACTGGATGAATGTGAAAAGGGGAAACTTCTTGGTTACTGCTCATATCAAAATGGCTAAAGCAGATGATCCAAAGGGGTATAATATATACCGTGGTGATACTAAAATAAACGATAATTTAGTGGCTGCTACTAATGCTACGTTTAAAAACGAACCAAAGGGAACTTATAACTATAAAGTAACAGCTGTATATGATGATGCTGAGTTGGCTTCAAATGAGATTGAACTAACCAATACTCCTGCATCAGAACATCGCCCTATCGTAAACAATGTGCGTTCGGTCATTGATGGACTTAAGGCTACAGTAACCTGGAATGCTCCTATTTTAGCTGATAAAGAATTAACCTGGAACTCGGGCGAAGCAGGACAGTCGCTAGGAACAACATCGGGTACTGTGCGTCGCTTATGGGCTGTTAACTCCTTCTCGGCAAATTCTCTTTTGGCTTACTCTAATCATCAGATTAAATCGATAAATGTGATGTTGGGAGCGGCTGTAAAAGAGATGAAAATCATTGTACTTGAAGACAATGTAATTACCTATTTTGAAGATGTTCCGGCTGAAGTTATTGCAACTCTAAATCCTAATGAATGGAATAAGTTTACTTTGGCTAAACCTTATGCAATTGAACCTGGTAAAAACTTACGATTTGGATATTATATTGTACATGAAAAGAATCTGTATCCTGCAAAGATGGATGTAGGGCCGGCTGTATTGAATGCTTGTTACATTGCAACCTCTGCCCCAAAAAGTAGTGGCTTTGCCGACACTACTCCTTATTGGTCGAATATCGAAAAAGCTGGAAGTGCAAACTGGATGATTAGTGCAGATGTCGAAGCACTCGGTCAGGTAGATGCCATTGAGGTTGCAGGATATGATGTTTATAGAGATGAAGTCAAAGTTGCTTCGGGGGTAACTAAGCTAAGCTTCGCTGATACTTTAGAGCCTGGTGAGTATACCTATAATGTAGTTGCCAACTATAAAACAGGATTATCATCTTCGCACTCAGAAGATACAAAAGTTACTGCTTTATTGCCTTCTTCGTATATTCGTCCGATGTTCTCAGAAACAACTTTCGAGAATGGACTATTAAATTTAAAATGGGATGTTTTTGCAGATCTTCCACTTGAACTAAAACACCATGGTGAACCAACTTACTGCTGGGAACTGATGGATGATGAGAACGATGTGGATGTATATATGGGGGCAGAGTTTAGTACGGATGACTTAGCGCCATATGCAGATTATGAAGTGACAACCGTAAATTTATTTATGGCAAATGAGGTGAAGTCATTAGAGGTGATGTTGTGCTCTGATGGAAAAGCTCTCAGCTCTAAAAAGGTTGAAAATGTAACTCCAAATCAGATGTTTGCTGTTGAGCTGACAACACCGGTTAATATTCCTGCTGGAAAATCTTTAGTGGTAGGATATCATGTGGTTTACGCAAAAGATAAGTATGCAATAACTTTAGATGGTGGTCCGGGAGTTACCGGAGGTGGAATGATAAGCTTTGATGGTAAAGGATGGTATGCTGTTTCAAGAATTGATAAAACATTTGATAATAATGTGATTGTTAATGCTACCGTTCGTTTGAAGGGAAGTACACAAGCTTACACCTTAAGCAAAACTTCTGAAAAAAACATAACCAATCAGCTTAAACCAAGAGGGGCAAGTGCTTTGCAAAATCTGAAAGAGGCTTTAGTCTTTGATGCTGAAACTCCGGTTCTTGCTGCTGTGGACGAAGCTCAACCAACGGTTAAATCTTATCGTTTGTACTGCAACAATGAGTTAGTTGTCGAAACTGATAAAAAAGAATATACTGCACAGTTGCCTTATGGGTCATATCATACTTATGCGGTAAGTGCAGTCTATACCAATGGTTGGGAGTCTGCTTTGTCTGATTCTTACTATGCCAAATACCAACAACCAAATCTTTCGTCGGCACCTTATGCCTTGAGTGGTGAGCTCAATCAAAAAGATTTGAGTTTGATGTGGCAATCTCCGGAACAAGCCAGTGAGCTGAATTGGCAAGATAAAACATCTGAAAGCTTGGCGTTAGGACTTGTAAAATCTAGTGGAATACAAGCTTACTTCTTTAGCACTTTTGCTGCTGATGAGTTGTCTGATAAGGTAAACGAGTACATCACTCACATTAAGTTTGGTTTATACGAAACAAATATCACTGTAGCTGCCGTGGCTATTTGTTTTGACCGTAACATTGTGTATGAGCAGAATATAGATGTGGCTACTTTGCTAAAAGGTGAAAATGTGATTCGTCTTGATAAGCCAATCAAAGTGCCGGCCAATAGAGAGGTGGCAGTAGGATACTATCTTGAGCATCCTAATAATGTTAAGCCTAACTTAACCGATAAGGGTCCTGCTGTTGATGAACGTGGAAACTGGATTTATAGTGGAAGCTGGAAGACGCTTAAATCAATGAATGCATCTCTTGACCAGAATTGGCGTATCTCAGCGGTTTTGCAAAAAGAAAATGTGGCATTAAGTGCGGCAACTCGAGCCGAAGATACTCCAAGTATCAGTTATCGCATTTATCATAACCGTGTTATGTTAGTCGATGGCATCTCGGCCACAAATTATGTTATTACCAACGCTTCGGCCGGCGACTATGTAGTAGTAGCTGTAAATGGAGAAGATGAGTCTGCCCCTTCTAATGTTGTATCAATCTCTGCCTCTACCGGTGTTGATGAGATAGTAAATGGCTTGACCGTATGGTATGATAAACAAAACTTGGTTGTTGTTGTATCAGAATTTGCCAATATTAGTGCTTATAATAGTAATGGTCAGTGTGTAAAACGAATGTATACCGACAAGTTGGATGTAAGTGAACTGTCTTCGGGAGTATATATGATCTCTATTGAAACGGTTGGTGGATACCAAAAAATGATAAAAGTAATTCGATAAGATAAAACGATAATAGTCGCATTGTATTAAAATCAATGCGACTATTATTACTACTCAATCTGCTTTTTATCAAAAAACGGTTGATTACGAAAAAAGAGATGTGCCTTAAAAATAGGTACATCTCTTTTTTCGTTCTGATAGCTTTTTATAATAGGCTTTAAACAGTTTTGGAGGAGGTATGACTGTTATTTTTCAGCCCAAGCTTTGCGGATGCTCTCGGCAATAGTTTCGAACTCTTCGCTGCTTAGTTTTAATTTTGGATTAGAGATAATCATATCCGATTCTTTGTTGATCGGAATCAAGTGAATATGTGCATGAGGCACTTCCATACCCATCACTGCCACACCAATACGCTTGCAAGGCACTGCCTTCTCAATAGCCAAAGCTACATGCTTGGCAAAAACATGCATTGCCGCCAACTCCTCGTCATCTAAGTCGAAGATATAATCAACCTCATGTTTAGGTATTACTAGCGTATGTCCCTTAACCAATGGGTTGATGTCTAAGAAAGCGAAGAAACGTTCGTTTTCTGCTATTTTGTAACAAGGTATTTCACCTTGAATAATTCTAGAAAATATAGTTGCCATACTATTATTGTATATATAATATAAAACAAGGCAAGCCTCCTTGATGGAAACTTGCCCTGTTTGCTAAATCGAAATGTTTACTACTTCCAAATGAATTTTTCCTTGTGGAACTTGAATCTCTGCAACTTCTCCTACCTTTTTGCCAAGTAAACCTTGTGCGATAGGGGTGTTCACTGAAATCTTGCCTTCCTTCAAGTTAGCTTCGCTTTCAGAAACAATCGTATAAATCATTTTCATGCCATTTTTTACGTTCTTCAGCTCTACCTTGTTAAGGATTTGTACAGAATCAGTCTTAAGTTTTGATTCGTCGATGATTTTAGCTTCAACGATGATAGCTTTGAGTTTGTTAATTCTCATTTCAAGCATACCTTGTGCTTCTTTAGCTGCATCATACTCTGCGTTCTCAGATAAATCGCCTTTGTCGCGTGCTTCGGCTATGGCAGCAGAAATCTTAGGACGCTCTACTGTTTCCAGTTCCTTCAGATCTGCCATCAGTTTTTTGTAGCCTTCTTCAGACATATAAGCCATAATTTTCCTCCTTTACTTATTTTAGTTTTAAATTTAATGGTTTATCTACCGGTTATATAAAACAAAAAAGAATTCCAACATGAGCCATGCTGGAACCCTCTCTGTGATATTTTTATGCAAATATAAGTCTTTATTTAATACGAAGCAAGCTTTTGTTGATGCTTTGTAACATAAACAAAATGCTTAATCTTTTTTATAACAGCGACTTAATGGCACTGTCAAGATCCTTGATATCTTCTTCGCGCGATACCATTTCGTTTTTGCGATTGATAAGGAAGAACGTAGGAACTTGTTTTACGTTGTAAATGGCTGCATTGGTTGAGTATATACCATTTCCATCGCGTACACAAACCCAAGGAAGGTTAGCTGCCGATGTCTTCCAGAAATGCTCGTCGGCATCCAATGAAACTTGGTAAATCTCTAAACCTTGGTCAGCATACTTATTGTATAAATCGCGAAGCATCAAATTGTGTGGAGCTCCGGTTTGAGTTTGATATACAGAGAAATCAAGAAGTACTACTTTACCTTTTAAATCGGTCAGCTTGCGGCTATTTCCTTTAATATCTCTCAAGTTGATGTCAATTAGGCTAGCTTCGTTAACCAACTCTTCGGGAATCTCTAACACTTGTTGTTGTGGAGTGCGCGTATTCTTCATGCCTTTGATTACAATGTTATAGAGATTCTTTGAGCGAAGCGCATGTGGGAAAGAGTTGTTGAGGCTGGTAGCTACCGCCGCAAAACATTTGATATCGTCTTTGCTGTTGAGTGGGTCGAAGATTAAGTAATCATTGACCTTTTGGAATAAGGCGAAATAAGCCGCAGCACTCTGTGGTGATGTGAAAATGTAGTTCATCTTTACATCGTCTTTGTAGTTTTTAAGTTGAGCTGCCAGTCTGTCTTCAAATTCACTATACGAAATCTGGTTGCTGCGCATAGCGCTGATCAAACCATTTATTTTATTTTGTAGTTCGGCTTGTTTCAATGTTAACTCTTTGATACGCGCGCTATTAGTCGATCCTTCTACGGTATATGCAGTGGCAAATTCACCGTAAGGTGCAGTCAATGTAATAGTCTCGGTAGAGTCAATTGAGAAATTGATGATTTTGTTATCTATGCGTAAGCGGTAGAATTCGGGAGATTCAGGGCGGTTTTCTTTAAAAGAGAAAGTTCCATTGTCTTTCAGCTTCACTGAGTCAATCAGTTGAATACCATCTAACCCTGAAGCTTCTAAGTAGAGTGTTTTTCCTTTGGCATCGCTAATATTTCCTTCAACTTTGAATTGAGGAGCTGTGCTACAAGCACCTAGTGTTAAAATGAGCAGTGCTGCCGATGTTATTTTTTTCATTATTTAAGCGTGTTATTTTTCCTTGCAAATATACTTCTTTTAGAGATTAGTCAAAGCATTTTGATTGAATCTTGGTGCTGAATTTAGAAAAAATACAGTTGTAGCTTAACTTTTTATCTCATTTTCACCGTCTTACAATAATATATTGCTTATATTTGCGAGAATTTTGAAAGAAAATATTGATAAAACAATTTTTATGATTAACCCAATTGTTAAAACTATCGAGTTGAACGATGGAAGAACCATCACACTCGAGACAGGAAAGTTGGCAAAACAGGCAGATGGGTCTGTGATGCTTCGCATGGGAAATACCATGTTGCTTGCAACTGTTTGTGCCGCGAAAGATGCAGTTCCTGGTACTGATTTTATGCCGTTGCAGGTAGAGTATAAAGAAAAATTTGCCGCAAACGGTCGATTCCCCGGAGGTTTCACAAAGCGTGAAGGTAGAGCTTCGGACTATGAAATTTTAACTTGCCGTTTGGTGGACCGTGCTTTGCGCCCACTATTCCCTGATAATTATCATGCAGAAGTCTTTGTAAACATCATCCTTTTCTCGGCTGATGGTGAGGACATGCCTGATGCACTTGCAGGTCTTGCTGCTTCTGCAGCACTTGCTGTTTCTGACATTCCATTTAACGGACCAATTTCTGAAGTACGTGTTGCACGTATCAATGGTGAGTTCGTTATCAATCCTACTTTCCAACAGTTAGAAAACGCTGATATGGATATCATGGTTGCTGCTACTTATGAAAACATCATGATGGTAGAAGGCGAAATGAGCGAAGTAACAGAAGAGGACTTGTTGAATGCAATGAAATTTGCTCACGAGGAAATTAAAAAGCACTGTAAAGCACAAATGGAACTGACCGAAATGGTTGGTAAAACAGTGAAACGTGCTTACGATCATGAAGTAAACGATGAAGATCTTCGTAAAGCGGTTTACGAAGGTTGCTATGATAAAGCTTATGAAGTGGCAGCTTCGGGCAATAACGACAAACATGCTCGTTACGAAGCTTTCGAAGCTATTCGCGAAGAGTTTAAGGCTCAATTCACCGAAGAAGAATTGGCTGAAAAGTCTGCTTTGATTAATAAATATTATCACGATGTAGAAAAAGAGGCTATGCGTCGTTGCATTCTTGATGAAGGTAAACGTCTTGATGGTCGTGTGACTACTGAGATTCGTCCTATCTGGTGTGAAGTTGACTACTTGCCAGGACCTCACGGGTCGGCAGTGTTTACTCGTGGTGAAACTCAATCGTTGACTACGGTTACATTGGGTACTAAGTTAGATGAGAAAATCATCGACGATGTGCTTAATCAAGGTAAAGAACGCTTCTTGCTTCATTATAACTTCCCTCCATTCTCTACTGGCGAAGCTCGTCCACAACGTGGTGTAGGTCGTCGCGAAATTGGTCACGGTAACCTAGCATGGAGAGCCTTGAGAGGTGTAATTCCTGCTAAATATCCTTATGTGGTGCGTGTTGTATCTGATATTCTTGAGTCAAACGGTTCGTCTTCAATGGCTACTGTATGCGCTGGAACTCTTGCATTGATGGATGCCGGTGTGAAAATCACAAAACCGGTTTCGGGTATTGCAATGGGACTTATCAAAAATGCAGGCGAAGATAAGTATGCTGTGCTTTCTGATATCTTGGGCGATGAAGACCACTTGGGTGATATGGACTTTAAGGTAACAGGTACTAAAGATGGTATCACTGCTACTCAAATGGACATCAAGGTTGACGGTTTGTCATACGAAATCCTAGAACGTGCTTTAAATCAAGCTCGCGAAGGTCGTATGCACATCCTTAACAAAATCACTGAGGTCATTGCTGAACCACGTGCCGACTTGAAAGAACATGCTCCTCGCATCGAAACTATGACTATACCTAAAGAATTCATTGGTGCTGTAATCGGCCCTGGTGGTAAAATTATTCAAGGTATGCAAGAGGAAACAGGTGCTACGATTACTATCGAAGAAGTTGATGGTATGGGACGCATTGAAATTTCGGGTACTAACAAGAAGTCTATTGATGATGCAACTCGTTTAATCAAAGGCATTGTTGCAGTTCCTGAAGTTGGTGAAATCTACAAAGGTAAAGTTCGCTCAATCATGCCTTACGGTGCATTCGTTGAATTCCTTCCAGGAAAAGACGGTTTGCTTCACATCTCTGAAATCGACTGGAAACGTCTTGAAAAAGTAGAAGATGCCGGTATCAAAGAAGGTGATGAGATAGAAGTTAAATTGGTTGACGTAGATTCAAAAACCGGTAAATTCAAACTATCAAGAAAAGTGTTGCTTCCTAAACCAGAAGCTGAGAAGAAGTAATTCTCACTCATTCGACACTGCTTGTTGAGTTTAATATAGATATGAGTAGCCCGATTATTCACTTAATCGGGCTATTTTTGTTTATAAATATTTTGTAATATCAAAAAGAATATGTTGTTTTGCTAATAGAAATTAAATCCATTCTGTAGAGTTTTTAATGTCGTCGCCTAATACTATAAATTCGATTCACACCTTTACGCACTTCTTTCAAGAGAATCAAGAGCGTTTTTTGACTTTTGCTTATTCTTATATAAAAGATAAAGCCGAAGCCGAAGATATTGTTATGGAATCGATGATTGCTCTATGGGAGAATAAAGATAAATGGGATGTAAACTCCAATCCCAAAGCTATACTACTTACTATTATTCGTAATAAAGCACTCAATCATTTAGCTCACCAACAAGTGCGTATGCGCGTGGAAGACGATTTGTCTGACTTTGGTCAACGTGAGCTTAATTTGCGTATCTCGACGCTGGAAGCTTGCGATCCCAATATGATATTCGACTCCGAAATACAACATATCGTAAATAAAACCTTGGCAAAGATGCCCGAGCAAAGCAGAAATATATTTGTGCTAAGCCGATATCAAAATACTCCTAATAAAATGATTGCCGAACAACTCGGTATTTCCATCAAAAGCGTTGAGTTTCATATTACTAAAGTGCTGAAAGTACTACGTACAGAATTAAAAGATTATTTAATTTCTATTTTTCTTTAAAAAAATTGCATTTTCCATTAGGGTAGTGAACCAGTTAGCTGTTTTATATATAGAAGGGACAAAAAGAACCTTTAATACTATAGAACATTAACCGATATGAATCAAGATATACTTCATAAATACTTTAAAGGAATAGCTACTCACGAAGAAGAAGCACAAATTCTCGATTGGGTAGATGCCTCTCCCGAAAATCAAAAACAATTTCAGAAAGAGCGTATGCTTTTTGATATTGCACTCTTCTCTGAAACTTCTGCCAAAAGAAAAACAGTCAAACGTTATATAACCCCTGTATTAAAATGGACAGCAGGCATTGCAGCAGCCGTATTGGTGGCTGTGAGCTGCAGTCTGTTATTTCAAGAGTTTAGCTACAATGCTATGGAGCACTTACAAACCGTTACGGTTCCTGCCGGACAGCGTGCTCAGATTGTGTTGGCCGATGGAACTACGGTGTGGTTAAACTCACAATCTACCTTGACTTATCAAGCCGATTTCGGTCGTAAAAATCGTGATGTACGATTGAATGGTGAAGCTTTTTTTGATGTTACTCCCAATAAAGATATTCCATTCAATGTAAATACTCAGATCAACCAAATCAGAGTGGTAGGAACAAAGTTCAATGTGTGCTCTTACGACAATACCAATAATTTTGAAGCTGCTTTGGTTGAAGGTATGATAGATATCTATTCGGCTCATCATAACAAGGTGATCGCTCGTATGCAGAAAGATGAATTTTTGAGTATAAGCAACGGAGTGATGAAGCATGCAAAGCTTGACTCACAAGACTTCCTAAGATGGCGAGAAGGTATATACTGTTTTGATGATATACCACTTAGTGAACTCTTTGCTAAGCTCGAAAAGTATTATAATGTAGAGATTGTAGTAGAAAATAAAGATATACTAAGTTATCGTTGCACCGGTAAATTTAAAGAAAGAGATGGTATAGAACATATCTTGAAAGTAATACAGAAAGACTACAAATTCACTTACAAGATAGATGTTGAACAAAATAGAATTACTATAAAATAAGTAAACTAATCAAAAACACTATAATATTAATTAAAAATCAAATAGCTATGAAGAGTTAACCCCTAAAAAAAGAATCGGAAAGTACCCCCATACTTCCCGATT
>DKPL01000092.1:42587-72886 GCA_002471185.1 Bacteroides sp. UBA7335
AGTCAAAAATCGACCTTAATCAATTTATTAACTTAACACATTACAAAGATATGAGAAAAATTTCTTTGAGAGGGTATCTATGCCCAAAAAGTTTAGCATTAAAGCAATTATTTTTAACTATGAAGATCACCTTATTTCTTCTTCTGTTTGCTACATTACAAGCATTTAGCGCTACTGGTTACTCACAAAGTGCCAAAGTAAATATATCAGATTCTGATATGAAAGTTAGCGAATTGCTATCTCAAATCGAAGCTCAAACAGAATATCTATTTGTATATAATAAAAAA
This sequence comes from Bacteroides sp. UBA7335, assembly GCA_002471185.1. GTDB lineage: Bacteria > Bacteroidota > Bacteroidia > Bacteroidales > Bacteroidaceae > Bacteroides. Next base: position 42,875 of record DKPL01000092.1, read on the forward strand.
TCAGTTGACACTCAACGTGTAGTTTCTGTAAATGCTATTGGAAAACCTGTAGCAGAAGTATTGAGTGATGTTTTCGAAGGTACAGGTGTAAAATATGTAATGGAAGGACATAATATTGTTCTAACCAAAAACGTTGAAAAAACTGAATCTGTTCAACAAAATAACATTACTGTACGTGGTACTGTAATTGATAATAACAATGAACCTATCATTGGTGCAAACGTTCTTGAAAAAGGAACTACTAACGGTACAATCACCGATTTGGAGGGTAATTTTCAATTGTCAGTTCCCGCTAACGCTACTTTAGAAGTGACTTATGTAGGTTACCAACCTGCCTCTGTTTCTGTTAATGGTCGCAAAACAGTTGACATCAAACTTGAAGAAGAAGCTTTGGCTTTGGAGCAAGTAGTTGTAACTGCAATGGGTATCAAAAAGAAAGAGGCTTCTTTGACTTACTCAACTCAACAAGTAGGGGGCGATGAGTTGACACGTGCTAAAGATCCTAATATGATCAACGCATTGGCTGGTAAATCTGCCGGTGTTCAAATATCAAGAAATGCATCTGGTTTGGGTGGATCTGCAAAGGTTTCTATCCGTGGTATTCGCTCAGCCAACGAAAGCGGAAACAACCAGCCACTATATGTAATTGATGGTGTGCCTATGTTGAACTCTACTTCTGAACAAGCATTCAACGTAATGGGTGGCGACAATGATGGTGGTAACCGCGACTCTGGTGATGGTATCTCAAACTTAAATCCGGATGATATTGAAAGCATGAGCATTTTGAAAGGTGCTTCGGCTGCTGCTCTTTACGGTTCGCAAGCTGCCAATGGTGTAATCTTGATTACTACCAAAAAAGGTAAAGCGGGTATGCAACGTGTCACTTTCAGCTCTAGCTTAAATGTAGATCACGTGATGAGCTTGCCTAAATTCCAAAACGGATACGGACAAGATGGCTCTACTAGCTGGGGAACTAAAGGTAACCAAACTGACTATAATAACTTAGATGGTTTCTTTAGCAACGGTGTTACAGCTATCAATTCATTGAGCGTGCAAGCTGGAAAAGAAAAATTCCAAACTTACTTCTCTTACTCAAATACTAACGCTCGTGGTGTTGTTGATGTAAACAAAATGCAAAAACATACTTTGACTTTGCGCGAAACAGCAAGTTTATTCAACGACCGTTTGAGTCTTGATGCTAACGTTACTATGATTTCTCAAACCATCAAGAATCGTCAATCATCAGGTGGTTATTATATGAATCCATTGGTTGGACTTTACACTTTCCCACGCGGACAAAACTTGGGCGAATACAAAGATAACTTCGAAGTATATGATCCAAATCGTAATATGGATGTTCAAAACTGGTATACTACTACTCTTGACTTTGAACAAAATCCTTACTGGATTACTAATCGTGTGACAAGTAATGATAAACGTTACCGTGCTATGGCATCTTTATCGGCTAACTTGAAAGTTAACGATTGGTTGACTCTGCAAGCTCGTGGTAATGTAGACTTCATCAGCGACTTATATCGTCAAAAGATGTATGCAACTACTGCTTTGAACTTAACTCACGAAAATGGTCGTTACGTTGACTTGAACAGCCAAGACTTTATGGTTTATGGAGATGCGATGGCTATGTTCAACAAATCATGGAATAACTGGGCTTTGAATGCTGCAGTGGGTACAAGTATCAATGCTACAAAAGCTAATATGTTGAGACTTGACTCGGGTAAAGCTGGTTTGTATTATGCAAACGTGTTTACTGTGCCTAACATTAACTTTGGCGGAACAGGTACTGCTTACATTAATCAAACTATCGATGCTCGTCGCACATTGCAATCTGTATTTGCTACTGCTCAACTTGGTTACAAAGAAAGTCTATACTTAGACGTAACAGTACGTAACGACTGGTCGTCAACATTGGCTAATACAAAATATTTGAATAAAGGTTTCTTCTATCCTTCATTTGGTGCATCTTGGATTATCGACAAAACAATTGCTCTTCCTGAATGGATAAGCTTTGGTAAAGTACGTGCATCTTGGGCGCAAGTAGGTAATGACCTTCCATTGGGTATTACTTCTCCTTCGGATGTTATCATGGCTGGCGGAGTAATCCAAGCTCGTCAATACGATTTCGAAAACTTGAAACCTGAGATCTCTTCATCATGGGAAGCTGGTATGGAGTGGAGCTTCTTCCAAAGAAGACTTGATTTTGACTTTACTTTCTATAGAACAGATACAAGAAATCAGTTGCTTTATGTGAAGAATGATGTAGGTCGTTATCCTTTCAAATATATTAATGCCGGTAAAATCCGCAATACAGGTATCGAGGTAACTTTGGGTGCTACTCCGGTGATGACCGAAGAGTTCCGTTGGAAAACTGGTATTAACTTCTCAATGAACAGAAATAAAATCGTTTCTTTAGGCGACTATGACTCGTTTACTTATGGTGATGATGGTTTGTCAATGCCTTACCGTATGCGTATTGTAAAAGGTGGTAAACTTGGTGATATCTATGGTAACGACTTTGTCTATGGCGATGATGGTAAAATAGTAGTTGGCGAGGATGGTCTTCCTGAAACAGAAACAGGTAGCAACACTAAACTAGGTAATGCAAACCCTGACTGGTTGATGGGTTGGAACAATACTTTGACTTGGAAAGGTTTCTCGCTTTACTTATTGATTGATGCACGCGTAGGTGGTGATGTAGTTTCGTTGACCGAGATGCAACTTGACTGGCGTGGTGTTAGCAAGAACTCTGGTGAAGCTCGCGATGCTGGTTTCGTAGAAGTAGGTGGACGTCAGTTTACTAACGTGAAAGAGTTCTATCAAAAAGTAGGTGCTCGTGGTGACGGTGTTACTGAGTATTACAAATACGATGCAACAAACATCCGCTTGCGTGAGTTGTCATTGGGTTATTCGTTCCCAAGATCAATCTTGAACCGTACAAAAGTGATTCAAGGAATCGACCTATCATTTGTAGCTCGTAACTTGTTCTTTATTTATAAGAAAGCTCCATTCGATCCAGATGCAGTGATGTCTGTAGGAAACTCTAACCAAGGTGTTGATGTATTTGGTATGCCTTCTACAAGAAGTATGGGATTCAATCTTAAGTTAACATTCTAAAAATCGACCATTATGAAAATTCTAAATAATATAGCAAAAGCATTAATTGTAGGCGTGGCGTTAGGCGCTTGTACTGATAATTTTGAAAACTATAATGAAAACAAAAACTCTTTTCCCGAAGAGTTGCAAAGTATAGATTTCCAGAAGCAAAAGATTCCGTTTAAGGTAATCCAGCGCGGTATTATCTATCAAACCAATGTAGATGGTACAAACTGGCAATACCAAATCATGCAAAACTTGGTGGCCGATATGTTTTCTGGTTATTTCCACGATATGAATAACCCATTCATGAATCAAAACACTTGCTACAACTTGAATACAGGTTGGTGTGCTGCACAATGGGATTATACTTACGCTCAGGTGATGCCATCTATTAAAACGGCTGAAGAGTTGACTGCTGATGATGAGTTCAAGGCATTCAATGCTGTTGCAAAAATCATTAAGGTAGCAACCATGCATCGTGTTTCCGATTATTATGGACCTATCATCTATTCAAGTTTTGGTTCTGCCAACGTACAGTCTCAAACTCAAGAAGAGGTTTATAAAGCATTCTTCACCGATTTGGATGCAGCCATCACTGCGCTCAATGCTTATGAAGGTGGTGATACTTTCTCTGATACCGATATCATGATGCCGGCCGGCAAACGTACGTACGCACAATGGGTGAAGTTTGCCAACTCACTACGTCTTCGCTTAGCTATGCGTGTATCAAACGTCGACAAAACATTGGCTAGCCAACAAGCTGCTGCTGCTTTAGCTCCTGCTGCCGGTGGCCTTTTAGAAGGTGCTGATGAAACTGTAGGCGAATATGGCGTGGCCAACCCATTGGGTGGTGTTGCTAACTGGTGGGAAGTATATATGCATTCATCTATGGAGTCATTCTTAAATGGTTATAGCGACCCACGTATGCCTAAATATTACAAGCCTGCTGCCGGTGGTGATGCTCCCGAAAATGTTCCTTATTTGTTCGATATCAAAGGCACATACAAAGGAATCCGTCAAGGAACCAATACTACTAGTGATCAACGCTACAAAATGCACTCTTGGACTTCTGTAACTCCTGAAACTCCAATCATATTGATGACTGCTGCCGAAGTATGGTTCTTACGTGCCGAAGCTGCATTGAGAGGATTCTCTTCTGAGAATGTTCAAACTTGCTACGAAAATGGTATCAAGACATCATTGGAACAATGGGGTGTAGCAGGTAGCTACGAGGCTTATGTGAACAGCGAAGCTCAACCAAGAGAGTATAAAGATGCATTTGATGTTAAGTTCAACTCAGAACCACGCACCAAAGTTGCTCCTAAATTTAACCCTGCTGGTACGCAAGAGCAACAACTCGAGCAAATCATCACTCAAAAATGGCTTGCTATCTATCCAGAAGGATGCGAAGCATGGGCAGAACAACGTCGTACAGGATATCCACAACTATTGTATGTAGCAATCAACCTTAGCGGTGGAGCTATTGATACTGAAACGATGATTCGTCGTGTGCCATTCCCACAAGGATACAAAGAAACTAACCCTACACTGTATAACCAATTGGTACAACAATTAAGTGGTTCGGACAATGGTGGTACTCGCCTATGGTGGGATGCCGGAGCTAATAAATTCTAAATCAACTTTCTTGTTTTTGATATGCACACACACAAGTTATAATGCACGGTTTTTAAAGTTTCTCGATTTATTTTTTTGCGGTATAGGTGGATTTGAAATGAAATATTTTCAATACATTAAAATCAATAAGAGGCTTTAAAACTAATGTTGCCCGAGTTGCAGAGATGCAATTCGGGCAATTTTTTTGTATAGCTACAACGAGGTTATTGACTGCTGTAGATAGTCGGTGCCGGTAGCTGCTGTAAAAGCTTTCTTAAAGGCGCTGTGCTGTGTTTGTTGTCTTGAGTATAAGATTGTCTGTCTTTGCTTGATATCAGTCTAAAAAGCCTTATTTATGAGTATTTTCTCGTGGGCTATTCTTTCATTATCGATGAGGTGTATTCAAAGAGATGCTTTAACTCACTACTAAGCGTTACGACAGCTAAATACAAGAGTTGCAGGTCAACCGATTCCAGGCATAAGCAAAACAAAGAATCAATCATTAATCGGTTAAAGAATAAAATCAGTCAACCCTTTTCAGAAACAGCAACAAACAATTGGTTGCATCGTTCCGATATATTGGAACTGTCCTGCCCATATATCGGAAGCGTTGTTCCAATATATCGGCACCATCTTGCCCATATATCGTCAGTCACTCAGCTTACCCTGCTTCAAAGCATACAAAAAGAAAACGGGCGACATATCTATCACAGATTGTCGCCCGTTTTGTGGGTTTATTTCAGCTATAAGTAAGTGCCCTTACTTATGCAAATTTATTATTCAGCAGCTACAAGCTCTTCTTCTTTACCTACGTGTTTCTTTTTCAAGAATTCGTAAGCGATAGGAGCAGCGATGAACAATGATGAAAGAGTACCGATAACGACACCTAAAATCATGGCAAATGCGAAGCTACGGATTGAATCACCACCTAGGATGAAGATACACAACAATACGATTAATGTACTTAATGATGTATTGATGGTACGAGCCAATGTAGTGTTCAATGAATCATTGAATAACTGACGTGCAGAGCGTTTTGGATACAAACCGAAGAACTCGCGCACACGGTCGAAGATAACCACCTTGTCATTGATAGAGTAACCAATAGCGGTTAGGATGGCACCAATGAATGTTTGGTCGATCTCGAGTGAGAATGGAGCCACACCCCACAATAGTGAGTATGCACCAATAATCATCACTGTATCACTTGTCAATGCAATTACAGAACCAACGCTGAATGCAATGTTGCGGAAACGAATCAAGATGTACAAACCAATAGCAAACAAGGCGATGATTACCGCACGGATAGCACCAGCTTTGATGTCGTCAGCAATACTTGGTCCTACCTTTTGTGAACTGATGATGCTACCACCGGTGTAATTATCGCGATCGATAAATACCTCAAGTGTAGTTCCGGGAGCCAATATTGGTTTCAAGCTTTCGTATAGGTAAGCTTCAATTTCAGAATCAACATTGTTGCCTTCTTCGTTGATGCGGTAGTTAGTGCTGATACGTACATTCTTCTTGTCTGTACCTACAGCGATAACACCTACGTTAGCACCTTCAAATTTCTTCTCAATCAAATCGCGCACTTGTTCTGGCTCAACTGCTTGTTCGAACTGAACTTTGTAGTTGCGTCCACCGGTGAAGTCGATACTTTGGCTTAAGCCGCGGAATGCGAACGAACCGATGCAAATGATCAAGATGATTGATGTAACGATAAGTGAGCGAACGTTGCTTCCCATGAAGTCGAACTTCGTATTCAACAACATATTCTTCGAGATAGACGAAGAGAATGTTAGTTTTTGCAATTTGTTTTTGTCCATCATTCCTTCGTAAACCAAACGAGTCAAGAATACAGCAGTAAAGAATGAACATAAGATACCGATAATCAATGTAGTGGCGAAACCACGGATAGGACCTGTACCGAAGTTAAACAGGATGATACCGGTGATGATAGATGTTAAGTTTGAGTCGAAGATGGCAGAGAATGCATTTTTGTAACCATCTGCGATAGCCATTTTCACCCCTTTACCTGCACGAAGCTCTTCTTTAGTACGTTCGTAAATCAATACGTTAGCATCTACTGCCATACCAAGTGCCAACACCATACCGGCAATACCCGACATAGTAAGTGCTGCTTGGAACGATGATAAGATACCCAATGTGAAGAAGAAGTTCAAAATAAGTGCAGCATTAGCAATCATACCTGGGATGAAGCCGTACATACAGCACATGTAAATCATCAACAGAACCAAAGCCATGATGAACGAGAAGATACCTGCATTGATAGATGCTTGACCCAAAGATGGACCTACGATGTCTTCTTGAACGATATAGGCAGGAGCGGGCATTTTACCCGACTTCAACACGTTTGCTAAGTCTTTTGATTGGTCGATGGTGAAGTTACCTGTGATAACTGAGCTACCGTTAGGAATTTCACTATTTACGTTAGGAGCAGAATAAACATAGTTGTCAAGAACGATAGCGATGCTACGACCGATGTTTTGTTTGGTCATTTGCGCCCAACGACGAGAGCCGTCTACGTTCATTTGCATGCTTACCGAAGGTTTGCCGTGTTGGTCGAAATCGTCTCTTGCATCGGTGATAACATCTCCCTCAAGTGGAGCTTTGCCGTTGCGTTCAGTCGATTTGATGGCATATAATTCGTAAGTTTGTTTTTTAGGATCGTATTCTAAAGGACTTACACCCCATTTCAAACGAAGGTCTTTAGGAAGTTCAGATACCACCTCTTTCATGCTTAAGTAGCGGTTGATTTCGGCTGTATCTTTGTAGTTGGCATATCCTACTACAGGACCCTGTCCGCTAGTGTTCAATTGGAAGATAGCAAGCAATGGATGCTCTTTCTTCAATTGTGTCATGTCTACAGAAGATTCTTTTGTTTCGCCTTTCAATGCTGCTGCAAGGCTATCTGCTGCACTTACTGTTTTAGTTTCAGCAATAACCTCTTGTACTTCAGCCACCTCTTCTTGTGCAGGAGCTTCAGCAGATAAGATGCTGTTCAGTTTAGCATCAGCTGCATAGAATGAAGGAGTTACTTCACGAGCAGTATAGGTTTCCCAGAATTCTAGGTTAGCCGAACCTTGAAGCAGTTTTCTCACACGTTCTGGCTCTTTGATACCTGGAAGTTCCACCATGATACGTCCCATTTTATCTTCCAAGCTTTGGATGTTTGGTTGAACCACACCAAAACGGTCGATACGGGTACGAAGCACGTTGTATGAGTTTTCAACAGCGGCTTTAACCTCTTCTCTTAGTACTTTCTCAACTTCAGCGTTTGTCGATTTTTGGTTTACTTTGTCTTTAAGCTGTTGTGTTGCGAACAGTTCGGCAAGGCTGCCATTAGGAGCTGTGCGTTGATACTCTTCTACGAAAAGTGTAATTACGTCTTTCTGACTAGTTTGTGATTGCTTTGCAGCTGTAGCCAATGCTTGATTGAAAGCTGCGTCCGATTTATTATCGGCAAGTGCTTTAATTACATCAGGTACAGAAACTTCCAAGATTACGTTCATACCACCTTTCAAGTCGAGACCTAAACCGATCTCCATCTCGCGACATTGTTTGAGCGTGTAGCTTCCTAACCAAACCTTTGTATTAGATAAGGAGTCAAGGTAGTCTTGTTCAACTTTAACATCTCCTGCCGCAAATTCTCTCGCTTGCTTTGTATAGTGACGAGTTACGAACGAAAATGAAAGGTAGAACACACAAACCAAGGTAAGCAATACCGCAAAAACTTTAACAAATCCTTTGCTTTGCATTTTACTTTAATTTATTATGATTACTTTTTGAATTGAATTCTGTCGTTTATAAGGCTGCAAATATAGTTTTTTTTTCACACTTACAGATATCTAGAGCCATTTATTTAGTGCTTTACGATATATTTTGCTACTATTTTTTGTACCTTTTTGCTGATTTGAAAATCTTTGATTGGGATATCTTTTTACATTAACTTTTTGCATGGGTTGTGTTTTGATTTTCTTTTGTTTCTTTCTTTTTGCTTTTTTGTTGCAAAAGAATACCGCTTGTCAAAAGCTCATAGTAGCTGATGTTTGTTTTCTTGTGTTTTGTGTGATGAAATCGAAGTTTTGCTATAGGTGCTGATGTTAAGCTTCGGTTTTGGGTTTGTCTTGTGGGTTGAGGTCTATGGGCTCGGTGTGTATGTTTAGAAATACGTTTCGTCCCAATGCCCTTTTTACCGATTCTTCTACCTCTGTGGTGATGTTATGAGCCTCTTCGAAAGAGTGATTTTTGTCTAGCTGTATGTGCACATCTACTGCAATGTCGTTGCCTATTTTTCGAGTTTTTAAGTTACTATAACTCACCACCTGTTGGTTTGCTGTTATAGCCGATACAATTTTTTGGCACTCATCGGTGGGTAGCGAATGTTCTAATAATTCATCAATGCAGGGCTTGCCCAAGTCATAGGCAACTTTGACGATGAATAACGACACGATAAGTCCGGCGATGGGGTCGAGTACGCGCCATTTCTCGCCAAAAAATATTGCTCCGGTGATACCTATCGCTGTGCCGATAGATGAAAAAGCATCCGAGCGATGATGCCACCCGTTGGCTATTACTGCTTGGCTGTCTATGCGATTTCCAATGTGACGTGTGTAGCGAAATAGTAACTCTTTTACCACGATAGAAATTAAGGCGGCCCAAAGTGCAATGAGATGGGGCTGAGGTAAAATAACGCCTTTTAAGGCTTCTATAATTTTGTGTGCCGACTCCCAGAAGATGCCGATGCTCACAGCCAACAATGCAATGGCAATAAGCAGGGTAGCAAATGTCTCGTATTTGCCATGACCGTAAGTGTGGTCATTGTCCGATTGTTTAGCCGAAAGGCGGATAAAAATAATAACTATTACATCGGTGATGAAGTCGGAAAGTGAGTGTACGCCATCGGCAAGCATAGCCGAGCTTCGGCCCACAATGCCGGCTGTGATTTTACCCGCACTGAGTAGTAGGTTTGCAAAAAATCCAATAAGCGTTACCCGCTCTGCCTCTTTTACACGATTATCTGTCATACTCCTTTTAATGTTTTAACTCTACAAAGATAACGACTTATGTGCAAGTCTGTCTCTTTGGGTGCTATTTTAGAATCGTTCTTAATGGTGTTTGGGCATGAAAAAGGGGCACATAAATGCGCCCCTTGTATGATGTTGTGAGAACTGTTTATTTCATTCCACGATTTTTCAGCATAGCATCGATGTTAGGATCGGCCCCACGGAACTGTTTGTAAAGTACCATTGGATCTTCGCTTCCACCACGTTCTAGTACGTTTTGACGGAACTTGCGAGCTGTTTCTTGATCAAATATTCCATTTTCTTCGAAAGCCTCGAATGCATCATTGTCGAGTACGTTAGCCCACAAATAGCTGTAGTATCCGGCTGCATATCCACCAATAATGTGATTGAAGTAAGTGGTGCGATAGCGTGGAGGTATTTGAGAAATTAACCCTAAGTTTTTCATCGCTTCGTTTTCAAACTCTACCACATCAAGATTGTCATCTATCTCAGTCAAGTTGTGTAGGTTCATATCCAACAATGCTGCAGCAAGCAACTCAGTTGTCATAAATCCTTGATTGAATGTAGATTGATTTAAGATTTTGTTAATCAAAGAGTCGGGGATGACTTCACCTGTTTGGTAGTGTTTAGCATACATTTTCAACACTTCAGGCTTCATCGACCAGTGCTCGTTAATTTGCGAAGGAAGTTCTACAAAGTCGCGTGCCACACTTGTGCCCGATACACCGTAGTACTGACAGTTAGAAAGCAATCCGTGCAATCCGTGTCCTAACTCATGGTATAGCGTCTCTACTTCATCTAATGTTAGCAAAGAAGGAGTGTCTCCAATTGGTTTGGTAAAGTTACAAACATTATAAATCAATGGGCGGGTTTCACCTTGTTGTTTGCGGAAGCTACTCATCCATGCACCAAAGCGTTTGCCCGGACGTGGGAAGAAGTCGACATAGAAGATACCGATGTGTGACCCATCTGCATCGGTCACTTCAAATACATCTACATCTGGATGATAGGTCGAAATGCCCTCAATAGGGGTGAAGTTTATGCCATAAAGTTTGTTGGCTACACTAAATGCACCATCGCGTACGTTTTCAATTTGGAAATAAGGCTTAATTTGCTCTTCGTCCAAGCTGTATTTCTCTTTACGCAACTTTTCGGTGTAGTACCACCAGTCCCAGCCTTCAAGTTTCTCGCCTTTGCCCTCTTTGTCCATCATAGCTTGAAGCTCAGTTGCTTCGTTTTTAGCTTTAGGCAAAGCATACTGCCAAAGGTTGTTCAAAAAGTCCATTACTGCATCCGAGTTCTTTGCCATGGTGTTGTCTAGCACAAAGTTTGCATAGTTGTTGTATCCCAACATCTTAGCCTTCTCTAGGCGAAGCTTTACCACTTGAGTAATGATTTCTTTGTTATCGTTCTTGTCGCCATTGTTTCCACGGTTGATGTATGCCGTAAAGATTTTCTCGCGCAAATCGCGATTGTCGGCATATTGAAGTAGTGGTAAACGACTGGCATTGCGTAGTGTGAACATCCATTGTCCCTCTTTGCCGGCAGCTTTGGCCTCTTCGGCTGCACTTTGGCGGAACCATTCGGGCAATCCGCTCAACTCTTCTTCGTTTTCTACGAATAGTTGGTATTCGTTGTCGGTATTGAGCAAGTTGTTGCTGAAAGTCAATCCAAGCGTAGAGAGCTGTTTGTTGATTTCGCGTAAGCGAGCTTGTTGTTCGTCGTTAAGGTTTGCACCCGAGCGAACGAAGCTTTTATAAGTCTGATCCAACAAACGTTGTTGTTCTGTTGTCAGGTTTAAGCTATCTTTTTGTTGATAAACCGCATTGATTCTCTCAAAAAGTCCGGCATTGAGCATGATATTGTCAGAGTGTTCCGACATCACCGGCGCCAACTTCATAGAAAGTGCAGTCAGGCTGTCGTTAGTCTCGGCACCGGTCAAACCGTAGAATACAGCTGATACGCGGTTTAAGATTGGTGAGCTGTTATCGAGAGCCACAATGGTGTTCTCAAAAGTAGGAGCTTCGGGGTTATTCACAATCGAAGCAATGATTTCGTTTTGTTCGGCCATTCCTTTGGTAAAGGCTGGCTCATAATGTTCCATTTTGATTTGCTCAAAAGGAGGTGTTCCAAATGGAGTCTGGAACTCACTGTAAAACGGGTTTTCCGTTTTTGTTGCGCATGCACATATCATAAAACTTGCAGCTAAAATAAATAGTGGTTTCTTGATGTTCATAAATATATAATATTAAGATTTCTTCTACAGGAAGTTTACTTGTTTATCTTTAAGTAAGTTATGATAGGATAATGATCTGATTCGCTGATGCTTCTATCGACTGTACAGTTGAATACATCAATATTTTTGCTAGTCAATATATGGTCGATTCGAAAATAGAAACGATTTTGATTGTAAGAGATTCCTAATCCTTTGCCCGATTTCTCAAAAGCATCATTAAGATTTTCACCAATCACCCGATGCGTGTATGAGATGGGGTTATCGTTGAAGTCGCCGCAAACAATGACCGGTCGGTGGGGTGATTGCTCAATAACCTTAGCGATGCTGTCTGCTTGAATAGAGCGAATGGCTGAAGCCTCAGCCAACTTCTTAATAAGTTGTGTAGCGCCTAGTTTCACGTTTTCCTTGTCCGGCTCTTTTATCATTTTATTGAACTTCGCTTTATCTTCGGCAGTTAACTTGTTTGACTCTAAGTGATTGTTGATAAGCAACACGGTGTCATTACCTATCTTTAGCTCATACATAGCCGAACCATTGTATTGACTTGGATAGTCGATGCGACGAGTCGATAAAATAGGAAATTTCGAGAAGAGAGCAATCCTATTATCGCCTCCGTTTTTACCTACCTTCGTAACCCTTTGATAAGGATAGTCTGATAGCGCTTTTACCACATCTTTGTTAGTTAGGTACTTCTCGTTTCCCGAAGTATTATACTCTTGCAAACAGATGATATCGGCATTGCTATTGCGAATATAGTTCAACACCTTATTATTCTCTTTCTCATCTTTGATGTGGTTAAATCCCATTACATTGTAAGAGAGTAGCTTGATGCTGTTTTCGGGAATCTCCTTTGTTTTATAGTTTATAGGCATGTATAGGCGTATCTGCGGATAACAGATAAGCAATACCACAAGTGGAAACAAGGCAAACCGAAAGTTGATGAGTAACCAGAAAATAAAAAACAATACATTTATAATCAGAAAAATAGGAAATGCCAACCCCATGCACGACTCAATAGGGTGTGCTTGTGGATGGATATATGGGCTGTATGCTATCAATAACAACGTACAGGCAAAAAACACGTTCACGGCAAGGAGCGTGTATGAAAATACTTTTCCGATTGCTTTCATCTTTTACTTTTTGCTGGCATCAAAGAGGCTTTTCTTCTCTTCTGTCGTAAGACTCTCGTATCCCGATTTCTTCAGTTTGTCCAAAATGCGGTCTATCTCTTCGGCTTTTACCTTTTTCTGAGCGTTGTAGTTATAATCTTTCTGACGTTCGGCATTGCCATATTGCACTTTCATTTTAGGTTTACGTTTGCTTCCCGGTTTACGACTGAACAATCCGATAATGGCATCTACGGGTTTGTTAATCCAGGCTGTAATGTCAGTACCACGCTTTAAGCTTGCCGCAAACCATAGTCCGGCCAATGCGCCACCAATGTGAGCGATATGTCCTCCGGCATTGTTCGAGGTTAGAAATAATAAATCTGTTAATACCACAATCAGCGCTAGATACTTTAATCGAATCGTTCCAAAAAGCAATAGACGGATAGGATAGTTGGGCTCCCGATAGGCGGTAGCAATAACAATAGCCAATACCGATGCCGATGCTCCCACCATAGTCGAACCCATAATCATAGGTTCAAAATAGGGAAAGATGTTGTAGGAAGCCATGTATAACACTCCTCCACAAATACCACCCAGCAAATACAAGCCTCTAAGGTGTTTGGCTGAGAAGGTATATAAGAAAAGTTGTCCAAACCAAAATAGCCATAGCATGTTGAAGAGAATATGCAGCAAGTCGGCATGCATAAACATGTAGGTGATAATAGACCACGGCTGTAGAATGAAACGGCTAAAAGAGGCAGGAAGTGCAAGCAGCTCAAAAATGTCGAATGCACTTCGATTGAATAGTTTTAGGAATATATTAATAAGAGTGACTGCTATGAAAACAGCCGCATTGATAAAAATCAGTCGGGTGACGATGTTTCCTCTGCTAAACTTCTCTTTTAAATCAGTTATAATATGTGCCATTGTTGTTTCTGTTTTTTTTCTTCCAATAGGTAATCAATATAAAACCGAAAATCATACCGCCTAAATGGGCGAAGTGTGCCACATTATCGTTGGGGTTGTTCGAAAATCCCGACCATAACTCGATTAAAGCATATCCAATTACAAAATATTTTGCTTTAATAGGCACCGGAAGTGGAAAGATAAACATCGGTGTGTTGGGAAATAACATACCAAAACCTAATAGGATGGCGTAGACTGCTCCCGAAGCTCCCACCGTGTTAATCAAATTCAAGTATTGGTCCATAGGGATAGTACCCATTCCTGTATTTACCATCGTATAGTTAGATAGTACCGATTGGTATTCTATAAACTGAACAGCTTCTTGAATAAGTCCTGCGCCTATACCGCAGGCAACGTAGTAAAATAAAAAGCGACGTGGTCCCCAAACCTGCTCTAAGGTGCGACCAAACATCCACACAGCAAACATGTTAAAGAATAAATGGCCCCATCCACCGTGCATAAACATATAGGTGATAAGTTGAGCGGGATTAAAGTCGCTTGCTAAGAAAAAATGTAAACCTAAATATTGAGTTAAGTCTATATTGTATGACTTGGCAACAATGGTACCAAAGAATAATAATACGTTGATTATTATGATATTCTTGGTAACTTTTGGCATTTGCATCATATTCGTTATATTTTAATTTTCGATAGTAAAGTATCGCAAAATTAAGAATAAATTCTGTTATATGGCAGTATAAAAGGCTTTCATTAGCTCTTTTTCAATAAATTGATACGTTTTTTTTAAGTTTTTATTTGATATTTTATTCTGTTAGTCTATATTTGTGAGGACTTTATGTCTATCTTTTGTCTAACATATTTAATTATTTAATTTAGAACTATGAATAAGGCTGAACTTATTAATGCTATTGCTGCTGAATCTGGCTTAAGTAGAGCTGATTCTAAAAAAGCTGTTGAAGCTTTTGTCTCTTCTGTCACAGGTGCCCTTAAGGGTGGTGAAAAAGTTTCTCTTGTAGGCTTTGGTACGTTTTTGGTAACCGAACGAGCTGAAAGAACCGGTATCAATCCTTCTACAAAGAAGCCTATTGTAATACCTGGCAAGAAAGTTGCTAAGTTCAAAGCCGGTGCAGAATTGTCTGCAGCTGTTGAATAATACGCATCTACTCAAAAAGAAAATAGTAAAGGAGACGTTTAAACGTCTCCTTTTTTTGTATCTTTGCCGCCACGAAACAAGAGATTGTATATGAATATAGAAAATAAACTTATTGAGTCGGTAATTGCTGGATTACAAGCTCTTTACGGACAGGATGTCTCTGCTTCTCAAATACAGTTGCAGAAGACTAAAAAAGAATTTGAAGGTCACTTGACTTTAGTTGTATTTCCCTTTCTTCGTATGTCAAAGAAAGGACCTGAACAAACTGCAGAAGAGATTGGTGCTTATCTTGTGGCAAACGAACCTGCTGTATCGGGCTATAATGTGATTAAAGGTTTCTTGAATCTGACTATTGATTCGGCTGCCTGGATTGAACTGCTTAATACGATTCATGCTGATGCTCAATACGGTATTGTTGAAGCTGATGATAATTCACCTTTGGTTATGATTGAATATTCATCGCCAAATACAAACAAACCTCTTCACTTAGGCCACGTTCGCAATAATCTTTTGGGTAATGCATTGGCTAATATCGTGAAGGCTAATGGCAATAAGGTGGTGAAAACCAATATTGTAAACGACCGTGGTATTCATATCTGCAAGTCGATGTTGGCTTGGAAACTTTATGGAAACGGAGAGACTCCTCAATCATCGGGAAAGAAAGGCGACCACTTAGTGGGTGACTATTACGTGGCTTTTGATAAACACTATAAAGCTGAGGTTGCTGAGCTGATGCAAAAAGGCATGACCAAAGAGGAGGCTGAAGCTGCATCTCCACTGATGGCACAAGCTCGCGAAATGCTATTGAAGTGGGAGCAAGGAGACCTTGAAGTTCGTGGATTGTGGGAAATGATGAATGGATGGGTTTACGAAGGTTTCGATAAGACTTACGAGAAGATGGGTGTGAGTTTTGATAAGATTTATTATGAATCGGATACATACACAGTAGGTCGTGATAAAGTTCTTGAGGGACTTGCAAAAGGCATCTGTTATAAAAAAGAAGATGGCTCTGTATGGGCCGATTTAACAGCCGAAGGTTTAGACCACAAACTACTGCTTCGTGGTGATGGAACTTCGGTATATATGACTCAAGATATCGGTACGGCTAAGTTGCGCTTTGATGACTACGCCATCAATAAGATGATTTACGTAGTAGGTAATGAGCAAAACTATCACTTTCAAGTTCTTTCTATTTTGCTTGATAAGCTTGGTTTCGACTGGGGCAAAGGCTTAGTGCACTTCTCTTATGGTATGGTAGAGTTGCCTGAAGGTAAGATGAAGTCTCGTGAAGGAACGGTAGTAGATGCTGACGACTTGATGGAAGAGATGATCTCTACTGCTAAAGAAACTTCGCAAGAGTTGGGTAAATTGGATGGACTGTCACAAGAGGAAGCTGACAATATTGCTCGAATCGTAGGTTTGGGTGCTTTGAAGTATTTCATCTTGAAGGTTGATGCTCGTAAGAACATGACTTTCAATCCTAAAGAATCGATTGATTTCAACGGAAACACCGGTCCGTTTATTCAATATACTTATGCACGTATTCAATCGGTATTGCGTAAAGCTGCTGAGAATGGTATTGCTATTCCATCTCAATTACCTACCGGGGTTGTACTGAGTGAAAAAGAAGAAGGGTTGATTCAGCTAGTAGCAGACTTTGCTGCTGTAGTGAAACAAGCCGGAACAGATTATAGTCCTTCGATTATTGCTAACTATATCTATGAATTGGTAAAAGAGTACAATCAGTTCTATCATGACTTCAGCATTTTGCGCGAAGAGAATCAAGAGTTGAAGTTGTTCCGTCTTACCCTTTCTGCCAATGTTGCTAAAGTGGTACGTTTGGGCATGGCCTTATTGGGTATGGAAGTACCTGACAGAATGTAATAAGAAAATGGGTGGTTTTACTGCCTACTATAGATAAAAAGAATGCCTCTTTCGATTGATTCGAAAGAGGCATTCTTTTTATAGGTTCATTGGCAGAACAATGCTGCCAGAAAGAATCGCTTATTTCTTCTTAGCGGCAGCTTTACGTCTCTTTGCAGGAGCTGTTTCTGCCTTCTCTGTTTGTAGCTTAATCAAGTCCAAACAAGCTTGCAAGCTAAGGTCTTGTGGGACGATGTTTTGCGGAATCTTATAGTTCTTCTTCTTGTAGCTGATATATGGACCATATCTGCCGTTTAGAATCAACATTTCGGCATCTTCCTCAAACTGTTTGATGTGCTTCTGTTTCTCAGCTTCGCGTTTCTCTTCAATCAAAGCGATGGCCTCATCAAGAGTCACCGACATTGGATCGGCAGTTTTGGGGAGTGAGAAATACTTGTCGTCGTGACGAACATACGGACCGAAACGACCGGTACCGATGGTTACCTCCTTGTCTTCGTATTCGCCTAAAGTACGTGGTAGCTTAAACAAATCTAATGCTTGCTCCAATGTAATGGTTTCCATTGAGAGATCCTTTGTAAGACGTGAGAAACGAGGCTTTTCTTCGCTTTCGGTATTGCCAATTTGTACCATCGGACCGAAACGACCAATCTTTACAGATACAGGCAATCCTGTACCGGGCTCTTCGCCCAAAATGCGTTCGCCCACCTTCTGTTTGCCTTTGATGGCAAGCGTAGACTCAACCAAAGGGTGGAAATCGGTATAGAAATTATGCATAATAGAGTTCCACTCTTTTTCGCCATCGGCAATTTCGTCGAACTCCTTTTCAATATTTGCTGTAAAGTTATAGTTTAAGATATTTGGGAAGAACTCTGTCAAGAAGTCATTTACCACAATACCTGTATCAGTTGGCATCAGTTTGGCCTTTTCAGCACCCGCTATTTCGGTTTGAACCGTTTGAGTCAATGTTCCATTCTTCAACAATAACACGTTGTACGGACGCTCCTCACCCGGTTTCTCACCTTTTACTACATATTCGCGTTGCTGAATGGTAGAGATAGTCGGTGCATAAGTAGACGGACGACCGATACCCAACTCTTCTAGTTTGCGTACTAGGCTTGCTTCGGTATATCTTGGTGGACGTTGTGTGAAACGCTCAGTAGCCGATATGTTTTGGTTTACAAGATCTTGTCCTTTGGCCAATGGAGGCAATAAACGGCTTTCATCTTCCTGCTCATTATCATCGTCATACGACTCGCGATAGATGCGCAAGAAACCATCGAATGTGATTACTTCGCCCACAGCAGTAAAATGGTCACCACTGTTGCTGATGCTGATGGTAGCCGTTGTCTTTTCGAGTTCGGCATCTGCCATTTGCGAAGCAATAGTACGTTTCCAAATTAAGTCGTATAGTCGTTTTTCTTGTGCACCTGCGCTTACCGATTCATTTTCGATGTAGGTAGGACGGATAGCCTCATGAGCCTCTTGTGCACCTTTTGTTTTGGTGGTGAAATGTCTGGTTTGCACATATCTCTCGCCCATCATATTGGTAATAGTCTGTTTGCTGTCAGCAATAGCATATTCCGATAGATTGACTGAGTCGGTACGCATATAAGTGATAAGCCCCGCCTCGTACAGTTTTTGTGCCAGCATCATGGTTTGTGCCACTGTAAAGCTTAGTTTACGAGCAGCCTCCTGCTGTAGTGTAGAGGTGGTAAAAGGTGCAGCCGGACTCTTTTTAGTAGGCTTCACCGCTATGTTTTCAATTTTAAACTTTGCCGTTTTGCATTGTTCCAAGAACTGTTCAGCCTCTTCTTTGGTTTTCAGTCTGCGGTTAAGTTCAGCTTTCATTTCAACCATTTTGCCATCTTTGTCGGGCACTAAGAAGATGGCGATAACACGGTAGCTGGCTTCGCTTTCAAAAGCGTTTACTTCGCGTTCGCGTTCTACGATGAGGCGTACGGCTACTGACTGCACGCGGCCGGCCGACAATGCCGGACGAACTTTTTTCCACAACACAGGAGATAACTCAAAACCTACAATACGATCGAGTACGCGACGTGCCTGTTGTGCATTCACTAAGTTCATGTCGATATCGCGTGGGTTATCGATGGCTTTTAGAATGGCATTCTTGGTAATTTCATGGAATACGATTCGTTTTGTGTGTTCGGGGTTAAGCTTTAATACTTCGTAAAGGTGCCATGCTATGGCTTCCCCTTCACGGTCCTCATCGGATGCGAGCCATACCGTATCTGCTTTGGCAGCTTCTGCTTGCAGATTCTTTACAACTTCTTTCTTGTCAGAGGATATTTCGTATGTTGGAGCAAAGTCTTTTTCAATATCAATACTGAATGATTTCTTCTTTAAATCTCTGATATGACCATAGCTTGAGAGTACTTTATAGTCTTTTCCTAAAAATTTCTCAATAGTTTTTGCTTTGGCAGGAGACTCGACGATTACAAGGTTTTTTTGCATACTCTGTTACATTAAATAGGTCGCATTACGTAAGTGTTCTTTTGATTTGAACACGCTTCGTGCGTCTGTTATTTTGCCGCAAAAGTAGAAAAAAATTATTGTTACCACCTTATAATATATAAATAATCTGTTTTTTTTGCGAAAATTGAGTCTTTATGATTAACAATTGAGCAACAAACCAAAGGCGTATGAATAAGTTTTAGCTCATTCATACGCCTTTGATTTGTTGTTATTTATTTAGAATTTGAAACCGACTCCTGCCACGAAGTTTAGTTTTTCGGTGGGATAGTCAAAATACCATTGGTAGCTCTTGTTGAGTAGGTTGTTTACTCTGCCAAATACCGATAAAAACTTTAGTAACTGATAGCTTGCTCCTACGTTTAGGTTGTTGATAGCTCCTATTTGTATATTGTCGCTACCTACCTTAGGGCGACCCATGTATTGATAGCTCAAGTTGACGAGTAACTTATCTAGCGGACGGAAGTCGGCATTGAAGTTGAACTCTACGTTGGGCTTGTATAGTAGTGCCCACTCTTCGTCGGCTTTCCAGTGGCGATAGATGCCTGTAGCCGATAGGTTGATTATCTCTTTATAGTTGTAGCTAATTGTGGCTCCCCCATAGGCATTTTCAGTGTTTGTGTTTTTAAAAATGATGGGCTGGTAGCGCGAACTTGGCTGCTCTTCGGTTGCAGTAGGAGCAAACCAGTTATACAAATCATCTCTTAGCTCTTGATAACCGCCGAATAGGTTAAACCACAGTCCATTCATCGGACTACCTTTTATGCCGATGGCAGCATTGATTTGCTCGTAAGTGTTTTCAACTTGCTGATTGAGGTTTGCATACGGGTTTTCCACCTCAAGTCGGTTGAAATCGTTCAGCATACGTCCTCCGGTAGCCTTTACGTAGGTCACGTAGCTGTCTGCAAAGGTGTATTCCACCTTAACATCCGGTGCTGCCCTCAGTCCTTTGCCATGTCCTATAGCCAAATCGACATGCGCCCCCACACGTACATTCCATATATCGTTGAAGATGTGGTAGTAGGGATTAAGGTCGATGGTGGTATAATCTTTTAGCCCTTTACCTTGGTAGAGCAAGTTGTTCATTTCGAGCACTACACCGATGTATTGCTCTTCCTTTACCGCTCCCCACACATTACCGCGTGTTTTAATGCGGCTTTCGGTCATTCCTCCATCGTTGAAAAGGTTCATCTTGCGTTCATACATCTGCAGGTTGGTTTCGGCTTCAAACTGCAAAATCATCTCATCAGTGGTAGACTTTGCACCGATGTGCAAGCTGCCCGATGTGAAGCGCTGCTTATCTGCCCACTCGTTGGGTATGAAGTTGAAATTGCTCAGTCCGAATTGTCCGGCCAAGTTGAAATCAACTTGGTTGAAGTGGTGGAGGTAGTTCACCGCTGCACGAGTGCGATAGTAGTGCGATTTCCAATCCTCTGTATTGTCGGGCAGGTCTAAGTTGCCCTTCATGCCATTGAGCTTGAAGTAGAGGTCGAGCTTGTCTTTGGGTGAAAGCAGAAACAGGTAGTTGGCCAGTACGTCTACATTGCCATAGTTGCCTGCTCCCAAGCGCAAGAAACCCGTTTTGGGATTGGGTTGTTGTTCGTTGACAATAAGCGGAGGCATCACCCCTGCCGGAACTTCTTTGGCGGGAGTAGCGCTGATGGCATACTCCACTTGGCTCTTCACAATGACAGGCAGTTCTACTTTGGGCAGAAGGTCAATTCGTGAAGCGTCCACTATTTCGGGTGTGTACTCTTGTTCTACTACCATCACTCGGTTCATGGTAGTATCTTGTGGTTGAGTTTGTGCCTTCGACTCGTGGCTCAAGGCACTTAGCAGCAAGGCTGCCGATATATAATAAATGCGATTCATTGTAGGCTCTATTTACTTATTCAACTTTTCCAATCGGCTTTTGATCATCACCGGAATGTCATCTTGCGCTGTGTAGTTTTGCTGCAAGCTGAGCAGATATTGACGTGCGTCGACGGGTTTGTTCATGGCCACATACACATCAGATAGCAACACAAAGCTACGTGCTAACCAGTAGATATGGGGTGTGCTTTGGTCGATGTAGTTTAGTAACTGTGCTTCGGCTTCGTTGTACTTGCCCGCTTTGTATAGTTGGTTGGCTAGCATATATTTTGCTTCAGCTCCATAGAGGTTGCGTGTATCTTTGGCCAACTGTGTCAAGTCTTGCATAGCATAGCCTTCGGCATCGTGGTTTAAGTACGACTTAGCTCGATAGTATAGTGCCTCATTGGTGAGTTCGGGCGATAGCTTCGGTTCGTTGAGCAGGGTAGTTGCTGCATTGATAATCTCTACATCGTCTTTCATCAGATAAGCAGAACGGAGCATCCCGGTTTCGGCTAAGATACGTCGTTCGGGATTCATGGTTTTCTCACGTAGCTGATTGTAAGTGGCTAGTGCCTCGGGGTAGCGACGTTGTTCAAACAACACCGGTGCGCGCATTAGCAATGCCTCTTCGGCATACGGACTATCAGGAAACTTTAGTAATTCGCCCGAATGTAGCAAGAGTTGGTCTTGATTTTTCTGTTCATTGGCTATGCGACTTAGGTAGTAGTGCGAGTTGAGCACAAAAGCGCCTTGCGGATAACTTTGCAAGTAGCGTTGGAAACTTCCTTTAGACTCTTCGATGCGCCCTCTCATGTAGATTTTTTCGGCAGCGATGTAGGTCAGTGAGTCTTGCTCAGAAGCATCAAACTGGAAGTTGCCCGGCATTGAGTTGGCCAAAGCTGCAAACTCCTCAATGCGATTCATGTCTACATAAATCGATTTAAGGTCGAGCATAGCCAAACGAGCCTCTTCGCTGCCCGGATACTTCTGTACCACTTGTTTGTAGGCTGCAATGGCTTTGTCGAAGGCACCGTCTTGGTAGTATAGCAGACCGATTTCGGCAGCTGCTTTACGACTCAGCGGACTGGCAGGGTATTTCTCTACCAAGTCAGAAAAGGCATTGATGGCTTGATTGTTGTTTTCGAGCATCACATAAGCACGTCCTTTCTCGTAGAGGGCATTCACTGCATAAGGCGAGTTGGGGTACTTGCCTATCAATCGGTTGAGCAACGAAATCTTGCCCGAGTTATCTTTTTGCAAGCCCGACACCAATGCCATCTGATAGAAAGCATAATCGCCCGAAGCTTCGTGCATGCCCTCCGATTGAGCATAATACTGTTTAGCTTCGTCAAACTGACGATTGTTGAGGTAGGTGTCGGCAATGCGGTTGTTGGCATCGGCCAGCAAGGCTTTGTTGGCTTGATTGCCTGCTAAGTCGGCGTATCGGGTAAAGTAGGTACGAGCTTCGGCATACTGTTTCTGCTTGAAGGCGATGTAGCCTAAGCCATAATTGGCCAGTGCTGTCATTTCGTTTTGTCCACTACCTGCCTGTTGCAAGTATTGCTTAAAGTTTTGCGCCGCTTGGTTGAGTTCGCCCAATCGGTAGTACGACTCACCGCGCCAGTACAAAGCTTGTGTTTTGGTAGCTTGGTTGTACTGTCCCAGAGCGATAGACAAATCAAGGTAGTTAATGGCCTTTTGATAAGCAGCATTTGCCACTGCCTCTGTGCCTAGGTGAAACAAAATCTTCTGTTTGGCTTCGAGGATGCGTCGGTCGGGTTGTTTGATGCGGTCTATCGAGGTCAGTGCCGAGTCGTAGCTACGTGTAGTAAGATAAACCTCGACCAAGTAGTTGCTCACCATCTCTTTGTAAGGCGAGTTGGGGTAGCTGTTTAAGAACTTCTCGAAAGCGGTAACCGACTCTCCAAAGCCCGAGTATGAGGTTTCGTGCAGTGCCAATGCGTAGTTGTAGGCAGCCTGCTCTTTGATTTGTGCGTTAAAGTCCATGTTGGCTGCCTGCTCAAATGCCATGCGAGCCTTGTTGCGCTCGGCTAGGTTGAGGTAGGCCAATCCCATGTGCAAATAAGCATTTTGAGTCAAAGCATCCTGTTGCGTAGTCACGTGTGCCAAAGTTTCTGCCGCCTTACTATTTACCCCGGTTTGAAAGTAGGCGATACCCAGCATGTATAGGGCATCTCGACGTGGCTCGGTGGTATGCGAAGCGTAATAAGACAGTGCTTTGATGGCTTCGTTGTAGTTACGTAACTCGTAGTAAGCCTCACCAATGATGCGATACATCTCGGCAGTATATTCGCTGCTTGGATGGTCGTTTAAGAACTTCTGTGCCATCTCAATGGCTTTATTGGGTTGATGCTTCAGCAGATAAATTTCGGCAATGTAGTAGGGCACTAAGGCTTCGTACTTCCCATTATATTGCAATGAGACGAAACCATTGAGTGCTTCGTCATAGCGCTGTTGCATGTAGCGGATGTAAGATAGATAGTACGTACAATCGTCGTCATACGTGGTGCTACTGGCTTTAAGTGTTTCAAACCACACAGCCGCTTCGCTAAGGTTGCCCAGCTCCAAGTAGCAGGTAGCCATCATGTATGTCATTTGGTCGCGTTCGGCATCGCTCAGTTGGTAGAGGTGCGAAGAGTTGAGCATAGCCAATGCTTCGGGAAACTTACGTTGGTAGAAGAAGCAAGCTCCCATCAAGGCATAGATGCGATTGGCATAAGGCGAGTCGGGGTAAACCTCCAAGTAGCGTTCGAGTTGTTGTAAGCTATTACTGTCTTTTAGTTCGTAGGCAGTACATACCAGCATATACTCCGCCTCTTGGCGCAAACGGCTCTCGGGGTCTTGATGGACGAACGATTGCAATGTGGTATTTGCCGCGGCATAATTTTTTTGAAGAAAGAGCACACGTCCTTCTTCGTATAGATTGACCGGAGAGGTGATTTTATCGACATTCTGCGCTGAAGCTATCACAGGGAAACTGCAAAGCAGAGCACAGCATAATCGTGAAATTCTTTTATTCATAATCATTTAGGTGTTTTTACAAAAATACGATTTCCTTTTAACTCTTTCTTATTCTGTAGCAAGAATTATAATTCTTTCAGAAAGCGCATTACACCTTCTCGTACCGATTTCAGTCCAAACTCGTTGGGGTTTACCTGGTCGATAGGCACAAAGAAGGCCTCGGCAGCATCATCTTGAGCGCTTACAAAATCGGTATCGTCTACCCTGCACACAAAGAAAAGATCGAGCGTATGCACTTCAAATCCCGAGAAGGGGTAGATGTTGGGGAGCGAAAACCGATAGATGGCTTCATCCACCTTTAGGCCTGTCTCTTCCAAAACTTCACGCATCACCCCCTCTTCAGCCGTTTCGAACGAGTCGATAAAACCACCGGGTAGGTCGAGTGTGTCTTTGGCGGGCTCTTTGGCGCGTCGGCACACCAACAGTTCGCCCTGCTTGTTGAGGATGAGTGCCACCGTAGCAGCCGAGGGGTTGAAGTAATAAACAAAGCCGCACGACTCGCAGCGTTTTGACTTTTCGTTGTTTACCACAAAGTGCAACGAGCCACATTCGGGGCAGTATTTGAATAAATGCAAAGGATGTTTCATAAGTAATACACTATAGTTGGCACAAAAATACAAAAAAGCGCCACAGCCGGCACACTCTATTTATTATATCGTTAACTTTGTGCATCAACCGGTCCAAAACGGGTAGTCCTGACGTCACTTTTTTAGAACGACAAGCCACTCGATTTTGTTGAGTGTTCATCTCTCTTTATTGACAGGCCAGTTTCAATGTATTGAAAAAAATGTTCCAATAGATTGGGAAGCTTGTTCCAATAGATGGGTAAGCCTGCTCTGATAGCCCCCCTTTCAGAAGCCTTGTAGATGGATAGCACCGGAATGAACTGATTCTCTTTCGACAGGTAAAAAACACAGGTATAACCTCAAATAACAATACAGATGAGTGAAATAGATTTGAAAAAGCTGACGGTTGATGTATGCGGCATTGCTCGTCACTGCGGTGACTTTCTACGTCAAGAACGCAAAAGCTTTCGACGGGAACAGGTGATAGAGAAACAGGCCCACGATTATGTGTCCTATGTAGACAAAGAGTCTGAAAAACAACTGGTGGAGGCACTTTCTGCTCTTCTACCTCAAGCCGGGTTTATAACCGAAGAGGGTACTGCCCACTATCACGATGAGGCCTATTGCTGGGTTATCGACCCGCTCGATGGAACCACCAACTTTATACACGATAATGCACCCTACTGCGTGAGTATCTCGCTACGGGCAGGAAAAACACTGTTGATAGGGGTGGTTTATGAGGTGTGTCGCGACGAGTGTTTCTACGCTTGGCAGGGTGGAGGCGCTTGGCTCAATGAACAACCCATACGGGTATCTGATGTGCGTAATCCGCAAGATGCTTTTATCATCTGCGAACTTCCTTACAACTCAGAGGCCTACAAGCATACAGCGCTCCATCTCATTCATTCGCTTTATGGCAAAGTGGGAGGCATTCGCATGAATGGTTCGGCGGCGGCAGCCATCTGCTATGTAGCGGCAGGTCGTTTTGATGCTTGGGCAGAAGCTTTTATCGGTCGTTGGGATTTCTCGGCAGCCGCACTGCTGGTGATGGAGGCGGGTGGCAAAGTTACCAACTTCTATGGCAGTAACGACTTTGTCGAAGGGCATCACATCATTGCTACCAACGGACATTTACATCATCTATTTGCCGACTTACTGCCACAGGCACTACCTCACGGCATGAGTCAGCCTCAATAAAGTGTTTGGCAATTATGGCACTCAACAATTGGTTAAAGGCGATTGTCGCTCTTCTCTACCCTCAAACTTGTGTGGTGTGTGGGCTTCCTTTGTCTTCGCAAGGGGGGTGCTTGTGTGTGCAGTGCGACATGAAGTTGCCCCGCACTAACCTGCATCGACAAGTCGACAATGCCGCCGAACAGCTTTTCTGGGGCAAAACTACTTTGCAACGTGCCACATCTTATTTCTACTATCATCGTGGAAGTGATTTCAGGCAGATTCTTCATCGATTGAAGTATCGAGGCGAAAAGGAGATTGGTACCAAGATGGGTAGACAATTGGCAGCCGAACTATTGGTTGATGGTTTTTTTGATGGGGTAGATTATCTGTTGCCAGTGCCACTGCATCCAAAGAAGCAACGTATCCGAGGCTATAATCAAAGCGAATACATCGCTTTGGGTATCTCTGCTGTCACCGGCATCCCGTTGCTTAAACAGGCGCTGACTCGGCAAAAATATACCGAAACACAAACTCGCAAATCGGTATTTGAACGCTGGGCCAATGTGGAGGGCATTTTTAAGTTGCATACTCCTCAACTTCTCGAAGGTAAGCATGTGTTGCTTATTGATGATGTACTCACTACCGGCTCTACTTGTGTGGCTTGTGCCGACGCGTTCAGTGAGATACCCCATGTGCAACTAAGTGTTTTGACTTTGGCAATGGCAACGGTATAAAACAAAAAAGGTTCGCATTAGCGAACCTTTTTGCTCTTCCTCTTGGACTTGAACCAAGGACCCTCTGATTAACAGTCAGATGCTCTAACCGACTGAGCTAAGGAAGAATGTACATTTGAGCTTTTGCTCTTCCTCTTGGACTTGAACCAAGGACCCTCTGATTAACAGTCAGATGCTCTAACCGACTGAGCTAAGGAAGAATGTTTTTTTCTCAAATGCGTTGCAAAAGTAATAGGTTATTTTGAAATATGCAATATCTTTGCAAAAAAAAATGCAGTAATGGATAAAATTTTAGGTTTAGGCAATGCCTTGGTAGACGTACTTGCTACTCTTAAAGACGATACATTGTTAGAAGAGTTAGGTCTACCTCGTGGTGGTATGCAATTGATAGATGAAGCTAAGTTTCAGGAGATTAACTCTTGTTTTGAGGGTATGAAAACCCACTTGGCAACAGGCGGATCGGCCGCAAATACCATCCTTGGGCTCTCTTGTTTGGGAGCTGCTGCCGGATTTATCGGAAAAGTAGGAAATGATAAATACGGGAACTTTTTTCGTGAAAACTTAGAGAAAAATGGAATTGAAGATAAACTTTTGACCTCAGAATTGCCTTCGGGGGTGGCATCTACTTTTATTTCTCATGATGGCGAACGCACTTTTGGCACCTATTTAGGAGCCGCCGCCACACTAAAGGCTGATGAATTGTCGCCCGATATGTTTAAAGGATATGCTTATCTTTATATTGAAGGATATTTGGTGCAAGACCACGATATGATTCTTCGTGCCATCCAACTGGGCAAAGAGGCCGGATTACAAATCTGTCTCGACTTGGCCAGCTATAATATTGTAGATGCCGACAAAGAGTTTTTTACTTTACTTATTAGCAAATATGTTGATATTGTGTTTGCCAACGAAGAGGAGGCAAAAGCATTTACCGGACATACTCCCCAAGAGGCCATCGAAACCATTGGTAAACAATGCAGCATTGCAGTTGTAAAGGTGGGCTCAGAAGGCTCGTACATACGTAAAGGAACCGAAGAGGTTAAAGTAAATGCCATCACGGTGCAACATGTGAAAGATACAACAGGAGCTGGCGACTATTATGCTGCCGGATTCTTATATGGATTAACTTGCGGTTACTCACTCGAAAAGTGTGCTAAAATAGGTTCAATTCTTTCGGGAAATGTTATACAAGTGGTAGGTACTACCATCTCACAAAAGACTTGGGATGAAATAAAGTTAAAAATTAATGAAGTAATTTCAGAGTAAGCAAGATAAAGATTACATTTACTCTGCTTATCAAACTGAACATATATGAATAGAATAGTTAATAAACGCACAGGTATTCTGGTGATTGCAGCTGTTGCGGTGGGTCTTTTATTTGGCTTTAAGCGTGGAGACGACCGTACGTTTCAAGTTGCCAAAAACCTAGATATCTTCAATGCCATTGTTAAAGAGCTTGACTTGTTTTATGTCGATACGCTCGATGCCAACAAAACCATTCGCGAAGGAATTGACAATATGCTTTATGCGCTCGATCCTTATACCGTTTATTATCCCGAAGATAATAAAGGTGAATTGGAACAAATGATTAAAGGATCATTTGGTGGTATTGGTTCTATCATTATGTATAATCCTAAACTGAAGAAGTCGGTTATTTCTGAACCGTTTGAGAATACTCCTGCGGCTAATGCCGGATTGAAGGCGGGCGACTTGCTTGTTGAAATTGATGGGGTAGACTTGACGGGAAAGAATAATCAAGAGGTGAGTGAGATGCTTCGCGGACAAGTGGGCACAAAACTAAAAGTGAAGATTGACCGCCCTGATTTGAATGGAGGCTATCAACCCATGACATTCGACTTGGTGAGACAAACCATTCAAACACAAGCCATCCCTTATGCAGCTGTTTTGCAAGATAGTATTGGCTATATCAACCTCAGTACCTTCTCCGGAAATCCTTCTAAAGAGTTTAAAAAGGCTTTTCTTGATTTGAAGAAACAGGGCATCAGTTCGCTAGTTATCGACCTGCGCGACAATGGAGGTGGATTGTTGGATGAGGCTGTGGAGATTGCAAACTTCTTTGTGCCACGTGGCAAAACCATTGTTACTACCAAGGGCAAAATAAAACAAGCCAGCAGTACCTACAAGACGTTGCGCGAACCACTCGACTTAGAGATTCCGATCGCTGTGTTGGTGAATAACTCTACCGCTTCTTCTTCTGAAATCCTATCGGGAGCTTTACAAGATTTAGACCGGGCGGTAGTTGTGGGCAATCGCACTTTTGGTAAGGGACTAGTTCAGGTGCCTCGCTCATTGCCTTATGGTGGAACACTTAAACTTACTACCTCTAAATATTACATCCCAAGCGGGCGTTGTGTGCAAGCCATAGACTATGGTCATCGCAACGAAGATGGTTCGGTGGCTCGCATTCCTGATAGTCTGACAACGGTGTTTCATACTGCTGCCGGTCGTGAAGTACGCGATGGGGGAGGTATTACTCCCGATATCGAAGTAAAACAAGAACGTTTACCCAATATCTTATTCTACCTGATACGTGATAATTTGATGTTCGACTATGCTACTGATTATTGTTTGAAGCATCCTACAATAGCTTCGGCAGAGACGTTTGAACTGACAGATGCCGACTATAACGAATTTAAGAAAAAGGTGAAGTCTGCCGACTTTAAATACGATCAGCAAAGCGAAAAGCTATTGAAGACACTCAAAGAGGCTGCCGAGTTCGAAGGATACCTTACTGACTCTTCTGAGGAGTTTGCCCTACTGGAGAAGAAACTATCACACGATTTAGATCGCGATCTTGACTTCTTCTCGAAAGAGATTAAACAGGCTTTGGCGTTGGAGATTGTGAAGCGATACTACTTTCAACGTGGCACAATCATTGAGCAGCTGAAAGGTGATAAAGGATTGAACGAAGCCATTGAAGTATTGACTTCGCCCCAAGCGTATAAAGCTAAACTGACTGCTGCCCCAAAAGCTCACAAAGAAGAAAGTAAGAAGAGTAAAAACTAATCTTGCTATAAAATAAAAAAAAGCGAAGCCTCGAAAGC
>DKPL01000092.1:73074-78789 GCA_002471185.1 Bacteroides sp. UBA7335
GCTTTCGAGGCTTCGCTTTTTTTATTGTTGATGACAGATAACTTATCTTTTGTCATCGTATCTGCTACTTTTCGGTATAGTCGCCGTTTAGTCATCATATATCGTCTCATTAGCATATTTGTTTAGATATGCACAAAAATAAGCAAGTCTAGTCAAATGTAAAACGGGTGGATTATCGGATGCTTACCGAACAAAGTTAGCAATTCCACAACTAACAACTCTACTTCGCCACCCCTCCACCAACTAGAGGCAGAAAAGCTAAACGGGAAAGCAAAAGAAATAAAGGGAAAACAACAATTATTTTGAGAGAAAAAACATGATAGAAAGAAATGTGTAAAATATTTTCTCTCCATTTTATATGAGCACATCACAATATATCATACATTTACAGCAAAGCAACGCTAAAAATATCCCCAATAAGCCAAGATTACACTCTTCTGGACAAGTTTTTGGGTACACTTTTTCCATATTACGAAGATGTGTCAAAGCTAAAATGTCCACTCTGAAAAGTTACAGATTGTAATCAAAAAGTATAAAAGAGCCATATCAACTCTGTTTTTGAGTAATGATATAGCTCTTTTCATGCCTAAATATAGTGATCTAATTTTAGATAAAATGCTATTTATTAAAATAAATTCTAACACACTCTCACTCTATTATCTACTTTAAAACACTTAATACACCTATTTATTGGGTGTTTGCCATTGATAGGTCGTATTACAATTTACCTCGATAAATTGAGTTCCTATTTGTATTCTAAAACCTCCTTTTTCAAGAATCCATTTACCATCAGCACCAACAAAAGCCAAATCACTTGCTTTTATAGGGAGTACAACTGTTTGCGTTTCACCCGGTTGCAGTTCTATCTTTTTGAACGCTCTCAATCTACGATTCTCGGGAGTTAACGATGCCACCAAATCACGGCTAAATAGCATCACCACCTCTTTGCCAATAACAGTTCCTGTATTGGTAACATCAACAGAGCAAACAAGTTCATCCATGGCATTGAAATCGACCTTCGAACAGCTCAAATTATCATAATTAAAGGTTGTGTAACTTTGCCCATAGCCAAACGGCCATTGAACCGAAATAACCGCATCGTAATCATACGCACCCTCCATTTTGTCCATCTCCTCACTCACACGGTAATCGTAAGTCGTAAGCTCCGCTTGATTTCGAGGATAGGTGTAAGGCATCTTGGCCGATGGATTCGCATCACCTGCCAAGATATTGGCCAATGCATCTCCTCCATAGTTACCAGGAAGCAAGACGTTGATAACCGCCTCAGCTAGCGGTTCTATCTTATTGATAATACGAGGACGACCGCCGTTAAGAATTAGAATAATAGGTTTCCCTGTTGCAGCAAGCGCCTTAACCAAGTCGCTCTGATTGGTTGAAATAGCTAAATCAGACAGATTCCCTGGTGTTTCACAGTAAGAGTTCTCTCCAATACAAGCAATAATTACATCTACCTGTTGCGCTTGACTAACTGCGTTTTCAATCTCAGGTGCATTCTCTTCATAATAGTTTCCTTCAGATACATAGGTTACTCCTTGTTCAAGCAACACGTTCTCATTGCCGAACTTATTACGAACAGCTTCAAATATGGTATTATATTCACTTGTATATCGATCCGTTAAGTGTCCTTGCCACGAATAACTCCATCCACCGTTCAAGCAACGCATGGAGTTTGCATTGGGTCCAGTTACTAGAATCTTTACACCTCTTTTTAAAGGAAGAATTTGGTTATTATTCTTTAAAAGTATTTGCGACTCCTCGGCAGCACGCACAGCCAACTCCGCAGACATTTGGCTAGCAAAAGCTGGGTAATCCTGCGTAAATGTATTGGGGTTATCAAATAGCCCCAACCGATATTTCAACCGAAGCACGCGACGAGCAGCATCGTCAATACGGCTCATTGCCACTTCTCCCTCTTCAACCAGTTCTTTTAACAGTGTACAAAAATCTAACTCATACGGTTCCATTGCCATATCAATACCTGCATTAATAGCAATTTTTATTGCCTCCTTCTTATTGGCTGCCACATGTTCACGAGTATAGAGGTTGTTGATGTCTGCCCAGTCGGTTATCAACATACCATCCCAGTTTAAATCCTCTTTCAACCACTTCGTGAGCAGCTCATAACTGGCATGTACAGGTACACCATTGATGCTCCCACTATTTACCATTACGGTAAGTGCCCCAGCTTCTACACAAGCCTTAAAGGGTGCAAAACATTTTTCACGCAACTCTGCTTCCGAGATATAAGCAGGCGTTCTATCTTTACCAGTACGTGCCTGACTGTAGCCCATATAGTGCTTGACCGAAGTACCAATTCTATCAATAGGGATACGATTGGGATCTTCTCCTTGAAAGCCACGTACAGCTTGACTTCCCATAATCGCATTAACCAAACAATCTTCGCCATAGCTTTCCCAGACTCTTGACCAACGCGGATCACGTGCCATATCTACCGTAGGCGAATAGGTCCAAGGACAGTTGGCTGCACGGGTTTCATAAGCAGTCACTTTCGCTGCATCGTACACCAACTGAGTGTTAAACGAGGCACCCAAGTTAATATTTTGTGGAAATAGTGTTCCCTCCAATGTATAAGTGGTACCGTGGTTCTGATCAAGTCCATAAATACAAGGGATGCCTATCTCCTTCATCGACACCTCTTGAATCATACCGATTAATTCCTGCCACTTCTCTCTTGATTGAGCAACAGGTCCTGGCGCATTGAGTATAGACCCCACCTTGTAACGTGCTATGGCATTATGAAGTTTCTCTCGATCAAGAAAGAACTCGCCCTCTTTCCATTCTCCCAATACATCTATAGAGAGCTCAGTCATTTGTCCAATTTTCTCCTCAAGCGTCATTCGTTTTAATCTTTTCTCAACTGAAGTCTCAAGTGCTTTATCGGGGGGGGTAGCTGCAAGTGGTGCCCCACCGAGAAAGGTGATGATTGCCACAAATCCTAATACTATTTTTCTATACAAATTCATTGTTATTTAATTTATTTAAGCGTTATAAGATCTATATAATATCCGTGTCCTACACAAAGGAAGCCAGCTTGTTCTTGAATCATATCAAGCATAGCTTGTGTCAAAGAGATTTCCAAAACTCCGTCTGTAGAAAACTCTACCGTTCCTGTACCGGGTAAGTCTGTCCAGTAACCCGATGTAGTGCGAATTTGGTGATATTCGGCTGTCGGTTCTACCGAATAGTGAATAGACATGAGTGAACCTGGTTTGATGACAGTAAAAATCTCTTGCCCGATTAAATTAAAAGTTTTGTTAGGACTTTCATCAGGCAAATCCCACGACACATAGTGATGTCCCTCCCATAACACTTGTCTGGAGGACACAATCACATCTATCTCGGTATAAATCTGTTTCTTTTTGAAAAAGGTAATCGCTTCTCCACTTTCCATTAAACCAGTTAAAACATATTCTCCATCCTCTAATGAAGGAGTTATGAATTGAATAGAGGTTGATGTTTTATTGATAAAATCAGTAACAGAGCTACCTCCAATTGCAAAAGATACAATTTTATCTAGATTAATACCTGCCATATTCCATTCTACATTAGCAGTTGTTCTCTCGGCACCTGTCGTAATTAAAGCTTGCGAGCTTACTATAACTTTTTCAGCACCATATTCCATTCCATCTGCATCAATAAATACGATTCTTTGCTCTCCTTCACTAATATCAGCAGGAACAACATAAGAGAGATGGGAATTGCCATCTTCAATGAAAAGCTCAATATCAGTAATAGGACACTCACCTATTCGCATCTCTTTTACTAGTTCAAGATTTGTTCCATACACCAATGCCTGAGTACCTGGGGCAATAATACGCTCAAAGCCTACTCCTGTAGACCATGGGTCGTTCTGTAATGGGTTAACACGTATCATACCTTCACGTGAAGTCGATTTTCCTTCCGTGGTAGTAACAATCACTTTCATATTGTATACTCCAGCAAATAGTGAAACATTGACTTTTTCCCCAACAGCAACTTCATTGCCATCTAGATACCACACTACATTTACATAGTCAGCCGGTGTGACCGTCAGTTCCATAGTAAAGTTTTCATCTCTAGTAATGGTTGCTACCGTAGGCAGCTCTTCATTATTGCGGTCGGGGAAAGTAGGTGCCAAAATATGTGGTTCATCACTGGGTCCTGCTACAGAAAAGGGTTGCTCATCGCTGCATGACATAAATAGCAAATTTATAGGAAGCAGCGCTATTAATAATCTATATATCAGTTTCATATTACATTTTTTATTATTTACTAATTATTTACATCCCACCAAAGAGGGGTATGCCAACTGTTATTGCCTCCCATTCGACTTAGTGCCTCATCATAACTCTGTTTATTATAAGAAGCCTCAAGCATAGGGTAACATAAGCGTAGTGGAATTTCTACCCCCCCTGTTAAGAACTGGCTGAAACCATATTCGGCAGGTGATTTAAGACGTGGATAACCTGAACGACGCACGTTAGCCCAACTTTCCGATGGATTGGTAAAATGAAGTATCCAAGCTTGTGTATTGATAGCTGCTCTACGTTGTTCATTTGTATGTCCTAATCCATTGTTTGCAATAAATTCTCTTAACGCCTCATCGGATATTTTATCACAATCATAGTTTTTAGCAAGAAAATTCATTGAAGCTTGTACTCCAGTTGAATACCATTCTTCGATCGTTCCAGGCACATCCCAACCATTTAATGCAGCCTCGGCAAGTAGAAAACTCACCTCAGCATAAGTCATTACTACCCCCGGATTATCACTCTTAAGAAAATTATTTGCCAACTTGGGTTCTGTTTCTCTAGCCATACTTATCACTACAGAAGGATTAGTCTCTGCTATCGCTTTCATTATATCACTTTCATATCCAGTAGGCCACGGTTCCCACGAATAAGCCCCTGGGTCACGAGGGTTCATTGTTACTCCTTGTTCAAGTATCTCTGCGGTCAGATCAATACGATTATTAGTACTTGTAGAACTCATTAAACCATCGTAATAGAAGCGGGCAATAAGGAATGTACGAGGATCTCCTGAATTGTATAGTTGATTGAAGAAGGTAGAACACAAATAACTGGGATTATTGGCAGGGTCGTTACCAAACAACAGTTGCGATAGTGCATTTCTACGATAATCAGAATAAGATTCTTGTCCAAAACTAAATGAACTCTCTATGTATTTAATTAATGCATCATCAGAAGCAGCTGTAAATATACCTCCATTTGAAGAAACGGCATCTTCAAATTCCACTTTTGCCTTCTCAGGTGAAACACCTGAAATACGCATTGCATAACGCAGACGAAGAGAGTTAGCTAGTTTCTGCCATTTTGAAATTTCACCTTTATAAATAACATCTCCAGTAATTCTATCACCCGAAGTATCTAAAGTAGCAACGGCATCTCTTAGTTCTGTAAAGAACCACGAGTAAATCTCTTCTTGTGTATCGTAGCGAGGATTAAAATATTGTTCAAGAAAACCCAATCCAGCTTCGCTACAAGGAACATCACCGTACAAGTCTGTAATTAATGACATCATATAGACACGGTAGATACGTAAAGCAGCATTGACATTTTTCAAAGAGGAATTTTCATTGCTACGGTAAATTCCATCCGTCAAATTTTTAATAGCCATTGGGTAATAAGAAGTCCACATACGACTCATTTCATTATTGTCTAATGTATGGCGACC
>DKPL01000092.1:78955-79224 GCA_002471185.1 Bacteroides sp. UBA7335
TTATTGTCTAATGTATGGCGACCTCCATAATTGGTTGTATTCCAAGCACCCATAAGTTGTTGTGTAAATGCATAGTGATAGTTCCTATAAATCTCTACCATACTTAAATCTCCATAGGTCTGCAATTGAGCAGTTGTTAACTGAGCATTCGGATCTATACCATTTGATTTAGAAGGATCAGTATTCAGTTTTGTCATATAGTCATCGCTACATGAACTTATAGCTATACCGAATATTGCCAAAAGTGACAATAAATATGTTTTAATTGT
>DKPL01000092.1:79400-80132 GCA_002471185.1 Bacteroides sp. UBA7335
GACAATAAATATGTTTTAATTGTTGTTTTCATTCTTAAATCACTCTATTAGAATTTGACATATAGGTTAAAGCCATAGCTTTTACGTGAGGGAAGTGAGCCATATTCAAGCCCCATACCCGTTGTATTATTATAGTTAGAATCTGGATCAATATCAGGAATGTTCTTCCATACGATGAATGGATTACGTGCCACGAACGATATTGACATTTCTTGTGCAACTTTTCTCAACCATTTTTTAGGCAATTGGTAGATAAGAGTAATCTCACGACATTTTATGTAAGAATTGTCATAGATAAACATAGATGGAGCATTTCTACAAACACTCATCCAATACTCCTCAGGATTAATCAATATATCGTTCTCACGATAAGTACCATCACCATTATCAATGACACCTGGAGCGATAAACCCACCGGTGGCATTCCATGAAGCAGAACCTTTAGGAATACCTGCCGCTTGACGCTCTTCTTCTGACCTATACCAAGATTCACGCCCTTCAAGCGTGGCTAGGCTCTTACCCGACTCATGAGAGGCACGAGCAGACATAGAATATAAATCAGCACCTACTTTTACATCAAATAGCGCACTTAGTCCTACATTTTTGTAATGTAATATAGTACTAACACCTCCTGTCCAGTCCCAAGATGCATTACCAAGCACTTGGTTGGTCTTGTCATACTTGGGCAATCCTGTTGTAGCATCAATCAAGATATCACCATTCGCATTCCTG
>DKPL01000092.1:80302-88803 GCA_002471185.1 Bacteroides sp. UBA7335
CACCATTCGCATTGCGGTGAAAATCTGGGCCAACAATAGAACCAAAGTTTTCTCCTACTTTCGCAGCAATTTGTACATCTAGCCAAGAGGCTTTTTCTAGTTCAAACATGTCCATATTATCCACAAGTTTTTTTACCCTATTTCTATTCTTAGAAAAGTTTAAGTTCAAATCCCATGAGAAATCACCTACCTGCACAGGACGTGTATTAAGCGATATCTCAATACCATTATTTTCAATCTCACCTGCGTTTATAAGTCGATAAGGATAGCCAGTAGCCCAACTTGAAGCCATACCCATAATTTGATTCCGAGAGACCTGACTGTAATAGGTAAAATCAAGCCCAATTCTATTATTCAGAAACTTTGTATCAAAACCTATCTCAAAAGAGTTGGTTTTGGTAGGCTTAAGATTTGTATTGGGAATTGTTTGGTTATCTATATAGCCTATGGTGTAACCCGGATAGGTAAATTTCGATTTAGTGTAAACCAATCCCAGTTGATAAGGGTTTGTATCTGAGCCTACCTGCGCCCACGACAATCTTACCTTTCCATATGGAAAAACATTCCTACTGTTAATCAGCTCCGAGAAGACAAAACTACCCGATACCGAAGGATAAATATAGGTATTATTTCCAAACGGAAGCGTAGATGATTTATCACCACGTATCGTAGCATCGAGGTAAAGCAAGTTTCTCCAGCCAAAGTTTACAGCACCAAATAGAGAATTTATCTGTTTGCGGTAGCTGTTTTGTTGTAAACTAGTTTCGTTAAAGCTTAATAAAGCAACGACATCACGCACCTGCATATCTTGTGCTGTTATAATGGTAGTTTTATTATCTACTTTATAAAAATTACCTCCCAAGGTTCCCGTAAAGTCAAAGTCTCCCCAACGATTGTTGTAGATAGCAATCAACTCTAAGTTGTACATTTGATTTTGAAACTGACTGTTTTGAAGATAACCTGCCTCATATCCTGGAGTTGTTGGTGATTTAAAATCTTGAAAGTTAAACCAGTTCATTTCGACACCGACTGTACCTTTTACCTTAAGATGAGAGTTGATGTTCCAAACAGCTGATGAGTGCAAACGAAATAAATCTTTTGTTGACTCATTAGAGTTCTTGTACACATCCCAATATGGATTAACATTGTATGGGTCCATTCCGTTCCAATTGGCATACTCTCCGTTAGCATCCTCATAGCTACGCAACCAACTTTGATCATAAGTGGTAGCAAGAGTCATAAGATTTTTACCAATATTAGATTTGCTATCTCCTAATGCAGGACGATTGTTTACATTTTCATGGGTATAGTTCACCGTAAAATCAAGTTCCACCTTATTAAAAGCGGTATTTGCTCTTAAATTAAACACATCTCGGCTCATATCAGTATTGGGAACAATATCCTTATTGCGCATATCGGTTACCGTAAAACGTATTCCTGTACTCCCCACATTCGAAGAGAGTATCACGGTATTATTTGCGGTAAGACCTGTACGAAAAAATCCGGCCATATTATCGGGAATGATTTGGTATGGACGTGCTACCCCATCAAAATAGTTCAGCATATTGCTAGCATCGGCCTTTGGACCCCAACTTTTATTAGTATTAGATACTGCATCAATGCTATAGGTGCCATTGCTTCCCATCCCATAAATTTGCTGTACATTATTCCATTTAGAAAGTTGTTCATCGATTGTAATCGTTCCGTTAAACTCTACCGAATAACGATTTTCTTTTGCTTTCTTAGTAGTAACCAAGATTACACCGTGGCTAGCACGACTTCCATAGAGAGCAGAGGCAGCTGGTCCTTTTAATACAGACATGCTTTCGATATCATCAGGGTTAATACTTGATATACCGTCACCGAGATCATATCCCCCTGACGAACCCGCGCTACCAAAGTTTGTATTATCAAGGGGTACACCATCAATCACATAAAGCGGTTGATTATTACCCGTCATCTCTGTACTACCGCGAAGCATTACACGCGTTGATCCCGAGGGACCACCGGCTGTTTGACTCACGACCAAACCGGCTACACGACCAGCCATAGAGTTAATTACATTGGCCTCTTTGGTTTTCGCAAAAGCTTCACCTTTTACTTCTTCTAAGCCATAACCAAGTGCCTTACGTTCTCGTTTGATACCCAATGCGGTGACAACTACCTCGCTTAGCATTTTGCTATCTTGTTCGAGAAAAACAGAAAGTAGTTGAGTCGTTGCTTTTACTTCAATCGTTTTACATCCTACATAGCTTATGACCAATGTAGCACCTGCTTCGACATCAAGTAGAAATTTTCCATCAAAATCGCTAATTGTACCATTCGATGTTCCCTTTTCCAATATTGAGGCACCTATGACAGGACCATCACCATCTTTTACCACACCTCTCACCTTTATACGTGAAGAAGTGGTTTGTGCTTTCAATGGTGCAGCAAGAGCTACTACAGGAGCTACTATTGTAAACGTTGCAAAGAGCAACGCACCACACAGCATCGTTCTAAAAATCATGTTTTTTTTCATTTAGTATTTATTATTTAATATCAACAATTCTTACCCAATCAATATACATTGATACCTTCTCACCCTCCTTAAGAGCAGTAATTTTCGATATGTTTGTTATCCCAGTAAAGGAACCACCTACTGCAAGGTTAAATAGGATAAAGAAATTATCGTGAAAATAGATATTATTATTTATATCGAAAGTATTGAACAACGTACCATCTATAAAAATTTTAATACACTGCTCATTCCACTCCATAGAGTAGATGTGATAATGGCCATCTTGTAGATTCACAGAAGCTTCTCCTGCAAAGTAATTTTGTTGGTGGTTACTAGCATTAGCTCCAAAGTGAAGAGCTGTATTGACACGTTTTAATGAGTTACCGCTTCGTATTCCTTCTGCATCACCCATCTCCATAATATCAATTTCGCCACAAGCGGGCCACTCGTTGCTATTATCACCCATCATCCAGAAGGCGGGCCAAAGTCCATTGGCCGTTACAGGTAGCTTAATGCTGGCCTCTATTTTACCATACTTAAAACTTATCTTTCCTTTAGAATTTACCCGACCCGAACTAATTTTACCTCCCTTTCGCTCGGCTGTAAGAATAAGAACAGTCTTACCCTCATCATTACCCACCGTAACCTGTGCTGCACTATACGACTGCAACTCTTGATTGGTCCATCCAGGTTCGTGAGTCTCTTTAGTCCATACAGAGGAGTTAAATGTATTAAAGTCATCTTGAAACAAAAGTGTTTCACTAGGATCCAAAGGAGGAATTTGAGAGTTGGTAGTTTCTGAGGTTGAAGAACAAGCAGAGAGTAATCCACACAAAAATGTGGCAAAAATGGTTATTAATTTGCACATGGCTGGTTTATTGATTTAAAGTTTAAAATAATAAGTCAACCTATCGAGTGTAGAACGGCAGGAGACGCAACAAAAATAATGCTATATCATTCTAGATGCGGTTTGATTGCAGACATTTAAGGTTTGAATACTGACATATCAAGCTATATTGCTGATAAACAGCATTATAAAAAAACGATAAAAATTACTTTATAAAAAAGATAAGCCTCTTGTAGACGATTCTTTAGTTTATTATTTGGAATGATCAACACTCATTTCTTCCAAAAATTTGCTAGGTGGCATACCAAATTGCTTTTTAAAGAGGGTACTGAAATACTTTACATTAATAAAGCCTGTTGCCTCTGCAACCTCCGCAATCGATCCTCCTTGTTGCAGCAACTCAGCAGATCGCTCCAATCGAAGAATACGAATAAATTCTTGTGGCGCTTTTCCTGTAAGTGACTTTAAACGGCCATAAAATAGCGTTCGACTCATTGCCATTTCTCTACACAAAGAATCGATGCTAAATTCTGTATCAGCCAAATTACAGATTACCAAGTCGACTACTCTTTCCATAAACTTACGATCACCATCCGATAGGTCCGCTACTCCCATAGATTCATCCCCCTCTTCTAACAGAGGAAGACTCGACGCCAATACCACTTGTTCCATTGCATATTTTAACAGATAAGCGCGTAAACGATTTCGATTTTCAATCAATCCTCTAACCTTAAGTTTTAGGATTTCTGTGTTGAACGGTTTTGCTATATAATCATCAGCGCCCTTTTGTAATCCTGTTACTATTGACTCATGGTTGGTTTTAGCAGTAAGTAGTATGATAGGAATGCCCGAAGTATCGGGATTACTCTTTACCATCCTACAAAAATCATCACCTTGTATTCCAGGCATCATTACATCCGAGATAATCAATTCGGGATATTCGGTTGATAAATAAGAGAAAGCCTCATCGGCTGTAGCTCTCTCAATAACTCTATAATCTGGCAAGAAAGCCCTAACTAAATAATTCCGCAAATCATCATTGTCCTCTACGATAAGTAATGAAATATCCTTATCCTCACTCTCCATTTTCTCTTTTTGAATCACAGATGGCATAACCTCATCTAATGAATTGTATACCGACAGTTTTCTTGAATGCACAACTGCTTCTCCATAAACCCGTCTGAAACTTACAGAAAAGACACTTCCCTCTCCCTCTACTGATTTAAACTCAATAGTACCCCGTAACATCTTTATAATACGCTTTACCTGTAACAAGCCAAAGCCTGTGCCCATCTCTTGCGACTCTCGAGCATTTTTAGCTCTATATATATCAGAGAAGATGTGCTTACATTCAGCAGCAGGAATCCCAATACCACTGTCAACAACCTCTACAGTTAGCTTATTTTTAGTTGCAGTAAGTATAACTTTTATAAAACCTCCTAAAGGGGTATACTTGCATGCGTTCGAAAGCAGATTGTCAAATACCATCTCTACCAAATAGGCATCACCCAGCATACAAATAGGTGTATCAGGCAATTCAAGAAAAAGTGTTATATTCTTTTTATCGCATACGTTTTGAAAGAAGGCTATCTCTTCTTGTAGTATATGGCACAAATCAATTACCTGAAAATCGGGTAAATGCCTTCCTGAATCTATCTTCTCAAAATCCAATAATTGAGAGGTTATTGAATTAAGTCTGTGTATACTTTGTCGGGCTAAATTAAGAAGGTAGGTACCATTAGAAGAGAGTGATTCGGAGTTTACGACATCCTCTAAAGGAGCCATTGCCAAAGTTATGGGGGTGCGTATATCATGTGCAGTGTTTATAAAAAAGCGAATTTTATCTTCATCGTGACGTTTTTGCAATTGATACCACTTATATCGAGCAATAAAGTATATGGCTATTCCTACAAAGAAGAGATATAAAGAATAGACCCACCACGATCTCCACCAAGGTTGTGAAATTAATATCTCGATCTGCTTTTCATCAATAATCTGACCATCATATTTTTGCACACTCAGTAAATGCAGTATATAGGCACCTGGCATAATATTCTTGTAAGTAGCTACCCCTGAAGAGGTAGATTCATTCCATTCATTGTCATATCCTTCTAACAAGTATCTGTACGCAATATCTTCTTGATAGCGTAAATTAATCGATTCAAAACTAACGGTCAAGTAGTTCTGATTGTAAGCAAGTTGAATAACTCCCTTTTCCAAACCACTTCGTATTTTAGGCATCAATAACTCTCTATGCTCCTCACTTATTCCATCAATTATAAATCCTGTAACTCGTAAAGGCCCCTTGTAGTCTACTCGATTAATCTCAGTAGGCGAAAACCTAACAGCCCCTGTAGTACCCCCAAATATGAAATCACCACAATTTAATACAGTACTAGCCGACTTGTTATACTCCTTCTTAACACCTGTAAGGTAGTTCAATGAAGAGATGGAAGATTGGTCTATCACGGCAATTCCATTCCCTGTTCCTACCCAAATACGTCCCAAAGAATCACGCTGTAAACTATAAATGTCATTCGAAGGCAGCCCGTCAGAGACTCTATAACTTTGTATAATCTTTCGCTCAGCAAGATGGTAAAGGGTTAAGCCTCCTCCTTCTGTCCCAAGCCATACTGTTTGGTCATGATTAAACAACATCGGTATTATATAGGCACTTACATTGTGCTCTATCTGCTCTTGAGCGGTAGCATACTGCTCAATCGTTTGGCGCTGCTTATCGACAATATAGAATCCATTAACAGTGGCAGCAGCCACGCGAGAGCTATCAATAACGGTCGTAGAAAGAACAACACTAATAGGATAGCTCGAAATCAAACTTCCATTGGCGTCAAGATTCATCAATTCTCCATCAAGTGCACCTACCCAAAATCCATCAGAGCCGTCTCTTTTAATTGAGAAAATACTGTTAGAAGTTAAATCACCACTCTGTTTATTCAGTTGCTTTGTAATTCCTCCCTCTTTATCAAGAAAGAAAACCCCATCACCATAAGTTCCTAGTAGCATACTGCCATCTCCAGAAGGACATAAAGTGACACCAATACTCTTCTCTAAGACATGGATCCATTTCCCCGAATTGGGTTGAAAGATACTGACACCTCTGTCTGTTGCATACCAAATTTCTCCATTCACATTTTCAACAATCGCATTCACGTTATTGCTGGCTAGTGAATTCGGATTGCCCTTTTCATGTATTATCAATTTGGATGGAGAATCAGTAAGTCTTATTAATGAAGCCCCACCGGTATAACTACCTGCCCATAGATTACCTTGTCTATCCAGCATCATTGCATAAACACCATTCCCTAAAAGGTAATAGTCATTGGAATCATCTGCATTGATTAATAAATCAATCAAACCGCTTCTGCAATCTAGTTGATAAATTCCACTTCCGTCAATGCCTACAGCCAAGGTATTCACATCTAAGTTCAGTATTGACCGGATAGGATTGGTAAAAGGCATATTTGCTGAATAGATCATAGTCACTTGATTGGTATCTAGATCCAACATCCATAACCCATCATTGAATGTGCCGATCATTAGTTTTCTATTTTCACAATCATGGTATAAAGTCTGGATGTTTTTATGCTCTACCAAAGTCAATTCTGACAGAGAGTTATGTGTATCTAAGATTTTAAGCCCAGTGCTAGTGCCTATAAATAAATTCCCATCCACTTCAATTATGTCATTTACCTCGAAGTTGCCGATGACAGATTTCACTCCATCACCATCTTTCATATACAAACCTTGTAAAAGAGCAAAAACCTCTTTTCCCGTACTTGTTTTAAGATATTTGTTAATAATAAGATCTCCATCTATACAATCACTCAACTTGAGTACAAGTTCAAAGCGATCATACAAAGGTGAATAGTGATAAAAACAGCCTATATTATCATAAGCCAACAATTTTCCATTACTTTCCTGATACAGTTGAATTCGCCTTCCAGCCATATCGCCGTAAGAAAATTCACCCGGAAGCGTATAATTCCTAATTTCATGGCCATTGTACCGATCTACACCCATCTTAGTACTAATCCATATAGCCCCATTGTAATCTTCAACAATCGAAAATACGCGATGACTACTCATTCCTTCCAAATAGGTTAAATGCTTCACGTTCGCTATTGGTATCTCAGAAGAATTCCCTACACAGAAAGTGTAAAGCAATAAAAATATAGTCAAAATAGATTGTTTGTATCTCGTCACACCTTAATTTGTTAATGTCTTATATCCGTAACTATTCTTTAGAATTAAACGCTAGCCCTTGATTATTAATCTCAAATATAGGGTTAGGTTCTGTGCTAAAAATCACCTAAATAAGTGCTACAAAACAACCAAATAAGTAATTTTATACATGAGAACAAAAATAATGCTAAAATCGAATTATGCCAAAATCCTGAAGGGAATAATTGAAGTTTCTTTTTCTTTATCGAAAATCGCTAATTAAAACATTGGAATCGATTTGGTGCACAGCCCTCTGCACCACGGTGAGAAGAGGCTGTCTACCAAGTTTGAAGTGAACCCCGAAAGTTAGACAAAAAACTTTCGGGGTTTTCTTATGCTTAAAAAATAAAAAGAGAAAAAAACATTCAGATGCAGATCGTCTACGATATATGTATCTGAATGAAGATGGAATGTCCATCCATTCTATCCATTGTAAATATAGAATAAATCGATATTTACTAACCACATTAACGTGTGTGGTGAAATGGATTTAATCTTAATGTTCCTATAGAATAAATCGATATTAACTAACCACCCTATGGTTTAAATATCAAAATGAAGGACCTTTTTCTATCCAAAAAGGTAAAAACTTTAAAGCAGATA
This sequence comes from Bacteroides sp. UBA7335, assembly GCA_002471185.1. Lineage (GTDB taxonomy): Bacteria > Bacteroidota > Bacteroidia > Bacteroidales > Bacteroidaceae > Bacteroides. Next base: position 88,495 of record DKPL01000092.1, read on the forward strand.
TTTCATTAAAGAATGAAATTATTTTAGATATAGAATATAATCATATTACTTTGCATAAAGCTTCGCTGAAGTATGGACCAAGCGTATCTATTATCGAAACTTGGTTAAAGATTTACCGAGAAAAAGGGCTCGACGGATTGGCCATAGTAAAGCCTCGAGGCAGACCACCAGGTATGGGAAGACCAAAAAAGAAGACATTCGTTTCTGGGCAATCTCAATATCGAGGAGTTCTGGAAGCTGTTTAATGTTAAAAAAATCAATTTATCAAATGTTGCTTAACCTTTTGTCCAAGAAAAGTTGGCAAGTCCA
>DKPL01000061.1:0-168 GCA_002471185.1 Bacteroides sp. UBA7335
CAATTCTATCCGCACTAACATCGACACTAACTAATTCAAAAAACTCAAATAACCACTCGGGAAGGAATATCTTTAATAACGCAGTTTGTTCCATCTAGAAATACATTTTAGATACAAAGATAATCACTATACCCCAAAAAACTACCAACCTATTATTTTACTTGATCC
>DKPL01000061.1:433-1460 GCA_002471185.1 Bacteroides sp. UBA7335
CATTTTCAAATAAGAAAGTCTTATGACGCATCACAGCTATAACTATCAATATGCCGGTGAAGCATAAATTGAGTATAAATGGGAAATGCTGTGAACTTGTATGGAATATCAATTGGAATAAGTCGACTATAAACGGACACAATAGAATGGCCAGATAGTTCATTACCATCATAAACCCAAGTGCTAAAGTAGCCTTTTGCGGAACAGCCGAGTAGGTAGTCTTTTCGTAAAGAAGAGGTTGAATTACTCCATAGCCAAATCCCATAAAGATGCAGCCTAAAGCAATCATCCATTCTGAACGGAATATCCAAATCAAAGCCAATCCTATAGCTATTAATATCAAGTTATAAAGAATGGTCTTCTCTTTGGTAAACTTAATGATTGAGTTTAAAAAGAAGCCCGGAGTCATGATAGCTAAGAAAAACAACGAAATCATTAACCCAGATTTACCACTATCTAAGTGATACTCTTGCATTAAAAACGGAAGATTGAACGATATAATAATAACAATGTATGTTACCATACCATATAGTCCCATAATCGACAAAAGATGTTTCACGTTTATCCCATATTTGCTTTTCAATACATCATCGGGGATACTGATGGTAGCAGTAGGTTTGGCTGTTGCATCGCTTGCGGCTTTTGCGGTAGTAGCACTCTCTTCGTTCTTCATGTTTCGATTGAGGGAGAAAGAGAGTAGTATGGATGCAATAGGTAGTAAATAAACAATAAATGGAAGGCGCCAATGAGTCTCGGCCAATATGCCGGTGACAAATGTGGCAACTACTAAGGTTGCATTGGTGATTGCCGAACTTAATCCGAACTGCTTAACACGATATGGGCCATAAAAGTATTTAGAAATTAATCCCGTTGAGAGTGGAATAATAATTCCCGAACCAATTCCTAGAATGGCACTCACAGCTATAAGCTGCCACATTTTATTAGATAGTAGATACAACACTCCACTAAGAGCAAATAGTACTAGACCTATTTGAAGAATTCGAACATAGTTATTTTTTTCTGTTAG
>DKPL01000061.1:1643-3190 GCA_002471185.1 Bacteroides sp. UBA7335
TAGTTATTTTTTTCTGTTAGTTTGCCCGCTAATAGCACAAATGGAATAATCAACAAAGAGGGCAATGAAGTTAACATCTGAATATCAAGCTCGGTTGAGTTTGGAAAGATGGTTTTTAAATCTCCTAAAATAGGCGATACCGCTAAGCCCGGTAAGGAGGTTAATGCTGAAATAGACCAAATGCCAATCAATATTATCAAGGGGATAGTCCCACGGCCTGTTTGGATTCTCATATGATTATTTGTTTTTTAGTTTTTATGCTGTTGGTCCAAAAAACGCTTAGTTTCTTTAAATAAATAGCATAAGTCACTTCGAGTTAATAGTTTGCTTTTAATCTTTAACAAAATTACCCTTCGAAAGTTCTCTATCTTATTAGTAATAAGGATGAAGTGTGAAATATGTATTAGAGATTTTGCTTTAAGGTTTTGAATTTGTCTAATGCATTGATTAGGCAAAAATTATCCGATAAAGATTTAGCTCTCCATCGGATAATTTATAAATATACTCAATCTAATTTATATTTATTTAGGAGCTTCAGAGGTTGATTGTGCCCCCTCGGCTGGTATGGCTTCGGGAGTGGGCTTTGAAGCCGTTGCTTCTACTACTGGAGCAACTTGTGGAGCGCTCGCTTCTGCAGCTCTTTTAGCCATGAAACTAGCTACATCAGGTACATATCCGGCTGGCCATTTTGAAATCTCGTGAGGTTCGCGACCTTCTATTTCATAGTCGAATGGTTCAAAGTCTGTATTTGCATTTTTCCAACTCTTCTTATGACATGCATAAATAATAAATGGAATAAAGAAGAATACGATAACGCAAGCTACTAATATGCCTACATAAACGCCAGGTTTACCTGTTCCGATTTGGCTGGGGGGAATAAAGCTCACTACAGCTGCCAATAAGGCACCTAGCAAACCGATGACTCCTACTACCCATACGCCCCATTTACCTCCAGGTACCTTGAAAGGACGAACCTTGTTGGGTTGTGTACGTCTTAGCTCAAGTACTGCTACATACATAATGATATACATAATCAAATAGATGATTGTAGCCAATTGAGACAATAGCTGATAAGCTGATTGTACAGAAGGAAGTACCGCTACAACGAAAGTCAATATAGTGATAAAACCACCTTGTACTAATAAGATAGGAACTTGAATTCCATGTTTGTTGGTTCTTTGCAAGCTCTTAGGTAAGTATCCTGCTTTACCAACAGTTAAAAGACCGGTTGATGGACCAGCAATGATCACACTAACTTGTCCAATTACACCAAATGCAATGAATAGTGCCATAACATTACCTAACCATGGTACACCAAGCATTGCCCAAAAATCTTTGTATGCTATCAAAAGAGTCTGTGTTAGATTAATCTGAGACTCGGGGATGATAAGACCTACTGCCAATGTACAAAGTACAAAAATGATGATGGTCATGATAGCAGCAATAAATATAGATAGGGGATAGTTGCGACTTGGATTTGGCATATCTTCTACGTGTACTGCTTGCATTTCCATACCGGCAAAGAACAAGAAAATACTTGCTGCTAA
>DKPL01000061.1:3365-3546 GCA_002471185.1 Bacteroides sp. UBA7335
AACAAGAAAATACTTGCTGCTAATACAAGATTATCAAAGTTTGATAGATCAGGAAAGAAATCTTGATGTAATGGTAAATATACATGTTTGCCCATTATTAGGTAGATAATACCTAAAATGATAAGGATGGCAGCAGGGATAATTGTACCGAAAAGTCCTCCCATAGTACTTAACTTAGCAG
>DKPL01000061.1:3728-13328 GCA_002471185.1 Bacteroides sp. UBA7335
TCCCATAGTACTTAACTTAGCAGAAGACTTCATGCCTCTAAATGTATTAAGCGTTGCAGCCCAATATACGCCAAGCAAAATAAGTATCATGTATAGCTTATTATCAGCTAGATGAGCGGCACTTGTTTCGGGTAGAAAAATGTAAGCAATAGAAACTCCACCGAATATTAAAACTGATGGAAACCATATTGCTACAGCTTGCCATTGGTAATAAAGTGCTGCAAAACCCCAGCGTGCACCAAATGCTTCACTAATCCAACGAAATACACCTCCTTTTTTTGGGAAAGTGGATGCTAACTCCGCAGCTACAAGAGATACCGGAATTAGAAATACGATAGCAGCAAAAAGATAATAGAAGATAGAAGTTAAACCATACTCCGCTTGAGATGGTAAACCTCTTAAACTTACGATAGTGGTGACGTTCATAATTGCGAATGCCCATACACCAATGAGTGCGCCTTTTTTGATGCCTACGCTGGCTCCACTACCTTTGTTAGGAGTTGATTCTGATCCCATAATTGAAAATTTAGATTTAAGAACGGTTTGCGAAGCTGAAAAACTCTATTAATATTAGTTTTAGTGCTATCGCAAACCATTCGTTTTTTATTAATTAAAAGTTTAAAATACTATATAATTATTTATGTTATACTTGATTAAACTCTTTAATGACTTCATCGCGAGCAGCAGCAACGCAAACTAACATATGATCCATTACTTCAGGAGTTACGAATACATTCATTGGGAATGATTTGATTGCGTAAATCACAGCTTCAGGATCGTGTTCGTCTCTATTGTAATTAGTGGTTCTAAATCCTGTACTGAAACTCATGTAAGGAGTATATTTACCATTAATTTGTTTGCCTTCACGATACCATTCGTACAATTTATCACCAATTGCGTGGATGATACGATTGTGCTTGATTAATTCAGAACGTTTATTAGGGTCATTTAGTTCTTCCTCAAACTGTTTACGTGCATCAACACCTACAGGATAAGGACGGAATAATGTGATAAATCCCGTATCATCAGGGTTTGCAATTACCATATCGTCACGTCTGGAAATTAAGTCGTATAGGTAATATTTAACTTCTTCTATACCACCAATAATAGCTTGGAAACCTTCAATACCAAAATATTTCAATGTTGCCCATCCTGCCAATGAACCAGAACTTGTACGAGATACCTCACAAGTATAATACATTGGATTATATGGAGTACGTACTTGAAGATAAGCATCTTCTCCACGGCGATGTAGGTCTTCAAACTCTTTTGCATTTTGATAAACGAAACAACTACTTACATAAGGAGCAAATCCTAACTTGTGGAAATCAACACCGATAGCGTCAGCATAAATAATCTCTTTATACATTTCAGCATTACGTTTCAAAATAGGAAGAACCTTGGCTGAGAAACCGAGAGGATTCTTTTCGAAATCATAGTGCTTAAATGTAATCCACGACCAGCCAACTACGCAGTCGCAATATAACAATGCTTTACCAAAGCCTTTAGGGTTAGGATATTGATCCATAACTTCACGAACTTTACCAACTGGATCGAATGCACATGCATCAGTAGTACCCATAGTACAAACAACTTCGGCTACTGGAATATTTCTAGAAGTTAAATCCTTCATTACTCTGGCCAAGTCGTTTACATCCATTTGATTAGTTTCGGGATCTGTCTTAATACGGATAACATTATCCATACCTATACCCATCCAGTCAGAAGCATTTTGTTGTGCAAAGTGAGCTTGTTCAGAGCATAAAATTTTAGCATCAACACGAACTCCTTTATAACGAGAATCTGGTAATACACGAGTTAAACCGTACTTAACACTATAAGTCCAGCAGCCTCCGCCACCCCATGTGTAAATACAGCCGGCTTTAGTTGGTTCCCATCCGATAAGGTTAGCAATCATACCAGCGGTTTCCAATTCGGCCTTATGAACGTTATAAGAATATTCACCTTCCAATATATTTGGAGCAAATATTTGGCTAATCATAGATGCTACAATACCAGCAGTGTTACATTGAGGTATAATATTACACATTGTTAATGGATTGCCCCAGTTTGGTGCACCTTGGAAAAGATCACAAACTTCTTTTACAACTTGGTCAATAGGTTCGCCTTTTTCGGGTAAACTAACGTTCTTTACTTCTGGATAGGTATACTTTAAGGCCGAGTCTGTTCCTAGAAATACAGGACCGCCTGTTGCAGCGTCGGGTTTTAATTGATCCATCATTTTAACTGCTTTTGTTATAGTGTCAGCTAATGGATCAGCAGTTCCACGGAATGGAGAAGGGAATTCACTTACTTGAATTTTACGATAAGCAGCCCATTTAGGCGCATCTTCAACGATTTGGCCATCTTTCCAAATTTCGCCGAAATTCTTTGCATTTCCTGCCATAATTCTTAAAATTAAAAGGTTAAATATATGTTAATTGAAAAATGATATACTAATAACATACGTCATGTGTTTATGTTTATAATTTCTTCAATTTTATAACATTTTAAAAGTTTCTTGTCTTTTTATTTGGGGGATATTGAACTTCAATTACTGACGGTTACTTTTCTTATTAATGCCTTTTTAGGCTTTCTAGAGTATGTTATATGATAATAGAATGCAATGATTAACTTTCTTATTTAATTAAAAACCTGCTGTGCTTTGATTGAGCTTACTGTTTGTTTTAATTTATTATCTACTGCTTGTTTTATTTTAGTAGTGTACTAAAATATGTAAAATGTAGTGTTTGTATTGTAGGTAATATAGGATTTTGAGTAGTTTATTGTTAAAATGTGTATTGTGGTAGATGTTTAATTATAGAATTCACGAACAAGTGTATGAACTGTTTGTTTAAGTTGCAATTCTATTAAAGAGTGGAATACTTCACTTTCTAAACGAGAACAATAATTAAACGGGAGATTTTCCCAATTATAAATCTTAAATACATAATTATTATGGCTACTAAAAAGTATTTTCCTATTGTGCAGGAATTGATTGACATGATTGCTAAAAATGGTTGGCAAAGTAAATTCGATGAAGCTTTTAAAAATGCAAAAGCTTTGAATGTTGTTGATTTTGATGATATTAAAACTTTGGATGATTATTTTGATTGGATTAATGCTCAATTAACATGGGCACCATTTGAAAAACTAGATGGTCGTGAAGTGTATAGACACGTTTGTAAATTCTATTTTTTGCTTCAACAACATCCGGTAGTTGAATTGCAAAACCCACTAGTCGCTCGTGATAGTGAAGCTCCTCTTACTCCACTTTCTGATTGGATTGTACGTTGGGTTACTGAGTTAGGTAAGTTTATGGATACTCCTGAATCATTGACTCCTGAAACAGAGAAAACATTCTATGAGACTCCAATGTATAATATGCACGAATACCTTCGCCCACGTGGTGGTTGGGGTACATTCAATAAATTCTTTGCTCGTCGCACGAAACCTGGTTATCGTCCAGTTGCTGCAATAGCCGATCAAACAGTTATTGTTTCCCCAGCCGACTCTACATTCGATGGACAATGGGAAGTTAATACTGATTCACATGTGAATATTAAAGGTATTTATTGGAAAATAGAAGAACTTCTTGAAGGAAGTCCATACAAAGATCGTTTTACTGGTGGTATGTGGATGCATGCATTCCTAAATACTACTGACTATCACCGTCAACATGCTCCAGTAGGAGGTAAAGTTGTTGAGGCTCGTAATATTCAAGGTACAGCTTATTTGGAAGTTGTAGCAGATCCTATTCCTGGACAAGAAGGCAAAAATAAATTGACTATGAAGCGTAACTTTGATGCGCCTGATAATCCAGGTTATGAGTTTATGCAAGCTCGTGGTTTAATTGTTATTGAATCTGAAATTGGATTAGTTGCTGTTCTTCCTATGGGTATGGCTCAAGTTTCTTCAGTAGTAATCACTGCAGAAGAGGGAGTTACTTTACAAAAAGGTGAAGAGATATCTTATTTCCAATTTGGTGGATCTGATATCGTTATGGTGTTTGAACGTGATTCTAATGTATGCTTCACAGCAAAAGTAGGAGATCATCATAAAGTTGGTAAGGCTATTGCTAAAGCATACCCTACTAATAAATAATTTCTTTATTGGTCTAAAATTTAAAAAGGAGAACACTAGTGTTCTCCTTTTTAAATATAATGATATGTAATAAAAAAAGGACTTGATTTCTCAAGTCCTTTTTGGTGATCCGCCTGGGGCTCGAACCCAGGACCCCAACATTAAAAGTGTTGTGCTCTACCTGCTGAGCTAGCGAATCGTCCTTTTTGCTGTATCAGTTATTTCCTGATTGCGAGTGCAAAGGTAGCGACTTTTTTTATATCTGCAAGCTTTTGGGTAATATTTTTTCTACTTTTTTTAAATGTAAATGCTATCTGCTTGGTAATCAGTGTTGCTTTAATTTCCTTCTGTGATTTTTTCTTTTTGAATAATGAAACGCTGATAGTAAGATAACATCAAAGTTGTAAGTGGAAGAGCGATGATCATTCCCAAAATTCCCATTAATGAACCCCAAATTGAAAGAGAAAGGAGAATAATGGCAGGATTAAGACCGGTAATCTTGCCCATAATTTTAGGAACAATAATGGTGTCTTGTATGATTTGGACAATTATAAAGACTGATGTTGCTAATGCCATGATAAACCAAAAGTTCTGGCCTGTATCTGCCGATTTTAATATTGCCAATAGAATAGTAGGTGCAAATCCTATAATTTGCAAATAAGGTACCATATTTAGTGCTCCAATAAGTAGGCCTAATCCAATAGCCATTGGAAAGTCTATAATGAGAAAACCTACGCTAAAAAGAACTCCTACACAAAGTGCTACTAAAGCTTGCCCACGGAAATAAGTATTCATGCCGTTTTGAAGGTCTTTTACTAAGTTTGAAGAAAATCGTCTGTATTTGGCTGGTAAAAAGTGAATCCAACCATCTGCAATAGCTTCGTAATCCAATAATATAAATACGATATATAATAATATAATGAATGAGGCAAAAATACTAAATAAAATATTAATAGATTCAGCAAGTATCATCCACACCTTAGGTAGTGCCCCTTTGATAGCATTAATAAAATTTTCTTCATTTAGAATTTTATTAATTGTTTGTATGTCTAAGTTTTCTTGAATAAATTCTGATAGACTTTGAGGGATTTGAGAGGAGTGATTAAAGCCATGAGTTAGATAAGTTAATAATAGTTGATTTACCCTTCCAAATTCATCTATCATAGGTGGGACTATTAGAAAGAAGAAACCAACTCCGATAATTGTGATTGTTAATAAAGCACACAAAGTTGAAACTGCTCGATTCTTCATTCGAAGTTTGAACTGGAAGAACTTTACAAGTGGATACACCATATAGGCTATTAACCATGCAATAAAAAAGGGCAATAACACTCCGCTTAATCGATTAACTAACATTAGGAAACCAATGATAAGTGCAAGTAGTATAACTCCTCGTATAAAACTGTCGAATGTTATTTTCTTTTTTTCCATGATTCTTGTATAATAAGTGTGTATTATATAGAGTTTATTCTGTTATATAGTTGAATATTACTATTTGGTTTTGTCTTCTTCTATTGCTCTATTATAACATTCACGACATAATGGCTCATATTCAGCTGTTTCTCCTAGCATTACTTGTTTGTCGTTTTTTACGGTGCGATGCGAAAAGTTTGCTAACTGACCACACTTTACACAAATAGCATGCACTTTAGAAACTTCATCTGCTATAGCGCACAAAGCTGGCATCGGTCCAAACGGTTTTCCACGGAAGTCCATATCTAGTCCGGCTATAATTACGCGAATCCCATTATTGGCAAGTGTGTTGCATACATCTACTAATCCATCATCAAAGAATTGAGCTTCGTCAATACCTACTACGTCAATTTCAGATGTGAACAATAGAATACTTGCAGATGAGTCAATAGGTGTTGAGGCTATCGATGTACTATCGTGTGATACAACCTCTGCATCAGAGTATCGCACGTCAATAGCAGGTTTATAGATTTCTACGCGTTGACGGGCAAACTTAGCTCGTTTTAATCTTCGAATTAGTTCTTCGGTTTTTCCCGAAAACATTGAGCCGCATATAACTTCTATTCTTCCTCGGCGACGAGTTTCATGGCTGTGATCTTCTGAAAATAATACCATAATTTTTTTTTCTTGTGTTTTTAATTCTGATACAAAAATATAACCTTTTAGGTACTTGTCGATATTTATTCGGTATTTATTTCTACATTTGCAATGTATTCGGAATGTTAATATATGGACTTAGCATTGTTATTGCGTGAAATAGAGTTGGATGTTCGTGAGTTGAAATGTCTGGCAAATACTTATATAAACCATTCGCATGAAGTGGATGGAATAAGTGAGTTATTGTGTCGTAATATTCGACAGATGCAAGACCGATTAAATCATATATTGCAACTTGTTGAAGAACAAACTGAGAAGAGTTCTTTATTAAATAACTGTGATGATAATAACGATTTGTTGTCCGAAGAACTTCCTACCGCTAATTTGAGCTCAATATTGTATCCAATAGAGCAAGTCATTACATCTAATTTTGCTGAAGAACCGGAAGAAGAACTGTTGTCTAAAAATTTAAAGCCTTTAGATGATACATTCGAGAAGTCTCTTACCGATAATAGTTCTACTGTTGTTGGTGATCGGATAATGCTTGCTACTGATTTGAAAAAATCTATTAGCCTTAACGATTCATTTCGCTTTTCGCGTGAATTATTTGGTGGTGATGTTAATGCTATGTATCAGGCTTTAGAGCAGATATCTGTTATGGAGTCACTGGATATGGCATTGTCATTTCTTTCTGAAAAGATTGAAATAGTAGAAGAAGATGAGGCTACAGCTGACTTCTTATCTTTGTTAAAGAAATATTTTAATTGAAAGTTTATGATGGGAAAATTATATGTGGTTCCAACTCCCGTAGGAAATTTGGAAGACATGACATTTAGAGCAATACGTATACTGAAAGAAGTTGATCTTATTTTAGCAGAAGATACACGTACTTCTGGTATTTTGCTTAAACACTTTGAGATAAAAAATGCAATGCAGTCTCATCATAAATTTAATGAACATAAGACTGTAGAAAGTGTTGTTAATAGAGCTAAAGCAGGTGAATCTATAGCCTTAATATCTGATGCGGGAACGCCTGGTATTTCTGATCCAGGCTTTCTGGTTGTACGTGAATGCGTACGCAATGGTATTGAAGTTGAATGTTTGCCAGGTGCTACTGCCTTTGTTCCAGCATTAGTCAGTTCAGGTTTACCTAATGATCGTTTTTGTTTCGAGGGATTCTTACCTCAAAAAAAAGGACGGATGACTCGTATGAAACAGTTGGCTGAAGAAGCTCGTACGATGGTTTTTTATGAGTCACCACATAGGTTGCTTAAAACCTTAATACAATTTGGAGAGTATTTTGGAATAGAGCGTCAGGCTTCTGTTTCTAGAGAGATTTCAAAAATACATGAAGAAACTGTACGTGGCAGTTTAACGGAGCTTATTGCTCATTTTACAGAAAAAGATCCTCGTGGGGAAATAGTGATTATAGTAGAAGGAATAGACAAATAAAATAAATTCATTTACGAATAACAGTAAAAACGTAATGTTATGAAAAAATTAGCATTTTTATTAGTAAGTGCCACAATGATTGCGTCATGTGGTGGTGGTATGAGTAACAAGAACTTGAAAATAGAGAATGATTCATTATTGACTGTATTGGCAGAACGTAATAATGAATTGGATGAGATTATGGGTACGTTTAATGAAATTCAAGAGGGTTTCAAACAAATTAGCAATGCAGAAAATCGTGTTGATTTTCAACGTGGTTCAATTACTGAAAATTCAAAAACTGCTAGAGAGCAAATAACGTCTGATATTCAGTTTATTATGAATCAGATGGAGGAGAATAAAGAGCAAATTGCAAAACTTCAATCTATGTTGAAAAAGAGTCAAAATAGCTCAGCTCAACTTAAAAAAGCTGTTGAGTCTTTGACTCAAGAACTAGTTGCGAAACAACAACGTATTGAGGAGCTTCAAGCAGAATTGGCATCTAAAAATATTCGTATTCAGCAATTAGATACTGCTGTTAGTGGTTTGACTGCTGAAAAAGAAGCTTTAGCTGCTGAAAATGAAACTCAAGCAAAGACTGTTGCTGCACAAGAAAAGGCAATTAATACTGCTTGGTTTGTTTATGTTACGGCCATCAGTTTTAATCATTTCAGCTTTGTTTCTGAGAAATCCTGTTTTGTCATTTTGGCAGAACAGATGGGTCTAAACACTACAATACCCATGAGCCTGTTGCTGAGGAGAAGAAGCCGGTACGCTGTGAGTAAGTAACCTCATTAAAGATGCAGGTTTTATTGTCATNNTAATACTGCTTGGTTTGTTTATGGTACTAAGTCGGAGCTTAAAGATCAGAAAATTCTACAAAAGGGTGATGTTCTTCGTAGTGCTGAATTTAATAAAGATTATTTTACTCAAATTGATATTAGAACGACTAAAGAAATTAATATTTATGCTAAACGCGCTGAACTACTAACTTCACACCCTGTAGGGTCGTATGAAATGGTTAAGGATGGCAAAGGCTTGCTAATATTGAAGATTTTGAATCCTGCAGAATTCTGGAGTGTTACTAAATATTTGGTAATTCAAGTTAGATAATGAAGTACAAAAATATCTTCTTTGATTTAGATGATACAATTTGGGCTTTTTCAGAGAATGCGCGTGATACGTTTGAAGAAATGTATCACACGCATTCTCTGAATGCTTATTTTGACTCTTTTGATCATTTCTATTCTTTATATAAATCTCGTAACGAAGAGCTATGGGTGGCATATGGAAAAGGTGTTATAACTAAAGAAGAGTTGAATAAGCAACGTTTTCTTTATCCGTTGCAGAAAGTCGGTTTTGGTGATGAAGAGTTGGCTAAACGATATTCGGATGGTTTTTTTAATGTGATTCATACTAAAAGTAAATTGATGCCACATGCAAAAGAAATATTAGAGTATTTAGCTCCTAAATATAACCTCTATATTTTATCAAATGGTTTTCGTGAGTTGCAATCACGTAAAATGCAATCGGGTGGGGTCGATATTTATTTTAAGAAAATTATTCTTTCAGAAGATTTGGGCGTGTTGAAGCCTTCACTGCAGCTTTTTCATTTCGCCCTTTCTGCTACTCAGTCACAAATCAATAATTCGCTTATGATAGGCGATAGTTGGAGTGCGGATATTGTTGGTGCTCAAGGTGCCGGATTAGATCAAGCTTATTATTCGGTTGATGCTGTAGTGGATGATTTGCCTTTTAGACCAACCTATTTGATTCGTCGTTTAGATGAGTTAAAGTCTATTTTGTAATTTTTATTTTTACGATTAATATAAAAGAATTATGGAAGCACTATTACCATTTGCTTTGTTATGTTTCACTTCGTTTTTTACTTTGACTAATCCGTTGGGTACTATGCCTGTGTTTTTGACTATGACACATGGAATGAGTGATTCTGAAAGAAAGTCTATAGTGAGTCGTGCTACCGTGGTTGCTTTTATTACAATCATGGTTTTTGTT
>DKPL01000061.1:13508-14577 GCA_002471185.1 Bacteroides sp. UBA7335
TATTACAATCATGGTTTTTGTTTTTGCCGGTCAGTTTCTTTTCATGTTTTTTGGTATATCAACCAATGGATTTCGTATAGCAGGGGGAGTTATAATTTTTAAAATTGGCTTTGATATGCTTCAAGCTCGTTATACACCAATGAAATTGAATAGTGATGAAATTAAAACTTATGCTAATGATATTTCTGTTACTCCATTGGCTATTCCAATGCTTTGTGGTCCAGGTGCTATTGCTAATGCCATTGTATTGATGGCCGATGCTGACTCGATTTCAAAAAAAGCAATCTTAATAAGTATGATTGCTCTGATTTATTTTATAACTTTTCTAATTCTTCGTGCATCAACTCGTTTGGTTAAATTGATTGGTGAAACGGGTAATAATGTGATGATGCGTTTAATGGGGCTAATCCTTATGGTGATTGCTGTGGAATGTTTCTTTAGCGGATTAAAGCCTATTTTGGTAAACATTATGCGCGAAGGTCTTCTTGAACTTCCTACTATTCTGCAATAGCTTACTAACTCAAATTCTTGTTTTTTATAACTTCTTCGTTCAACAAGCTTTGTTTTTCGAAGTAGATTATTATGCTTATATGTAAGGTATAATTATATCTTACAGTAAAGTTTGCTTTTCTTCTTTCTTTTTTATCTTTTGGGTTGGTTTCATTATTTTCTTTATTTGTGTTAAAGCATTGTTGCTAATATTAACTTAGTATGTTATTTTTATAAGTATTTAAGTCTCCGTTTGATTATTATATTTCTGTTTTTATTTATTTCTAAATGCGATTTTGAGCTAATATATCAGTTTTAGCTTATTCTTATACGGTTTTTTACTATTTAGTAAGTATTTGATTAATATATATATTTAATAAAGTAACTTTAAAATTGATTTATAATATACATGTTTAATCAAAAAGACTTTTATTTTTGACTTTTTGCTTGTAAAAAACTTGAATTGTGCCATTTTTGTCTTCATTTTGATATTTTAAAGTGTTAGCATAAGGTTCTCGATTTTCTCATTTTTGTTTGGTTTTATATGTTGTTTAGCATGGATTGGCTATATTAAGTAACA
>DKPL01000078.1 GCA_002471185.1 Bacteroides sp. UBA7335
TACTACAGTACATAAACAGAGACTTGATCTGGTTTTAAATGCACTGACTCTTTGATGAAGTGCTGACTCTCCTCTCTGGACAGGAAAACTCTGGAGCCTTCAGCCAATCTGCTGATGAGCGCCATCTCCTGGCCGCAGTCCCCCAACTGCAAAGCTTCAACCCTGGAGATAAGAGGGTACAACTGAGAAATGACATTAAATGTGGAAAAACTGAGAATATGTGCATCCTGCCACAGCTTCAACGGGCTGACATTGCCACTAACCGCTCTGATAGGTCCCCACTGCTCTCTCTACTGGCCCCCGATTGGCTCCCCGTCCCGGCTGATTTGCTGCCCCCAGAGGCCCTGCTGTTGACTGCGATGTCCTGAGAAGAGTTGTGAGAGGAGCTGTTGCCGCTGTCGGTCTCTTCCCAGCCGCCTCCTATCTGCCCCGGGCAACGCTGGGTCACTGCTGTGGTGAAGACACATGATAGGCTGAGGTGTCACGGTGAACATTCACAGGATTAAATGGGAAGTCTCAATGCTGCAGTGTGGGCTTATACTGCATTTGTGACAAATGGCAAATATTTGAAATCTGAGACTTATATTTCTATCACACTAACAATGTCTGACCTTTTGGTCTGCGAGCAGGGAGGTTATAGGCACACGCTGGCACGGCCACCTCTATGGGTGCAGAAGGCGCCACTACGGCCCTGTAGTGGTTGTCATGGAGACGGATGCCCTGGTGCTCAGTTGGTGGAAGGACAGCACTGGCTACTACCTCTGCAGCCTTCTGGATCTTATCCAATAGTGAGTCACTGCCTGCTGGGAGGTACAGGTACAGGCAAAGCTTGATTTGATTTGTGTGTAGAGTGAAGTGTGCAGATGCAGTGTGTGTGTCTGTGTGTGTTTGTGTGTGGTGGTGATGGGTGCATTGCTCACCTGTCCCCTGCCTCCCTGGACTGTATCCAAATCCCTGCATTCCTGACCTGTGGGAAGTTGCTGAGCCCATACCTTAACGTAAAGACACAGAAGACCTATTGTACCTTGGCTTTTGGCTCACAAAATACAATGACGGAGTATTGTATCTGATTAAAGACGTCTCTATCATTCTTACATAGGCACTCATGCGCTTCTAACATTTGTTCATTAGAGAGTAATTGAGGTCACATCTATCAGTGGCCAGATGATGTTCAGTAAGAGTGGGTTCCAAAATCTCTCATCATTAAATCTACAGTCTCTTAAATCTTAAATTCCCTGGTACACCTGCACAGGTGTTTTCACTTATTGTGCCTGATTAGACCTCTTCTCGGGACTGTGTGGGGATGTACAGACTGTACTTGAGTGATATTTTCCCCTGTTAGCTTTATAGCACCTTTTAGGGCAGGACAACTTACACCTTTATCAGTGTTACTGCTGCATGATGACTGCACATAACATAGCTCTAATCAGCAGAATAACTGAGAAGGTCTTTTCAGGTGTGTAGAAGCTTTAAATGTAGAGGATGATGAAGAGATACGAAAATATTTAGCAGCAGAGTTATCAGGACTTTATCATATTGCACAATGTAGTAATGGAAAAGAAGCCTTAGGTCAGATACTCAAAAAATCGCCAACGTTGGTGATTAGCGATGTGATGATGCCTGAGATGGATGGATTGACTCTTTGTAGAAAAATCAAGAAGAATGTTAACATCAATCATATTCCTGTTATTCTTTTAACAGCTAAAAACAGTGAAGAAGATAATATGGAAGGTCTAGACATAGGAGTTGATGCTTATATTACGAAGCCATTCAACATAGATATTGTAAAGAAAACAATTGATAATATCATCAAGAACAGAGAGGTACTTCGCAATTGCTTTACAGGCAGTCAAGAGCAAGAAGTTAAAAAGCCTATTTACGAAATACAATCAATAAATGATAAGCTCCTTGATCGTATAATGAATGTGATAACCCTTAATTTGAGTAGCCCGGATTTAAATGTAGAATTTGTGGCCAAAGAAGTAGGCATCAGTCGAGTGCATCTGCATCGTAAACTAAAAGAGATTACCAATCAGAGCACAAGAGACTTTATTCGTAATATCAGATTAAAACATGCAGCGCATCTATTGACAAAAACGGATTACAATATGTCTGAAGTAGCTGATATTGTTGGAATCTCTAGTCCTACTTTGTTTTCACGCTTGTTTAAAGACTTGTATGGAGTTACACCGCGCGAATATGCAGCATCTATAGTAAATGATGAAGAGCATAGTAATAATGAACTCATTAATAACTAAGCACTGATGTATTTATAAAGAGTGTATATTAATCCGCACCACCGTACATCTAGGTCCGCACCATCGTGCATCTATATATGCACACTAGTGCGGACCTAGATGCATCACCTCTGAACTTTCTTTTTTCATTAGTTTAGAAATGTCTCTTTTATTCAACTGTCCCATGTTTAGGACTATTCTTTAATAAGATAAGAGCTGACTGTTATACATAAAAAAGGATAGTGCCATTTATAAAAAGCACTATCCTAACTATTTATTTTGAACCTAACTAATTTTTAAACAAATGAGGCAAAAACTCACGAAGACAACGTCGCCAAGTGAGCCATTCATGACCGGTGCCCTCTGATTCATAAAAATCTACATTTACTCCTAAATCGCGCAGTGATGCTACTAAGGATTGTGTTCCCATATTCTCATCAGTACCACAACCTAAGAATAAGTAGTTGACTTTTTTATTGAATGCATCGGCATCAGAAAAAACGCCGTTGTGACACGTTTTTACATCTAAGCCAAATATTGCACCACTGAAACCTCCGATATATGAGAACTTATCGAGATTTGGCAATGTGGTGTTGAAGGTTTGACATCCGCCCCACGACAATCCGGCCATGGCACGATGCTTGCGATCGGTCTTTGTACGGAAAGTACCATCAATCATTGGAATCAGGTCTTTAAGAATAACGTCGTAGAATGAAGCTCCGTAAAGCGCACGTTCTTCGTTTATATTTTTGCCAAGGCGTGGACGAAAAGGAGCCTCTACATCACCACTTTCCATCACTACAATCATAGGCACACAGCTGTCCGAAGCTATCAAATTGTCCATAATGTGTTGCATAAAGCCCTGTGTACTCCATCCGGTTTCGTCTTCGCCCATACCATGTTGCAAGTAAAGCACCGGGTAGCGTTTCTTTGCGTTTGTTTCATATTCAGCGGGCGTATAGACCATACAACGACGAAATGCCTGTTGCGACTCGGCATAATAGGTACACGAACGCACCTGTCCGTGAGGTACTTGTTGCGGACGATAGTAGTCGCCCTCCGCTCCTTCGGGTACTTCTATGCCACCTGCCATACGACAGCATCCAAAGAAGGTATAACTCGAAGGATCGACTACTGCAATACCATCGGCTATCAAAAAGTAGTAATGAAAACCAACCACTAACGGGTCAGTCTTTGCTACCCAAAAGCCCTCGGCATCTTTCTGCATATCATACTTCTTTCCGGCACAATCTACTTGAAGCTTTGTCGCATTGGGAGCATGAAAGCGAAAGTAAGCATGACGCTCACTGTCTAACCTGGGATAATCATATCCGGGAATATTGGTTGAAGCTGCTTGAGTGCGTTTTTTTATCTCGGCTTCAGTTTCGATAGCATTGGATACATTAAAAAATTTCCATTTATCGAAATTAAAAAGCTTACATCCTTTATACCCTGTAAAGACAAAGTAAATATCGTGTATACCTGTTACGGGTGTTGAAACATTAGTGTTCAGCGTTTGCCAATTTTCCCAACCACCGGTAGTTGGTACAGCCAAATTTGCCAATAAAAGACCATTAATACTATCAAGGTGAACTTCGATATGACCACCTTGCAATGCACTAGCTACTGTAGCACTAAAAATAGTTGGAGAGTCTGTACCAAAATCTACCTCACGAACTTTAATATAGTCTCCATTATGAATATCAGACACATACACTCCTGTTCGTGCATTAGGCTCTGTGGCAACTCCTTCGCTAAAAGCAATAGTTTCGGCTTCTATCCACTGATAAGGACTAAGTATCCCAACAGGTTCTACACCTTGACGAGTAGCATTGATTGTAGGGAAAGTTCCATCAGGGTTATATTCAAACTGTTCTACAGCTACGCTACGCCCAAAGCCCCCTCCACCAGGTAGTTTTCCGGTATGATAAAAGAAGTAAGAATTCCCTTTATAATCGAGCACAGCACAATGATTAGTAAACGAGCCAGTATCTTGGAGAGGCATAATTTCTCCCATATATTTCCAAGGTCCAAGTGGACTATCACTCATCGAGTATGCTAGGTGCTCGGGCACACCTCCTGCAGCATAAAGCAAGTAATACTTATTATTGCGTTTGTCTAACCAAGGTCCTTCAGTATAGTTATCCTTATATTTTACATCCTTTTTACGATCTTTTGGTCCCGGAGCACCAAAGCCCTCTACCGTCTGTTTTATTTCGCCCACCTCTCCTTTTAAAGAAATCATATCATCATTGAGCATTGCATAAAACACATTTGGGTTTCCCCAGTAAAGATAGGCTTGCCCATCATCATCAATCAATACAGTAGGATCAATATATGCCCAGTCTCCATCGCAAAGCGGCTTACCAATGGCATCTTTAAATGGTCCGGTAGGCGAATCGGCTATTGCAACCCCTATTGCCATGGTATCAGTTAATTTAGAGTGTGCGCAAATATACCAATAAAACTTACCGTTGCGCTCAATGCATTGTCCTGCCCAAGCGCGGTCGTCGGCCCAAGCAAAAGTATTAAGGCCTAAAGGAGCACCATGGTCTGTCCAATTTACCATGTCACGGGTAGAATATACATGCCAATCATACATCCAGAAGAAATCTGCCCCTTTCTCATCGTGACTTGTATACATATAGAGTGTTCCGTCATGTTCTAATATGGCCGGATCGGCAGTATAACAAGTCTGCACAATTGGATTTTGCGCTCTCAGCCCCATCGTTATCATGACAAATAAGGCAAAACAGTAAATTTGTAAAGGTGTTTTCATGTTAATGTTACTAGATATTTTTATTTATTATCAGTGAATTTCTTCTTATCTATTCCGATTAGCCTGCTTCTGAAAAAAATCGACCATACTTTTAAATGTAGATTCATTGAAAGTAATAGGACCATGCTCTCCATTGGTTACTACTAAGAAATCAGCTAATAAACCTTTGCTTCTTAAACTATCAGAAAAATATATGCTTTGACAATCAGGAACTACATTGTCAGCATTGCCATGTATTACTAAAAATTGAGGATCATTATTATCAAGATAAGTAATAGGATTAAGAAGAGCCAACATATCAAAATTGTCGGCAGGAACACCGCCTATTAAAACAGCCTCTGGCGAATCAACACCTTTTACATTAGCACAATCTTGCATTCGAGTCATATCAATAGGCCCAAACCAATCGACTACTGCATCAACATTACTACTAAAGGCTGTATAATCACCAATATCACCTTCAATGTTTATAGTCTTTTCACCTACTGTATAATGTTCAATTCCATTAGTAGCACCTGCAAGTGCAGACAAGTGTCCTCCTGACGAATAGCCCGTGATACCTATAAAAGAAGTGTCTAAATGATATTGTTCGGCATTTGCTCGCAAAAAACGTATAGCCGCCTTCACATCGTTAATTTGTGCCGGAAATTTAGCCTCAGTACTTGCACGATGGTTGATGGCCACAACTGCAAAACCAGCATTTAACAATGGCTTACCGATAGCCTCAAAAGCTGCCTGCTTCGCATCATTGGCAAACCACGCGCTACCATAAATAATTACAATTACTTTATAACTAGACAATCCCGTATTGGGTAAATAAATATCTAGTTTATGCCCAGCTATCACTGAAGAATTAGTATCTTGAGTAATATAATTAACATTTGCCCAGAGCGGTTCTTGTGCAACAGCAACAAGTGCACAACACATCATTATTGTAATTACTAGAATTCTTTTCATTTCTAATTATTATTGTTCGGTGAAACTTCGTTCCATTCAAAGACTGTACCATCTTTTCTATCAGGTCTTGCACCCGGCCAATTTGCTCCATAAGGTTCTCCCGTTCCTGGTTCGAGTCCGATGTACTGATTAGTTTTCAGAGAAAGCAACATGCATTGTCCGCGTAGCATGTCTTGCCACATCAATAAGCAATCTTCTGTTTCATTTTTAGACAATCTGACGTCAGCCGACAGACCTTCTCCAACAACTGTAATAAACCCCATACCATTTAGTGCTTCTAAAACAACTTTTCCTTCTCCACGGTTATGAACCTTAAACAAACAGCCATGTTCATTAATAAGCTTTACATCTTCACCTTTTGAATGAAGCATACCATGTGGATTGGCCCAAGCAAACGTATTTGTTCCTTTATTCTTCAAAGTAACAACCTTATTAACAGGCAAGTTAGCTTTACGATCTGCCATTGGTTCATCTACTATAAAGTTATCAAACTCAGCATATCCTCCCTCTTGTCCAATAGTATTGTAAGCAAAAAGAGCAATGCGTGTTCCTTGAAAAGTTTTTAGTTGATAAGGAAGCAAAACCGAATCACCCAAATTGATAAAGCTATTTCCATCTTTACTATAACTCATTTGAGCAATATCATTATCATAATCGGCAGTGATACGAAGTTTAATTTTATTTTTAGCAGAAAGTTTTTGTCCTATTATTACATCATTTCGTGCATGTTTAGATTCTAGTTTTACATCAGTTTGTACTCCCTTAAGCTGATTGTAATGCCTCAGCATAAGATTATTGTTCTCTTTTATTAAACCAATAAAAGCGTATGGCATATTGAGTATTCCCAATCCAGCAATATCTCCATTTTTTAATTTCGATGCATCAAGTTCTACCGTAATTGTCGAAACTGGTCCAATGGAGCGTTGAGTTAAGGAGTTTTTTGCCCATAATAGATCTTTAGCCGGCATTGTATGAAGACGAAGTACTCCTTTTTTCTTATCCAAACTCCATTTTTCCTCAACAGGTTCATGATTCCATTGCCATATTGGTAATAAGGCATTGTTATCAAAATCATCACTCCGCTGATAAGGAGCATGAGGTGTTACCTTAGCTTCTACATTCGGTTTTATCCACGTACGAGGGGAGCGTCCTAAATTGCCAGACAAACCAAAGTAGGGCCATCCATCTTTCCATGTCACAGGAGATAAACAAGTTGTACGTCCCACACTACGAAAATCCATCATTGAAAATCCCCACCAATCTCCATTTGGCAAATCTACAATACCTCCCTGGTGCAAAGGCACTGCACTCATATAGTTATCATCCGGTTTACCTACATTAAATGTAAATCCATCTTCAGGAACAGGACGCCCTAGTCCAACATTATAAACAGAATGTACTGCTTCAGTCCCCATTGTCTCTTTGGCACTAATAGTTACAGTCTCGTAAGGTCCTTCTATCTTGTCAGCCCTAGCACACTGCATACGTCCTATTGGTGCAAAGTTTGCACTAATAATATAGTATTTACCATTTACCTTATAAATATGATGTCCTTCTCCCATTGCATTTCCTGCCGGAATTATTACCTGTTCGGAGTTTTCGACGTAGCCACTAAGATCAGCTTTGATCTCTATCATTTTCACTTCATCATATTTGTACACGGCATAAATTTTGCCATTATCATCAAATAATACAGATAAATCATAAATATCTCCACCCAAGCTTTTATGCATCCATGGCCCAGCAGGATTTTCGGCTATAAATACCTGCATTCCATGTCCATTGATATTTGAAAATATATAAAATTTACCATTATGATATCGAATACAAGGAGCCCAAATACCCTGTCCATAAGCTTCTTTATTATTATCTAAACGAAATTCATCGCCCATATTCAATTTATCAAAACAATAACTAAGAAAACTCCAATTGACTAAGTCTTTAGAATGAAGTACAACCAATCCCGGCATCATATGCATAGTTGTACCTGCCAAATAAAAATCATCACCTACTCTAATAATATCAGGATCAGAAAATTCATCATAAAATAATGGATTGGTAAAAGTGCCATTACCATTATCGGCAGTCCAAGATGTTTGTCCCCAAGTGGTTGATATTGTAAGTATCAAGAAAAGAAAAAAGTTCAGTGTTTTCATATTGATATGATTTCAAAAATAATATATTATTCAAGTATAACTATAATAAAAAAACATCCAAAATACTTGATTCTCTTTTTTCTATTTCACTAGTATTAAAAGCTAATCAACCTCTTGTTTAATAATCATATCGACTACTGGCTTTAATTGATGGTTACGATCAAACAATAAGGGATAATCGGTTCGTCCATGTACCGGAAAGTTATTCTTCCATGATGTAGCATCAGATATCCCCCATAATGTGACACGTGACACGTGCTCCGAATGTTTGATGAGAAGATTAAAAAAATCCATCATACGATTATTCCACTTTATAGAAATGTCATCAGGAAGTTCGTCTACATAAGGGTTTAACTTCTTTTGATATTCAAAGTTTGTAGCAACATCAGCACCTACATTATGATAAGGAGTTGGCAATGCAGATAAATCAAGTTCAGTCACCATAACCTTTACCCCTTCTTTAGCATAGCCAAGAATAGTTTCCTCATATTCCATTAACGATGGAGTTTGCATATCAATATGTCCTTGCAAGCCTATCGCATCTATTCTTATATTACGCTTCTTTAGTTCTCGTATTAAACGAATAACCGTATTTCTACGCCCTTCAAACCATTCATTATAATCATTGTAATAGAGCTCAGCCTCAGGGTCAGCTTCGTGTGCATATTGAAAAGCAAGTGGAATAAACTCTTCGCCTAAAATTTCATAAAACTTGCTTTTACGATAAGAACCATCTTCCAAAATAGCTTCGTTTACTACATCCCAGCCTTTTACACGTCCTTTATAACGACCTACAACGGTATAAATATGATTCTTCATACGTTCTTTCAACGTATTTGCTGATACGTTGTTCCCCTGCTCATCAACGCAAAACCATTTAGCCAACTGACTATGCCAAATAAGAGCATGCCCAATGATAAACATATTATTCTTTTCACCTAAATCTACAAACCGATCAGATAAAGTAAAATCATAACGATTTTCTTCGGGATGAATAACCATACTTTTCATGCAATTTTCTGCAACAA
>DKPL01000015.1:0-1264 GCA_002471185.1 Bacteroides sp. UBA7335
CTTTTGATGTTTGAAGGAACATCCTTAACAATGAATGCACCTTTATCAGAGTAACCTAATATCGGTTTCATTCTATCATCGCCCGATACAATGACAAAGCCTGTCGTACCATTATTAAAAATATAAAAAGAGGGCATTGTGGTATAAGCCCGCGTTGTACCATCAAGATTGAAATCAGTGGATGTGGCTACAAGTTCAGGTGTAATGTAAGTACGTGTTACTCCTTGCTGATAATTGCTAAAATATTCTTTTGCAATGGTTAAAGCTTCGCTTTGTGTGCGTTCTTTTGCCATCATCAGCATAGGCATAATAAATAGTAAAAAAAGAAGTAATTTTCTTTTCATAATGTTATGTTTTTAGTAATTGAAATTCATCAAATTTATTACATTAACGTTCAATAAACCTTTTTGTTTTTATATGTAATAGCTCATTTAATGCGTCAAATTATTATTTTTGCATTTTTAAATCAATATGATTTTTAATATGAGAATACTTCTTATTGGTGATTGTAGTGGGGTCCATTCTACGTTAGCTCAAGGTTTGCGCTCAATGGGACATGAAGTTTGTGTTGCTTCTGATGGTGGAGGATGGAAGAATTACCCCTATGATATTTCACTCACAAGAAAAGGAAAATCTCAATGGGAAGGGCTCTTATGTATGTTTAGAGTAATACGTAATCTGCACCGGTTCCGAAACTTTGATGTTGTGCAAATTATTCATTGTCCATTTTTGCATATCCGCTCAGAGCGTACTTTGCCTTTTTTTCGTTATTTAAAACGTTATAATAAAAAAGTATTTATGGGTGCTTTTGGTACCGATCATTACTATATAAAAGCTTGCTTAGAAACCAATATTTATAGCTATTCAGACTTTAAAGTAGGAGATCGTTTTTTAAACTTTCCTTATAACGAAGAGGATATTTATGAGTGTATGCATGGTGGAACATTGAGAGCAAATCAAGAAATAGCTAATAGCTGTGATGGTATAATAGCTTGTCTTTGGGAGTACTATGTTGCTTATCAGCCTCATTTCCCTGATAAAACTACTTTTATTCCTTTACCTTTTAATATTGATAAGGCAATCAACTGCAGCGTTCGTAAAGTCAATGAGTCAATAACTTTTTTTGTAGGAGTTCAGACCGATCGTGCTCAGCTGAAAGGCATCGATATTATGTATTCAGCGTTGTTGAAGCTAAAAGAAAAATATCCCGATCAATGCAACTTAATTAGTGTCTCTGACTTACCATTTGATGAGTATCAAAAGC
>DKPL01000015.1:1420-3814 GCA_002471185.1 Bacteroides sp. UBA7335
ATGAGTATCAAAAGCAAATGAATGTTGCAGATGTATTGTTAGATCAACTATACTCTTATACACCTGCAATGAACGCTCTTTTGGCCATGGCAAAAGGAATAGTTGTTGTAAGTGGAGGGGAACCTGAAAATTATGAAATTTTAGGTGAAACCGAATTAAAACCAATAATTAATGTTTATCCTTCTGAAGAAGATGTTTTTAATAAACTAGAGTATCTATTACTTCATAAAGAGGTTATTCCTGAACTTTCTAGACAGAGTATTGAGTATGTACATCGTCATCATAATCACATAAAAGTGGCTCAACAATACTTAGACTTTTGGTCCTCGAAATAATGTTAAGCTGATACGACAGCTTTAAATACAGGTTTGTTATTCTGAGTTTCAGACTCAAATCCGAACCAATATCCAGTAGTTTCTTCTTTGTTTGTTGGTAAAAAGCAAAGACGTAGTGACTCCTTGTATTTTCCTTTGAGTACTATCCAAGCGTTGGGAGGTGTTTGTCGTTTTGTTTTTACAGTTTCTGCTGGTGATTTTTTGAGTGACATTCCTCCTTCAATCCATGCAATAGTAACCTCTAATAGATAGTCAGAATAATGCATTTTACAAAACTCATAAAGAGTCAAGCCTCTCTTTTCCATACTCATGGGCTGGTCAATCATATCTTTATCAGTAAGATAAGTTAGGAAGTTTACAAGAAAATCCTCTTTCTCAACAATTAATCGACAAGTTATTTCTTGCCAAGGTTTTGCATTGTAGAACCCATCCAATAGTCTAGATAACCTACGAGCTGTTTGTAGTTCATCTGGTGTGATTTCTCGTGTTGCTAAAACTTCATAAGGTGGAAGTGGAGAAAAGCTGATTCCCAACTCATTTGCTCTATTGCGCATATCTGTTCCAGGAAGTAGCTTTAATGATTCTAGTTGAATTTCACCAGCTCCATAAGCTGCTAATGTCCTAACATCCTCAAAAATTTCTGAAAGTCTATATAGAGGTAATCCTGCAATAAGATCAGCATGTGTTTCCATATTGTCAAGCGAACATAGGTATTGAAGCCCCTTTAATGCTGCTTCTAGTTTGCCCTTTCGCTTACTTTCAATCAATACAGGTTCACGTAAGCTTTGAATTCCTGCTTCTAAGTGTAATAACCCTTTGGGTAGAATTGATAATTCTTGCTTTAATTCCTCTGATAGAAGTGCAGGATGCATTTCTAAATGAAAGCAAATATCTGGCGAAAAATCAAGAAATAGATTTAATAGTTCTTTAGCTCTTCGTGCATTATAGTTGAACGTACGATCAAGTACTCTTACATTCTTTATTCCATGTTGATGAATTTCGGTTAATCGTTCTCGTATTTTCTCGATAGACAGAGTGCGAACTGGCTTCTCACCACCGCTTACACAAAAAGCACATGTATTGAAGCATCCACGAGTGGTTTCTAATTGAACAAAAGGTTTGCTCCAATTAAAGAATGGACTTTTTTCGGGAGAAATCAAATCGGCAAAATTCAATACTTTAGCTAACCCATTGTCATGATATACATTTTTGTCATCAAGATAACAGAGACCTTTAATCGTATTCCAGTTTTCTACTTTATTATAACAGCCTAACCATTTGGGAAATGACTCTTCTCCTTCGCCTCGAAACACTACATCAATGTAGTTGTGATGGCGTAAAAACTCTTCATTGGGACCGAGAAACTCAGGTCCTCCAAGTACTATTTTACACTGTGGCAATAAAGCTTTAACTCGCGAAAGGATATGCAATAGGCTCTCATGGGTAAATAACCAATTGGTTGCAGCAATCATATCAGGACATCGATTATAAATATCGCTAACAATCATTCCTACATTTTCATTGATGGTTGCTGATAGTACATCCCATTCAATTGAAGTGTCATTCATAATTTGTGCATGAAGTGCCGGCAATGCTAATGAGGAATGTGCATAAGAACAATTTAAATCGAGCCAAAGAATTTTCATTGAATAGGATTGAATTTATTGATTTGTGACAAAGTTACAAAAATGTGTTGGCGCATTAAACCTTTACTTCTTTAAATGGGTTATATTTGCACTAAATATTAATTAAATTATGTTTTTTATGAATAAGACGTGTTTTTTGAAGTTTAAAAAGGTTTATGCATTACTCCTAATGATGATGGTTGTGGTTGGATTTTCGTCATGTCAAGATGATGATAATGAGATCTATAATAATTTAATAGGTTATACTTGGATTGGCGATTTAGGTTTTAACGTAGGTCCTTATCCTGTAGAGAGTGGAATTACATTCAAGGGAAATGACTATGCTATTGATCGTCAATATTATTTTGCAGAAAATGGAGGTGGTCCGGCCGTTACATTAGAATTGACTTGGTGGATTGATAATGGAAATCTTT
>DKPL01000033.1 GCA_002471185.1 Bacteroides sp. UBA7335
TTAAGCTTTTCGCTATAGCTAGGATGACTGAATATGAAATCTCTCAAATAAGTGTAAGGTTGTTCGCACTTCATAGCCATATTTACACAATTGATAATTTCATTAGCCTGATTGCAAAATAATGTGCAACCTATAATTCGTTGTGTATCTGTATTAATAATCGCCTTCATCATTCCTTCTGTTTTTCTTAATACATAGTCTCCTGTAGTGTCAGAAACAATAATTCGCGATACTTTAAATGGATAGTTTTTTTCAATAGCCTCTGTTTCTGTGATACCAACATGAGCAAAAGGTGGATCTATGTTGATTGAGTAAGGCACTGGATAACGATCTTCTGTGGAACGGGTTTCATCACCAAAAAGTTTATTTAGGATGATTTTACAATCATCAATGGCATTATAAATAAATGGAGCATTTCTTCTAACACTTCCCATCGCCCAAATATTTGGTAGAGTAGTATGTAAGTGATTGTTTGTAATGATAGCACCACTTTCGTCAGTAGCTACTCCTGCTAATGATAGGTTCAATGCTTTTATCATAGGTTTGCGATTGATAGCAATAAGTAATGCATCTCCCACAATTGTGTGGCTATTATTGTCTGATTTACTAATAAAATTAAGCTCTACGTTTCCCTCTTTGTTATTGACTGACTCAATTAAAGTGTTTAAATGAATTTCTATTCCTTTCTTTTCAAATACATTTTGCACGCATCCGGCAATATCTCTATCGGCGTAGCTCATAAATAACGCATCAGACTCTATCAATGTGACTTTACTACCAAAATCAGCATACAAAGATGCATATTCGAAACCTTCGTTTCCATTGCTAATAATAATAAGATGTTTGGGAAGTACTTCTTGTTGAAGAAGGGCCTCGGGTGTATAAATGCAGTTGCACTGAGCAAGTCCGTCAATGGCTGGAATGACTTCGGTTAATCCGGTATTTATAAATATTTCTTTACCATTTAACTCTTCAATATTTTCATCAGAAGTGATTTGTATGCTATTGTTTGATGTAAATGAAGCGGTACCTCTATATAAGGTTATTTGAGGAAAGTTGGTTAAATCTGTTTTGTTTTTTAAGTAAATAAGTTGAGTAAGTTCTTTTTTGCGCATTATAGCCTGTTTGTAGAAGTTAGCTTGCGCTTCAAAATTGTTTTGAGTAATAAGATCTGCTACCTGAGCTTCTTCTATTAATCTACTTATTGGCATACATGAAGCACTTGTACAAGAGTCTCCATATTTATTTTCAGATTGTTTAATTAATGCAACACTCCATTTTTGTTTGGCAAGTTCTATGGCAAGCGTTTTACCGGCTTTTCCATAACCGATAATAATAGCATCATACTGTTTCATAATAATATCTTTTTAAATGTTACAAACCAATGATTTATAACATTTAAAAAGTATAATTGTTTCAAGGCTTACTCCATTGCCGATGCATCGAATGAAAGTGGTAATAAATGGCTCACACTTTTAATTTCGTATATTGCTTTTTCGCCATACAATAAAACTCTCATTGGTTGTTTATATCTTTTTTCGGTTTCTAGCATAACTTGGCGGCAAGCTCCACAAGGAGGAATAGGCATATCTATAAAATTGCTCTCTGTGCGGGCAGCTATTGCTATCACCTTTACTGCTTGATCTGGATATTGAGAGTTGGCATAAAAAAGCGTAGTACGTTCGGCACAGATTCCTGATGGATAAGCTGCATTCTCTTGATTAGTTCCGGTGATAATTACTCCATTCTCTAATAAAGCTGCTGCACCTACTGAAAACTTCGAATAGGGAGCGTAACTATTGGCAGTCGCATCTTTTGCTTTTTGAATGAGTTCTTGATCAGTTTTTGAAAGTTCGTTAAATTGATATTCGTTGATAACAGTTGTTATATTCAAAGCTTTCATATATAAATATGTTTTTTGTTTAATCAAAAATAAATATCACAAAGTTAGAAAAGAGATTGATAATCCCAATTATTTTTATGATTTTTGCCCCACTAATAATATATTATAACAAAGTTATGAACAAACTGTTTTTTAAGTTATTCTCGATCTTGTTTTTGCTGGTTTTTACTACGAATGTGTTTGCTCAACGTAAAAATACACGATATACTGACTATATCCATCAATACAAAGATTTAGCTATCGGTCATATGAAACAATATAAGATTCCTGCAAGTATAACATTGGCACAAGGCTTACTGGAAAGTGGGGCAGGGACAAGTCAGTTGGCAAAAAAAAGTAATAACCACTTTGGTATCAAATGTGGTGGATCTTGGCGAGGACCTTCGGTAAGGCATAATGATGATGCACCCAATGAGTGCTTTCGTGCTTACAAGCATGCTCAAGAATCCTATAAAGATCACTCTATCTTTTTGACCTCGGGCGCTCGATATGCTTTTTTATTTAGTTATGACATTTTAGATTATAAAGCTTGGGCGCGTGGTTTGAAAAAAGCGGGTTATGCTACAGATCCCTCTTATGCCAACCGATTAATAACGATTATTGAAGACTATGAATTGTATAAATACGATAAACAAGGAGTTTATAGTCAACGGCAATTAAAGAAAAATCCATGGTTGCTTTCTCCACATCAGGTGTATATTGCTAATGGTCTAGCATATATTGTGGCACGTGATGGAGATACATTTAAAAATCTAGGAAAAGAGTTTGATATCAGTTGGAGGCGTTTAGTGGATTATAATGATTTGCATAGCGACTATACATTGGTTGATGGAGATATTATTTATTTAAAATCGAAAAAAAGAAAAGCTTCTAAACCTAATACTATTTATCGT
>DKPL01000029.1:0-3940 GCA_002471185.1 Bacteroides sp. UBA7335
GTAGGTAGTCGCCGTTTTCAATGGAAAGCCTCTTAAGCATCAAGCTTGAGAGGCTTTCTTGTTTTATACCCACTGTGTTGTTGTGAGCGCTGTTAAAGGGTAGTCTGCTTCTTCCCTGGTGGATACTTTGTTTTGTTTTGCTCATTTTTGCCTTTTAAATAATCTCTAACTGAGCTTTTTTAATTAAGTTTGCACTATCTATAACTTGATAATATTGAAATACAATGGAGAAGTTTAGCGAACTTATAAAGAATCGCCGCAGCATGCGTAAATTTACAAGCGAAGAATTGACACAAGACGAAGTAGTTATGTTATTGAAAGCTGCACTAATGTCGCCTACTTCAAAACGTAGTAATGGTTGGCAGTTTATAGTAGTTGATGACAAAGAAACATTGGAAACACTTTCGCACTGCAAAGAGCATGGGTCTGCTTTTCTTGCCGATGCTGCATTGGCTATCGTAGTTACTGCTGATCCGTTGGCGAGCGATGTATGGATTGAAGATGCCTCTATTGCTTCGATAATGATTCAATTGCAAGCTGAAGATATGGGACTGGGAAGTTGCTGGATTCAAATACGTGAACGATTTACTGCATCCGGAATGGGTTCTGACGAGTTTGTACACGGTGTACTTGATATACCTTTACAACTACAAACTGTTTCTATCATTGCTATCGGGCATAAGGGGATGGAGCGTAAACCGTTTGATGAAAATCATTTGCAATGGGAAAAAGTTCACATTAATAAATTTGGAGGACAGTAAGAGTGGCCGTTGCAAAAAATAACAAAGATACATATAAGGCTACGGCCGTTACACTAATTGTTTTAGGAATACTATATCTGTTTGATAAGTTTATTCATTTTTCATCTATCGGATTGCCGTGGGTTATGAATAAAGATAATATCCTTTTGTATACTGCCATTATTTTTTTATTTCTGAAACGTGATAAATCGGTTGGATTAGTGTTAGTTGGACTTTGGTTGGTCATGAATATTAATCTTATTATTGCATTACTTGGGAGTATGTCTGCTTATTTACTACCTATTGCCCTTTTGGTGGTCGGGGGAATATTATATTTAGTTTCTACTCGATGAAAAAGAATATTCAAGCGTTATCAATAGTTTTTGTGGGTGCTGGTAATCTAGCTACAAATTTAGCTAAAGCACTTTTTCGTGAAGGCTTTCATATTGATCAGGTTTATAGTCGAACGGTAGAGTCAGCTTATTCTTTAGCTCAATATATTAATGCTAAATATACCACTAGTTTGGTTGATTTAAAACCAGATGCAGATCTTTATATTGTATCGTTAAAAGATAGTGCCTTTGTCGAATTGATTAATGAGATCTGTGAGGCAAAGAATTCAAATGCTCTTTTCGTGCATACAGCAGGTAGTATACCGATGAGTATTTGGAGCAATCATGTGCAAAATTATGGTGTGTTTTATCCTATGCAGACTTTTAGCAAACAGCGTGAAGTAGATTTTAGGGAGATACCATTTTTTATTGAAGCTTCTTCACCCAAGCATTGTAACTTGTTAAAAGAGATAGCTCATACCATTTCGGATAAAGTTTATGATGCTACTTCGGAACAACGAAAGAGCTTACACCTTGCTGCAGTGTTTACTTGTAACTTTACTAATCATATGTATGCTTTGGCCGATGAGCTTTTAGAGAAATACGGGTTGCCATTTGAAACGATGCTACCTCTTATTGATGAAACAGCACGCAAAGTGCATCAACTCACTCCCAAACAAGCACAAACTGGCCCGGCTATTCGTTATGATGAAGGTGTTATTGGTAAACATCTTGAAATGCTTGCTGATGATAAACAAATGCAGCAACTTTACGAATTAATTAGTAAGAGTATACACGACCGTTCAAAATAATATATATAAGTATTACTACCATGAGTACTATAAACTATGATTTAAATAAGATAAAAGCACTAGCATTTGATGTAGATGGCGTACTTAGTGCTGATATGATTCCGCTTCACCCTTCAGGAGAACCGATGCGTACTGTCAACATTAAAGATGGATATGCAATTCAACTTGCAGTGAAACATGGGTTGAAAATTGCTATTATCACAGGGGGGCGTACTGAGGCTGTTCGCTTACGCTTTGAAGGGTTGGGAGTAAAAGATATCTATATGGGATCATCTATAAAAATTCATGATTATTACAATTTTCGTGATAAATATGGATTAAAGGATGAAGAAATATTATATATGGGCGATGATATTCCAGATATGCAGGTTATGTGTAAATGTGGTTTGCCCTGTTGTCCACGCGATGCTGCACCTGAGGTGAAAAAGATTGCTAAATATATATCACATGCTAATGGCGGTTGCGGATGTGGTCGTGATGTAATTGAACAAGTATTAAAAGTTCATGACAAATGGTTATCAGATGAAGCTTTTGGTTGGTAATATTTTCATGATTTAATAAAATAAATGATGCTAGATAATTTAAAAAAATATAAAGTAGTGTTGGCTTCTAATTCACCACGCCGCAAGGAATTACTTACAGGGTTGGGCATTGAATATGTTGTAAAAACGATGCCTGATGTTGATGAGTCATTTCCTGACTCTTTAGTGAGTGATGAAATTCCAGCTTATATTGCCCGTGAAAAGGCAAATGCATATCGCACGATAATTGAAAAGGATGAATTAATCATCACTGCTGATACAATTGTTTGGATTGACGGTGAGGTGCTAGGAAAGCCCGAAAATACTGAGGATGCTAGAAAGATGTTGAAAAAGCTTTCAGGAATGACTCATCAAGTTATAACAGGAGTTTGCCTTACAACCCAACAATGGCAAAGAGACTTTACGGCCACTACTGAAGTTCGATTTGCAATGCTTACTGAAGATGAAATAGACTACTATGTTGAGAAGTATGCACCCATGGATAAAGCCGGTGCTTATGGTGTGCAAGAGTGGATTGGATTTATTGGTGTTGAGTCAATCTCGGGTAGTTACTTTAACGTCATGGGACTCCCTATACAGAGACTGTATAGGGAACTGAAAGGATTATAATAAATCAATCATTAGTGAGAGGTCATCTTCGTCAATGCCTTTGGCTAAAAGATATTCTTTATCTTTATAAAAAGCATCAATGAAAGTGTCTTTACTATCAAATCTATCGGCTGCTTTTGCATA
This sequence comes from Bacteroides sp. UBA7335, assembly GCA_002471185.1. Lineage (GTDB taxonomy): Bacteria > Bacteroidota > Bacteroidia > Bacteroidales > Bacteroidaceae > Bacteroides. The sequence goes on from DKPL01000029.1 coordinate 3,159, forward strand.
AAAGGCAGCCGCTTCTTTTATGTTTTTTTGACTCCAAGCCACATGACCAGCATTCATAAAATCAATAGCTTGTGGAGAATTTTCTATAATTTTGTGATAATACTTAATTGACTGGTCGCACTTATCAATGATGAAAGAGCACCACGCAATGCCACGCCATGCTTTTATTGATTCGCTCTCTATAAAATCAAGTTTGAAGAAGTAGTTTAGAGCCTCTTCGTATTTTCCAAGTTCGGCTAAGCAGCTTCCTATAAAATAAACTACATTACTTTTGTCTGGAGTGATTTGTTCTACTTTTCGATAATAAGAAAGTGCTTCAGCGTAGTTGTGATTCATTCGGTAACAAGTAGCCAAATGACGAATAGTCCACAAATGGTCTGGCTTGATTGTGTCAGCTTTTAGATAAGCTACTATTGCTTTGTCAATCTCTTTTGTTTTCTGCAATGCATAACCCAGTTTCTGGTAGAGTTCGGATTGAGTACTAAAGCTTTCTCCTAATTCAATAATATCTTGGCATAGTTGTGCAGTTTCAAGCCAATGCTCTTTTTTTAAATGAAAATCAGTAATCGTAGCTAATGTTTCTTGATTATATAATATTGATTTTAATACTGGTACATTCTGAAGTTCTATTTTTTCATTGAAAATATTACGGAACTCATGTCTGTAGTTATTAAGCTTGAAAAAACGGTATAAATCGTGTATATACTGATTACTAATAAAATGCGGTTGCTCAGTAATTCCTTGAAAAGCTTTAGTTTTCTCATCATTCATAAACTCATCCA
>DKPL01000029.1:4114-4592 GCA_002471185.1 Bacteroides sp. UBA7335
CTCATCATTCATAAACTCATCCAATTGTTGTTCGGTGAGCTGACTAAATACCATATCTCGTTGTGATTGTGGAAACTGTTGCATAATGAAAAATAAAGAATACTTATCACTATTACAGAAAATCCCAGAATCAAGTATTAAGTTGAATAACTTATTTTCTTGAGCTTCGTTAGCCATTAGTCGTTCAACTTCTTGTTGTTGTTTATCGAATGGATAAAACCAATGATGGAGTTCCTTAAAAAAAGGGAATCCTTTTAATCCCGCGAAAGTACTCATTTGTACATCAGCTCCTTCAAGTTGAAGTTCACTCATCTCACGCAATTTATCACCTATTCCGGTTTCATCGAACATGTTTTGCCAATCAGGATTGATACCGTCTTTCTCATCATCGCTCTCTTCAAACCCTAAACGCATATTTTTAATAGAAGAGGCATTTTTCATCATTTCCGGAATAATTTCCTCGCGCATTTTTTTGTCT
>DKPL01000029.1:4786-5074 GCA_002471185.1 Bacteroides sp. UBA7335
TTTCCTCGCGCATTTTTTTGTCTATCTTATCAGTTTCCTGTGATAATAATAGTTGCTTGTACACACGTAGCAAATCGGTCGTTAATGAAGAATTATCATTAAGTGCTATTATGATATTGCTAATTTCGGGATATAGTGAAGTATAATCAGGATATAGATGAAAAATAATAGCAATTCCAACTAAGGCCCTTTGCGCTACGGGAATTAATTCTGATTGATACGCTTTGAGTAGCCATGTGACTTTTCGAATATCAAAACACTTCATTAAACTGAGTGTTACTGCACTTG
>DKPL01000029.1:5263-6063 GCA_002471185.1 Bacteroides sp. UBA7335
TTACTGCACTTGTAAATAGGGCAAGTGCATTCACGGGAGCCAATGTCGATCTTAATAATTCTCCTGCCTCTGTTTCATCTTCAAGTATCCAGTGGCTATTGCTAAATACTTGTAGAAACATCTGTTGCAATGTCTCTTCGTATGCTTTAATTACTTCTCCTTTTTTATCTTTAGAAATCAAGGTACCTATTGCCAAGTCGTCATGGAATGACTCTAATTTGGTTTGTATTTGGCTTATCGATAGAATATTGGTTGCTAAGTAGTAATTTCTTCTACATTTATGATAATAACTAGTAGAAACATCGTCCAATATAGCTAGTCGTACTTGATCGGTTATTTCTAGTGTATTGGTGAGTAGCTTATTGTGCAATTTATTACGATCAGCATCAATTACTCCCTCTTTCATATACTGTAACATATAATGATAAGAGGTTTGCAACTGCTCTAAACGGGTCTGTAACTCGTATTTGTTGCATTGCCATAGATAAGATTCTAGTTGAACCAAAGCTTCTTTTAATCTTTTATGCTTTATCAAATGGCAAATATGTTGATATTGATCGTTTACTGTTTTCTCGTTCATATAATGAATATTGTATTTCTAAACTTATTATATACAAAAATAATGCCAAAATATGTGAGATATATATATCATGACATTCAATATTATATATAATAATAAAGGTAGCTTTTAGTTCATTAAAAGCTACCTTTAAATAGATAATTATATGTTTTACTACAGATTACTCTTGAATAGCAGCAATACCTGGAAGAACTTTTCCTTCGATTGCTTCAAGCAATGC
>DKPL01000029.1:6255-40293 GCA_002471185.1 Bacteroides sp. UBA7335
CCTTCGATTGCTTCAAGCAATGCACCACCACCTGTTGATACATAAGAAACACTATTTGCCAAACCGAATTTGTTTACACAAGCTACAGAATCACCACCACCAACTAGTGAGAATGCTCCGTTGCCAGTAGCTTCACCAATAGCTTCACCAACTACACGTGAGCCAGTTGAGAAGTTATCAAATTCGAATACTCCTGTAGGACCATTCCAAAGAATAGTTTTTGATTCAAGGATTACTTTTGTAAACATAGCCATTGATTCAGGACCTATATCCATACCCATCCAGCCTTCTGGCACATTGTTTACTGGGCAATATTTAGTGTTAGCATCGTTAGCAAATTTATCAGCAATCTTATCGTCAACCGCCAAGACTAAGTTTACGCCTTTTTCTTTTGCTTTTGCGATGATTTCTAATGCTAAGTCTAATTTATCATCTTCAACGATAGAGTTACCAATTTTACCACCTTGAGCTTTAGTGAAAGTGTAAGTCATACCACCAGTAAGGATCAAGTTGTCTACTTTGCTAAGTAAGTTTTCGATGATTTCGATTTTAGAAGAAACTTTAGAACCACCCATGATTGCAGTGAAAGGACGTTTGATATCTTTCAATACTTTATCTACAGCAGCTACTTCTTTTTCCATCAAAAAGCCAAACATTTTATGGTCTTTATCGAAATATTTAGCAATTAAGGCTGTTGAAGCGTGTGCACGGTGAGCAGTACCAAATGCGTCATTTACATAACAATCTGCATAAGAAGCCAATTTTTTAGTGAACTCTTTTTGGCTTTCTTTTACTTTAGCTTTTGCTTCTGCTTTTTCTGCATCTGTTGCATCATCAGCCAAGCCTCTTGGTTTGCCTTCTTCTTCAGCATAGAAACGAAGATTCTCAAGAAGTAAAACTTCACCAGGTTGCAAAGCAGCAGCTTTTACAGCAGCTTCTTCACCCATACAGTCGTTAGCAAATTGAACTTCTACACCTAATAAATCAGAAAGGTGACTTAAAATATGTTTTAAAGAAAACTTATCTGTAACGCCTTTTGGACGACCTAAGTGCGAACCAATGATTATGCTACCGCCATCAGCCAAAATCTTTTTCAATGTAGGAAGAGCAGCACGCATACGAGTGTCGTCTGTAATGTTGAAGTTTTCATCCAATGGCACGTTGAAGTCTACGCGGACGAATGCCTTTTTACCGGCAAAGTTAAATTTGTCAATAGTCATAATAGTCAATTTATTTAAAAGTGTAATTCAATTTTTCGATGCACGCAAAGTTAGTATTAATTTCTTTTTATTGCTAAATAATTGTTTATTTATTTAAGCTCATTACGTTCATTCTGACTTTTTCTTTGGGTCATCTTGTGTTTATCGACGAATAGTTTGCACCTAGTTTGTAGTCCGCAGGCATCACATTTTGGAGTGCGTGCTTGGCAAACGTATCGGCCATGTAGAATGAGCCAGTGGTGTGCAATGGGGAGTAACTCATTGGGAATATGCTTTACTAGCTCTTTTTCTACACTTAATGGTGTTGTAGCTTTGGGGCTAACTAAGCCTAAGCGATGACTTACACGAAACACATGTGTATCAACTGCCATGGCTGCTTTATTGAAAATAACCGACTGTATCACATTGGCTGTTTTGCGTCCTACACCCGGTAGTTTTACTAAATCTTCGAGTGTTGCAGGTATTTCACTGCCGAAGTTGTTTACCAACATCTTTGCCATTCCAACTAAATGTTTAGCTTTATTGTTGGGGTATGAAACGCTTCGGATATATTCAAATACCACTTCGGGCGTTGTAACGGCTAGAGCTTCAGGGGTAGGGAAGTCTCTGAATAGTGGTGGAGTTATTAGATTCACTCGCTTGTCAGTGCATTGGGCTGAGAGGATAACTGCTATCAATAATTCAAATGGACTAGAATAGTGTAATTCAGTTTCTGCTACTGGCATGTTTTCCTGAAACCAAGCTATGATTTGCTCGTAACGTTCTTTTTTTTTCATCGCAATTTGTTTTTATGATAATGAACAGATACTTTCTTATTGAAATAGATTAGAGAAATTATTGTGAGACAAGCGCCAAATAGATATGCTACATGAAAATTGCTGATTTGTGCTATAAAACCACCACTCAGCATACCTATACCAATGCCTACATCCCAAGATGTCAAATAGGTAGAAGTGGCCGTTCCGCGTAAACTATTAGGGGCTAAGTTGACAAAAAGTGTGTTGTATGCCGGAAACATCACTCCAAACCCTACACCGAGAAGAAAGGAAACCAAGAAGAATAAAATCATACAAACTACCGGCTTCCATGCCATTACATAAGAGCATGCAGATAGCAAGAAAAATGCAAACATTACAATAATCAATCCAACTGAGATGACCTGTGTTATCATTCCTTTGTCTACAATTCTTCCAGAGAAAATTCTAGAAATAGCCATTCCAATAGCCATTAGTGTAAAGAAGAATCCTGTTGGCGCATCTATCCCGATTTCTTGAGCATAAATGGCCACATAGTTTGTTGTCATGCCATAAGGAATTGATAAAAGTAATAAGCTTAGCCCAGCTGGTAACCCTTTAACTAAGACAAAGCGATCGAGCGAAAGTGGTTCTCGTTTTACTGGAGGTTTATAGGGCGTTTTTACTACACTTGCAAAGATTAGTCCAATGATGCATGCATAAAGTGCGCTTGCAAAAATGGTTGTAAAGCCTACTCCGGCATCGTGCATAAAGAGCCCTGTCATTGGTCCAAACGACATTGCCATGTTGTTTGTCAAACCATAATATCCCAATCCTTCGCCTCGTCTTGACGAGGGCATGATATCAATTACAACAGTATTTCCACTTACAGTTACTGTACCAAATGCTAATCCGTGAATGATGCGTAAAAGTATAAATAGTGTAAGCGTGCCTGCAAAAATATATCCTGCAAACATGAAGGTGAATATGAAATAAGCAATTAAATAGAGGGGCTTGCGCGCAAACGTATCGAGAAGATAGCCCGAGAAAGGGCGAATACACAACGCAGCTATGGTATAGCTAGATAAGATGATTCCGATACTTAGGTGACTAGCCTGAAAAACCTCCGATAAATAGAAAGGGAGTACAGGGATTAATAGCCAAAAGCCAAAATACAATAAGAAATTAGCTATCAACATGCAGAAGTAATAGGGGGTAGCGAGTCTATCCTTCATAGAGCAATAGATAAAAAAAGTGAGAGTTGACTTAAACCGCTATTGCAGTTACCATTCAACCCTCAATCTTTGTTTATAAATATGATTTATGCTTTTTAATAAGCAGCTTCAAATTCTTTTAAGAAACGCATATCGTTTTCAGAGAACATACGAAGATCTTTTACTTGATATTTAAGATTGGTAATACGTTCGATACCCATACCAAGTGCATATCCACTATATACTTTACTGTCAATACCGTTTAACTCAAGTACATTAGGGTCAACCATACCACATCCTAAGATTTCTACCCAACCAGTGTGTTTACAGAATGGGCAACCTTTGCCGCCACAGATATTACAGCTAATATCCATTTCAGCGCTTGGCTCAGTAAATGGGAAGTATGATGGACGAAGACGAATCTTAGTCTCTGCTCCAAACATCTCTTTAGCAAATAGTAAAAGAACTTGTTTCAAGTCAGTAAACGAAACATCTTTATCAATGTACAGCGCTTCAACCTGGTGAAAGAAACAGTGAGCACGATAGCTGATTGCTTCGTTTCTATAAACGCGTCCCGGACAAATGATACGGATAGGAGGTTGTGTAACTTCCATTACACGACTTTGTACCGATGAGGTGTGAGTGCGAAGCACAACATCTGGATTAGCTTCAATAAAGAAGGTGTCTTGCATGTCGCGTGCAGGGTGCTCGGGTGGAAAGTTCAAAGCCGAAAATACGTGCCAGTCATCTTCAATTTCTGGTCCTTCAGCGATGCTAAATCCTAGACGAGCGAATATATCAATAATTTCGTTTTTGACAATAGTAAGCGGGTGACGTGTTCCCAACTTCACAGGGTATGCCGAACGAGTTAAGTCTAAATCGCAAGCTGTGTTGTCTTGGTCAGCAAATTGCTCTTTCAGTGCGTTAATTTTATCTTGCGCTTTGTTTTTTAAGTCGTTCAATCGCATGCCGACTTCTTTTTTCTGATCGGCTGCAACGTTACGAAAGTCTGCCATTAAATCATTGATGGCTCCTTTTTTGCTTAGATATTTAATGCGCAATGCTTCAAGCTCTTCGGTATTCGAAGCTTTTAGTGTATCAATCTCTTCAAGGAGTTGCTTAATCTTAGCTATCATAGTGTATTATTGTTATTTTCAGATAAAAACCATGCAAAGATAATGGTTTTTATCTGATTCAAACTCTTATCTGCTCTTTGTTTTTACGGTATTGAGAAAAACTTTAAGATATCTTGATAGACAATTTCGTGCTCATCTTCATTTAATACTTCGTGCCTCATACCTTCGTAAACTTTATTGGTAAAGTTATAATATCCTATCCGGTGCAATAATTTGAATGTGCTATTTAGTCCTCTTTTACCACCTGTCACCGGGTCTTCTTTTCCGGATACACTCATTATGGGTAGGGCAGGATTGAAGCATTGATAATGATGGGTGAGCCTTAACTCTCTTGTTGCTTGAAATATTGTTAGTATTGATTGGTTAGGGTAGGGATAACCACAAAGTGGATCTGATTTATAAATGGCAAGATTGGTTTTGCTTGAACTAACCCATTCTATATCTTCACCATTCATGGCTAGTTTGCGGAGTAACATATTATAACTTTTCCCTCCTGACAACCAGATGATGAATTTGGCCAAAAGGATGCCTATTGGAGTGAGTGGATTATAATAAACTGTGCCACTTAATACCAGCTTTTCTATTTCATTATCATGTTTTTCTAAATAGCAACGTGCAAAAACAGACCCTAAAGAGTGGCCAAACAAGTAAAAAGGTAGTTTAGGGTGAAGTGATTTGGCATATTGAGTAATTAAATACTGATCAGCTACAATTTTTTGCCAACTATCCATATAGCCCAAAGGATAAGCTGAATCAATAGATGCCCCATGACCTCGATTATCAGATATAATGACCGAAAAACCTTGATTAACTAGAAAGTGACAAAAGTCAAAATAGCGCTCTTTATGCTCAACTGACCCATGAATAATTTGTACTAAAGCTTTAGGACAAGCTGCCTCAAAGTAAGCCACTGATAATTTTAATCCATCTGCTGCTAAAAGCTTTAGTAACTTCACTTCTTCTCTTCTTTTTCCGATTTACACTCTGTGGGTGATAAAGGATCAACATCCTCTTTCTGACTCTTATTCTTCTTAATGGCTACTGCAATCAATGCAATTGCTGTGAATGCAATAATTACAAATATTATAACAATCATTATCATCATATTTTTTACATGTTTATAGGTTAATATATCTATAATAATTATTAGTAACAAAAAAAAGAACATTTTGATTTATTAAAAATAGAATCTTTCATGTATTTAAGTCAAATAAGTTTAGAACATAAATATAATTATTATTACCATCCTCCCCCTAACGTTTTATATAATTGTACCACAGCGATTAATTGGTCTCTAATAGTGTTGCTTAAACTAATTTGTGCATCAAAATATACACGTTGTGCATCTAATACATTTAAATAATTAATTACCCCATTTATATATTGTAATTGTGCAAGATCAAGATAAACCTTAGCTGAATGTTCCAATTTTGCACGTAAATCATAGACTTCTTTTATCTTGTTAAAATTGACAATCGCATTTTCGGTTTCTCTAAAAGCATTCAATACTACTTTTTCATAATTATATAGTTGCCCCTCATAACTTGCTTTTTGTGCCTTATAAGAAGCTCTATGTTTGCCCCATCCTAAAATAGGTGTAAGTAAGGCACCTTCTATAAGACTATAAGGTGATTTTAAAATATCAGACAATGATTTACTCTCACTTCCAAAACGACCAGTGAGGGATATTTTTGGAAACATATTTGTATAAGCAACTCCAACTTTAGCATTTGCAGCTATTAATTTTTGTTCAGCTTCACGAATATCTGGACGGCGTTCTAAAAGTTGTGATGGCATTCCTACTGGTAAATTATTAGGAAAATCAAACTCTTGATTAAAGCGACTTCTTACAATATGATTTGGATATTCACCAGTTAAAAATGCAATGTCATTCTCCTTTAGTACAACTTTGCGTTCTAAATCAGGGATAAGAGTAGCTGTTCGTGCCAATTCAACTTGAGACTGTCTGTATGATGTTTCGGATGTTAATCCGCCTTCATAACGAATTCTAGCTAAGCGCATTCCTTCTTCTCTAGCTTTTAGTGTTTGTCTTACAATTTCAAGTTCTGTATCTAATGCTACTAGCTCATAATACGCTTGAGCCACTTCTGAAATAATAGTGATACGTAAAGCACGTTGAGCTTCAATAGATTGAAGATATTCAGCTAAACTGACTGATTTTCCCCATCGTAGATTTCCCCATAAATCAAGTTCCCATGATAATAATAATTGTGCTTCAAAAGTTTCACTGTCTTTTCTTGCATCTCCACCATGATTCTCAGTTTCTCGCTCAACCGTTAAGTTTCCTCGTACCTCTGGCAATAAGTTAGCTATTGATATACGTTTACGTTCTGCCATTTCTTTAATGCGTGAAGCTGCAATTAAAAGATCTTTATTATGATCGAGTGCCTTTGTTATGAGAGTTTGTAATGTCGAATCTGTATATAAATTCCACCAATCTTGATTGCCCAGACTTAATGTGTCTTGGTTTAAAGCCAAGCTGTCTGGTAAATTAAGGTTGGGACGAATATAGTTTTTACCAATCTTACATGACGAAAAAAAAAGAATTGATAAAAATATCAAGCTGTATATATTAATTTGTTTCATATTATTTTATATATGTTGTTAGCTTAATTATTTATATTTATTTCTCAGTAGCTTAATTTTATCTTTAACTTTATATACTAACACAAAAAAGAATGGTACAAGTATAATTCCCCAAACAATAGCAAATATCATTCCGAAAAAGATCCCAGTTCCTATGGCTTTACGACTTGCTGAGCCTGGTCCTGAGGCAATTACCATAGGTAGCATACCTAAAACAAATGCTAAAGAAGTAATCAGAATTGGACGAAAACGAAGTCGGGCAGCCTCGATTGCTGCTTGTACTACATTAATACCTTTATCTACTTGTACTTTTCCAAATTCAACTATTAAAATAGCATTTTTAGCAGCCAATCCTATAAGCATTACCAAACCAATTTGAAAATAAATATCATTCTCTAAACCACAAATCCATATTCCTAAATATGCTCCTAATGCTGCTACTGGTAATGATAGTAATACGGCAATAGGCACTGTCCAACTTTCATACTGTGCTGCTAAAAATAAAAAGACAAACAGAAATACAAGGGCTAAAACTAAACCGGTTTGTCCGTCAGCTTTCTTCTCTTGATAGGATAATCCACTCCATTCTATTCCAATATTACTAGGTAAATGTTCTTTTACGATTTTATTCATTATTTCCATGGCTTGTCCCGAACTATAGCCTTGTGCAGCTTCGCCTCGAATTACTGCAGTAGTAAACATGTTAAATCTTTTTATACTTCCAGGTCCTGTTGAGTATGTTGCATTTCCTAAAGCTGTAAGTGGAATCATTGCTCCATTTGATGCTTTTACAAAAAATAAATTGATGTTATCTTTATTTTTTCGATAAGGAGCTTCTGCTTGTATATACACTTTATAAATGCGATTAAACATATTGAAATCATTTACATAAACCGACCCTGTATAGGCTTTCATTGTTGAAAAAACATCAGCCAATGGTACACCTAGCATTTTTACTTTATCACGATCTACATCAAAGTAAAGTTGTGGGATGTCTGGTTGTAAAGAGGAAGATATACCAGTTAGCTCTTTATATTTTGATGTATAAAACATTAAAGTGTCTACTGCTTCTACTAAGTTGTCAAAAGTTGCATCGCCACGTGCCTCTAACTGCATTTCAAAACCTCCAGAAGTTCCTAATCCAGGAATAACAGGCGGAGTTGATAAGTAAATCTTGCATTCGGGAAATTGACTTAGATCGTTTTGGATCTGCTTCATTATTGTTTTGGGCGAAGTGTTCTTTCGTTCGTCCCATGACTTTAGTATTACCGTCAATTCACTGCGTGCTTGGCTGTTACCTACTCGCGGACTAGTTCCTGTTACATTTTGTACATATTTAATATGAGGATTATTTTCTAAATAATCAATGGCTCTTTCTGTTACTTTTCTAGTACGTTCTAATGTAGCTCCTTCAGGTAGTTCTAATTCTATTTTAAAATAACCTTGATCTTCTACAGGGAGAAAACTTGTAGGTATTAATTGATGAATTATAAAAATACCAATTAATATGATACCAAATGAAGTTAATGTGCGACGAGGGTTTTTAATGACTTTTCGTATGATGCCAATATATTTATTATTACTTACATTTAGCCAATGATTAATTTTATGAAAGATTATATTTTTCTTTCCAGACTCAGGCTTAAGTATTAATGAACACATTACTGGACTAAGCGTAAGAGCTACAACGGTAGATATTAACACAGAAACTGCAATTGTTATTGTGAATTGACGATATAATTGTCCTGTAATACCACTTAAAAAACTTACAGGTACAAATACAGCACACAAAACGAGAGAAGTTGCTATCAAAGCACTAGCCAATCCATTCATTGCTTTTTTTGTAGCTTCGTATGCATTTATTTTCTCTTCGTTCATGATACGTTCTACATTTTCTACTACAACAATAGCATCATCTACTACAATACCGATAGCCAAAATTAGTCCTAGTAATGTTAAAATATTAAGTGTAAATCCAAATATAAGCATAAATCCAAATGTTCCCAGCAAAGAAATTGGAACAGCTACAATTGGAATAAGTGTAGCACGCCAGCTTTGTAATGATAAATAGACTACTAACACAACTAGTATTAGTGCCTCAAATAAAGTCTTATAAACTTCATTGATTGAGTCTGAAATATAACTTGTCATGTCAAATGGTATATCATATGATAATCCATTTGGAAAACTATTACTGATTTCATTCATCGCTTTTTTAACATCCGTAGCTACTTGTATAGCATTAGCACCAGGAAGCATGTATATACCTAATATAGCGGCATTTTTACCATTTATACCACTTTCTGTAGTATATGATGATGCTTCTAATGATACTCTAGCTACATCACGTAAGCGGATGATTGACCCGTTACTATTAGCTCTCACAACAATGCTTTCAAACTGCTCTACAGTAGATAATCTTCCTTGAGTTGTAATAGGAATTGTTATATCTAACCCCTGAACAGGCTGTTGTCCTAAAACACCGGCTGCAGATTCTCTATTTTGATCTTTTAGTGCAGTTTGTAAATCTTGAACAGTTAGTCCAAAGTTTGCTAATTTATCTGGTTCTGCCCATATCTGCATGGCATAATATCGACTACCGATATTAGAGACTCTGCCTACTCCTGGTATTCGACGTAGTACATCCAATACATTAATAGTGGCAAAGTTGCTTAAATAAATTTCATCAAACTTAGGGTCATCAGAAGTTAATGTTATAGTCATTAATTGACTTGGAGCTTGTTTCTCTACGGTAATTCCATTTTGAATAACCTCTGCTGGTAGTCTGCTTTCTGCCAATTTGATTCGGTTCTGAATTTCAACAGCCGCTAAGCTAGGATCAATTGATACATCAAAAGTGACTGTGGCAGAGAAACCTCCAGAATTTGAACTGCTTGACTCCATATAAAGCATTCCTGGAGTTCCGTTAAGTTCCTGTTCTATCGGAGTACCTACTGCCTGTGAAACAGTCAAGGCGCTAGCGCCAGGATATGATGCGCTAATCTTTACGACTGGTGGTGTGATTTGAGGATATTGATCAACAGGTAGCATGCTTAATCCAATTATACCAACAATAACAATTACTATTGATATAACAATTGAGAAAACAGGTCTTTCTATAAAAAAATTAACTTTCATGGCTTCTTTTTTTTATTAATCTTCATGGTTTGAGACTGGTTTTACCAACATACCTGGCGATAGTTTATGAAATCCTTCAGTTACTATTTTCTCACCTTCAATTAGTCCTCTTTCAACAATGAAGCTGTTTTCAAACTCAGGTCCTAATTCTATAAATCTTTTTTCAACAGTATAATCATTGCGCATTACATAAATATAGGCTCCTCCTTTTTCGATGGTTATTGCTTTATGCGGTACTATTATTGCGTTTTGTCTTACGTCTAATAATATTTTAACCTTTGTAAATTGTCCAGGTAATAAAACTTGTCTTGGGTTTGGCATTTCTGCACGTACTGAAAATGTACCTGTTTGAGGATCTACTTGTGGTTCTGCAAAATCTACAAGACCTTTGTAAGGATATATGGTGTTATCTGCCAAAGTTATTGTAATGTTGGGTTGCCAAGAACGTGAAGAATCTCTTCGACCTAAATTGATATTTCTTTCTTTACTTTTTAAATAATCAAGTGCTGTCATACTAAAATCAACAAGCACTGTATCGCTTTTAACAACTGTTGCTAATAGCGATTTCGAACCGGGACCTACTAGTGTGCCAAGGTCAACACTGCGTTCGCTAATGTGTCCAGATAATGGAGAGCATACTTTGGTATAACTTAACTCTAAATTGGCTTGAGCTAGATCGGCTTCACTCATGCCAACTGTGGCAACAGCGCTTTCATAGGCAGCTTCTGCATTATCAAGATCTAATTGGCTGGCTGCATTTTGTTCATACAATGGTTTAATACGTTCAAAATCTCTTTGAGCTTTAAGGGCTTGTGCTTGATCTTTCTTTAGCTGTGCTTTTGCTTTGTCGGCTTTTGCGCGATATTGATCTTGATTAATGATAAATAAAACTTGATTTTTATTTACGTAAGTACCTTCCGAAAAGAGCATACTTTCCAAATACCCTTCTACTCGTGCTCGTACTTCTACAAATCGTTGTGCCCTTATTCTACCAACATATTCACCATATATTTCTATATGATCTTTTAATGCTGGTTCTATTACAATAGTTGGTACAGGCTGATCAATCCTATTAGGTCGGCTTAAGAAAATATAAACTCCAGCAATAAGAATCATTGTAAGTAAGCCATAGGCTAATTTTCTTCTTTTAAATATGTTTTTTTTGTTCATAAACAACAATCTTATGATTATACATATTGATGATACATTTTATTTTTATTATAAAAACAAAATAAATGCCAGCTGATTGTTGAGGTGAGTCGTATGTGTTAATGCCTTGTTAATTAGGTTGGTATGTTGTTTTTTTTATTCTGCTAAAGATTGTGGATATGTGTGGAATTTATAGTTTAGTGTGGAAAAAATCTACAAATTGTTTCGGAATATCATATCCTTTTTAGAAAATTCTTTAGATTAAAAACATAGTAGATAGTTATTTTATGCTTTAGTATCAGTGTGCTAAAATAATGCCTCAAGCTTGTCCGTTTTGTGACATGCTTGAGGCATAAAGTATAAGTTTGTATCCTTTACTAAATAGTTTGTTCTTTTCTATACTTATTTAACTGCTCTTCTTTTTATTTAAAATAGAGATATATTTTCTATTTCTATATTTTGCTCATTCATGCTTATATTTACTCTATTCGTTTACATCGATTAGCTTGCAAGAAATCATTGAAAGCAACCTCCCAATTGCCCGCTATCAAAATATGGTGATTGCCCAATGGGTTTTTTAGAAAGTACTTAATTGAAGTATTTAATTTTACACGAACTTGTGTGCGACACATATTAATATAGTTGGTATTTTCGGTCAATGTTCCTGTCGACAAGTAGAACTCATCTAAACTTTCATTGCCACATCTCAATATGGTAACATCGCCTGTAGGCATTAATCCTTGAATGGCAATGCCACTTTGAGTTTCAAAATGATTGCGAATAATAAATCGTTCGGTTTGGCTTAGCCCAACTGTGCAATGTGCAAAAATCACTTCGTTGCTATTCTCTTTAAGTTTCGAAGGATTGGCCATAAAGGCACTCTGCCCAGTAAGTGCTTTTACCACCATAAGTGTAAATAAAGACTGCATATCACCCTCGCATCCGGCAACTATTCCCTCATTGTTGAGCAAAGCCAAAGCTAGACAACCGGTAGTCTTGGTTTGGTCAATTAAGTTAAAGCAACTAATAGTTACGGCATTAAGGTTTTCTTCCTCACAAACTTGTCTGATAGCTCTGTATAGACGCATCGCTTTGTGTAGTTCCTCAGTGTTGCCCTCGCGTATAGCCAATGCTTGCGATGAAATAGCCGCACAAGCAGCCGAAACTTCATGGTCGCTTATCAAAGCAAATTTCTCATAGATACGTTCCATCGGAATATCAATGTATTCTATTCCCCATCGACGCTTGGCCAATAGATAGTCTACACCACTCGAAATAAGCCAAGAAGAGGGCTTCCCCATAATACCAACACGTTGTCCGTGAATGGAGCGCATGGCTTTAAAGTTGTTATAAAGATACTGAATGCGCTGAATGATTTTTTTGAAATCGCCATGCAGAATTTCACACCTTAGCCCTTTACTCCTAAACCAAGCAGAGATTTCTAGCGAAGCTGCCAATGAGTTTGATAACCCATCAGTTAAAAGAGAAATAGGATGAGTTAGCGATTCAATATGTTGTACAACCAATTGCTCAACACCACCGGTAGCTATAAGCAATAACCTAAAGTCATTATCCGAAAGTGAGCTTATGTCTTGGTAATTTATAATATTAATGGTGAAATACTTCTCAAGTTCACTAAGCAAAGCTTCATGGGTATTGATTACCGAAGTGCGTTTGGAAAGCACAGAAGCAAACATAATGAGGTTTATCGTCATTTCGTTAGTATTTATAGGTTTTGATACGGACAAATGTATGGCTTTCTTTCTATATTTCATTTGAATTTTAACCTTGATAAGGTTTTTAAAGCTTTTATGTCTTTGTCTGCGATTTATTATGTACATTTGTCGCCTAAATATAGACAATTACCAATAAAATAGAATAGATTTATGCCAGCAATATCCATTCGCGGAAACGAGATGCCTGCATCTCCGATTAGAAAACTGGCTCCTTTGGCTGATGCAGCCAAACAAAGAGGAGTACACGTGTTTCACCTGAATATCGGGCAACCAGATTTGCCTACTCCTCAGGTCGCGATTGATGCCATTCGCAATATTGATCGTAGCGTGTTAGAATATAGTCCGAGTGCCGGTTATCGCAGTTATCGCGAGAAACTCACCGGTTATTATGCGAAATTCAATATCAACCTAACTGCTGATGATATTATCATTACATCAGGCGGCTCGGAAGCTGTGTTGTTTGCTTTTTTGGCTTGCCTCAATCCCGGTGATGAAATTATTGTTCCCGAACCGGCTTATGCCAATTATATGGCGTTTGCTATCTCTGCCGGAGCTGTAATTCGTACCATTACCACTACCATCGAAGAGGGTTTCTCTTTGCCTAAAGTCGAGAAATTTGAAGAGCTAATCAATGAGCGAACCAAAGCTATTTTGATTTGTAATCCAAACAACCCAACTGGTTATTTATATAGCCGACGCGAAATGAATCAGATTCGTGACTTAGTGAAGAAGTACGATCTATTTTTGTTCTCTGATGAAGTTTATCGTGAGTTTATTTATACCGGTTCGCCTTACATTTCGGCTTGCCATTTAGAGGGTATTGAGAATAATGTAGTGCTAATTGATTCGGTATCAAAACGATATTCTGAATGTGGTATTCGTATTGGAGCTTTGATTACAAAAAACGAGCACATTCGTGATGCTGTTATGAAGTTTTGTCAAGCGCGTTTAAGTCCACCTTTAATCGGACAGATTGCTGCCGAAGCCTCACTGGATGCTGGCGAAGAGTATATGCGTGATAACTACGATGAATATGTAGAGCGTCGTAAATGCTTGATTGATGGACTAAACCGTATCCCCGGTGTATATTCACCAATACCTATGGGAGCATTCTATACCGTAGCTAAGTTGCCGGTAGACGATTCAGACCTATTTTGTGCATGGTGTCTTTCTGAGTTTGAGTACGAAGGGCAAACTGTATTTATGGCTCCGGCGTCAGGCTTTTATACAACTCCGGGTGCTGGACGCAACGAGGTACGTATTGCCTATGTGTTGAAGAAAGAGGATCTGACTAGGGCACTCTTTGTTCTGCAAAAAGCATTGGAGGCTTATCCCGGACGTACTCTTTAATCGTTTCTTCTTCTTATGTCATTATCCCTTTTTATAGCTCGTAGACTATATCGTGATACCGATGGTGGAAAACGAGTTTCGCGTCCGGCTGTTCTGATAGCGATGATTGGCATTGCTATCGGACTAACTGTTATGATTATAACTGTGGCGGTAGTGATAGGATTTAAAGGAGAAGTGAGAAATAAGATTACCGGTTTCGGGTCGGATATTCAAATTACAAACTTTGATGCGGTACGCTCGTACGAAACATTGCCTATTGTAGTAAACGATAGCATGATGCAAGCGTTGTTGGCTTATCCTGACGTAAAGCAAGTGCAGCGATACTCTACCAAACCGGGAATTATAAAAACTGAAGATGCGTTTCAAGGAATGGTATTAAAAGGGGTTGGTCCTGAATTTGATCCATCTTTTTTTCAGCAACACCTTGTTGAAGGTGAAATACCGATATTTAGTGATACCGCTTCGACTAATCAGGTAGTGATATCCAAACCAATAGCCGCTAAACTAAACTTAAAGTTGGGCGATAAAATTTATGCTTATTTTATTCAAGATAACGTAAGGGTTCGCCCCATGACAATTAAAGGAATTTATCAGACTAACTTCTCTGAATATGATAACTTGTTTCTATTGACCGATCTGTATACCGTAACACGATTAAATAATTGGGAACAGGGACAGGTGAGTGGGGCAGAATTGCAATTGAAGGATTATAATCAATTAGAAAATTTTAGCTACCAACTGTCTATGGATGTTGACAATATAACCGATAGCTATGGAGGAGCTTATTATGTTCAAAGCATCGAAGAACTTAATCCGCAAATTTTTGAATGGCTTAACTTGCTCGATTTGAATGTTTGGGTTATTCTGATCTTGATGGTAGGTGTGGCTGGATTTACTATGATTTCTGGGCTTCTGATTATCATTATTGAGCGCACCAATATGATTGGTATTTTAAAAGCCTTAGGTGCCGATAACTTTACCATTAGAAAGGTATTTCTTTGGTTCTCTGTATTTCTTATTGGCAAGGGAATGATTTGGGGCAATTTAATTGGCATCGCTTTTTGCATCATTCAGTCCCAGTTTCATCTATTTAAGTTAGATCCCGAAAGTTATTATATTGATTCAGTACCTGTGTCAATGAATATTGGCTACTTCTTATTAATCAATATTGCAACCCTTCTTGTCTCGGTGTTGATGTTGATTGGTCCCTCGTTTCTAATTACAAAAATAAACCCTGCTACTTCAATGCGATATGAATAAGCAGGATGATAGTTTCTTTATTTTCTTTTAAAACTTCTACTTCCTTTAAATAATAGAATAATCTTTAACCTAAGCGTTTGAAGTGGTTGAAGAAAATCTAATAATGGCAAAAATCCTATTAACTTAAATTGTTGTCCGATATTTTTTGCCGTTTTGCTGAGTAAGATAGCTTGAACGATAAAACGCATGATTAATAATAATGTAAATACAGCAAGCAAGATCCAATTTCCACTTAATCCACAGATTACGGCTCCTCCTATTGTAGTGAAATATAAAGCCAATCTGGATGTTGTTTCAAACCCTAACCACAGCGTTTGTTTTCCTTTATAATAACTCGAAGTAGTGATGTAGTTTAGTTTTTCCTCTTTCCACTCTTTATATCGTTCAACCGGTTGTAAATAAACCGTAGATTCGGGACTGGTTTCGACACGAGTGTTTGTTGATGTTGCTATTTTGTTAACAAACAAATTATCTTCACCACGTGGTAAGTCCAAATGTCTAGAGAAACCCTTGTTTTGAAAGAATAAATCACGTCTATAGGCTAAATTTCTTCCAATACCCATATAAGGTTTTCCGATAAGGGCATACCCCATATAGCGCACCGAGGAGAAAAATAAATCAAACAAAACCTGCTTGTTTAGCCAGTTTATAGCATACTGAATGTTACTATATCCCAAAACAATATCTGTGTTTTGCGTGAAATTGCGAGCCATTTGTTTAAGCCATTGGTTGGTGGCTGGAGTACAGTTGGGTTCTGTGAATACTAACCAAGGATTTTTGCTGGCTTTCACTCCAATGGTAAGTGCTAGCTTTTTGCGGCTTAAATAGCGTGAGCTCTCAGGGGTAAAAGTATGATATAAGTTAGGATTTTTAGCTGCTAGAAGTTTCAAAATGTCTTCGCTTTCATCAGTCGACCCATCATTGATTACAATGACTTCAAAGTTAGGGTAGTCTTGTGTTAATATGGCAGGCAAGTTTTGCTGTAGGTTTCGAGACTCATCACGTGCGCAAATGATAATAGATATTGGAGGAAGTTCCTCTGTAAAATCTATTTTACCTGCTGTGCTTGCTTTGCTATGTAAGTTTATCTGATTGTAAATTCTAAAGTAATATATTAGTTGGACTATAAAAAAGAAGAGAGCGCCTCCTAATATGATTAGTTCTGTAGGGCTGAATAAAAAGTTTATCTTCATAGGTGTATGTGTTGTAATAACAGCACAAAAGTAGTTAAATCTTTAGATAATTTTAATAAGGTCAGTTAGTTATTTTTTGAGTCTAGATATTCTTTCTTGAACAAGTCAACAAATAATAGGAATAGAGATAATAATAAAGGGCCAAATATGATTCCCATAAATCCAAATATTGAAAGTCCAATGATTACTCCAAAGATGGTGATGAGCGGATGTATATCTGCCATCTTTTTTTGGAGTATAAAGCGAATAAGATTATCCATTTGTGCTATAACTACTACACCATAAATTAATAATCCTATGGCACCAAACCACTTCCCTTCGAGCATCATATAGAGCGATAGGGGCACCCAAACCAATGAAGTGCCAACTACGGGAATAACAGTAGCGAAACAGGTTAATAACCCCCATAATAAAAGGCTTGGAACACCAAATATAAGATAACCTGCTGTTGCTATTGCCCCTTGAATTAATGCTTGTAGTGGTATTCCTATGGCATTAGAACGAACAATAATTTTTATTTCTTGTAACACATGATGTTTGTCGCTTGGAGTAAACGGAAGCAGATCTTTGATGTAAGCTTCCATAGTTGGACCACCAACCAACATAAAATATAGTACAAATACTACTACAAATACATTAATAATGAAACTACTTATGCCTCCCATAATAACTTGACCAATTTCTGGAGCCTTTGATACTATCCACGAAACAGCATTGCTTCCTAATATATCAAACCCGAACCTTTTCTTTATGTAGTCTTCGGCTACTTGAATTGGGGCAAGTATAGAGTCAACATTTAAATGTACTGTTTCTAGGCGATTGATGATTAACCAGACAATACAAGATAATGGAACAAGAAAAAGAAAAAGAACTTCAGAAGTGATAAGAGTTGCTGCTTTACTCCGTTTCATATTTTTCACTTCGGTCAATTTTGCCATTTGTTTTCTAACCAATATGTAAATGGTAAATGCACCCAATAAGCCACCTATGAATGGAGTCATTTGGGTGATTAACATAATTCCCATGATTATGATAATGGTTACCAACGAATATTTAATGTATTGCTCTTTAATATTATTAGCCATATTTTATATTAATAATTGTTAAAGTATGATATACAAACATTCAACTCTATCTAAAAGTTTAAAATGAATGAGTTGAGTTGAATTAATGTTTTATGAAAGCTGGATTTGAGTACAAAAACTCATTATTTTTGTCTTATTATATAATTACTTATTATCTTTCTAATACTAAGTTATTACGTTCAATTCTATGAAAAAAATACTCCTTATTATACTCGGTGTGTTTAGTTTTGTAAACATTGCTAATACACAGATAGTAGAATGGCCTCCAATAAATATTGAATCTAAACCTGCTGCTCGCTGGTGGTGGATGGGAAGTGCAGTTGATAGAGAGAATCTAACTTTTAATTTAAAGTCTTATGCCGATGCCGGAATAGGAATGCTTGAAATAACACCTATTTATGGGGTGAAAGACAATGAGGTAAATGAACTTGATTTTCTTTCAGAGCGTTGGATGGAAATGCTTCAACATACGCAAAATGAAGCCCAGAGGTTTGGATTATCTATTGATATGAACACAGGCACAGGATGGCCATTTGGTGGTCCTGAGGTGACTATAAAGGATGCAGCTTCTAAATTGTTGATTCGAAAATACTACTTGAAAGGTGGCACTTTTTTTTCTGAGCAGCTAATTCCTGAGGAGTCAGAACAATTGGCAGTGGCTAAACTTAGTCGATTGATGGCTTTTTCTCATCAGAGCAAATGTCTAGACTTGACAAACTTGATTGTTAACGGCCGATTAGACTGGGAAGTCCCCACAGGCGAATGGACACTCATTGCGGCTTTCTGCGGAAAAACACTGCAAAAGGTAAAACGAGCAGCGCCCGGAGGTGAAGGGTATGTGATGAATCATCTCTCAAAAAATGCTGTTAGTAACTATTTAAATAGGTTCCAAAGAGCTTTCGAACAAACACAAACTTCTTATCCAAACTATTTTTTTAATGACTCTTATGAAGTTCATAAAGCCGATTGGACCGAAGAACTATTTGATGAGTTTGCTAAACGCAGAGGCTACAAATTGGAAGAATATTTGCCAGCTTTTCTTGAAGAACAAACAAGCGATTTTGGAGCACGACTAGTTGCTGATTATCGAGAAACAATGGCGGAATTACTTTTAAATAATTTTACTAGTCAATGGACAGATTGGGCACACTATAATGGCTCCAAGACTCGAAATCAGGCACATGGATCACCAGGAAATCTTATTGATTTATACGCTGTTGTAGACATTCCAGAATGTGAAAGCTTTGGAATTTCTAACTTTAAGATAAAGGGGCTAAGAGTCGATACTATGACTCGTCCCAATGATTCCGACTTATCTATGTTGAAGTATGCTTCATCTGGTGCTCATATTACGGGTAAACCCTATACTTCGGCTGAAACGTTCACTTGGTTGACCGAACATTTTCGTACCTCTTTATCGCAATGCAAACCCGATCTTGATTTAATGTTTGTATCAGGAGTAAATCATGTGTTTTTTCATGGTACCACTTATTCACCTCAACAAGCAACATGGCCCGGATGGAAGTTTTATGCTTCGGTTGATATGAGTCCTACCAATAGCATTTGGCGAGATGCTCCTGCTTTTTTTGATTATATCACTCGCTGCCAAAGTTTTTTGCAGCTGGGAACACCCGATAATGACTTTTTAGTCTATCTTCCGGTATATGATTTATGGCACAATCAGCCCGGACGCTTTCTTCCATTTGATATTCACAAAATGGCACAACGTGCTCCAAACTTTATTAATGCAGTTCATCGCATCAATAATGCCGGGTACGATATGGATTATATTTCCGATCAGTTTATTCGTACGCTTCGTTGTGATAGTGGCAAACTTATAACTTCGGGAGATGCCTCTTACAAAGCATTAATCTTGCCTAATGTCGGGATTATTCCTTCTGATGTTTTTGAGAAAATTATAACTTTAGCCGATGAGGGAGCAACCGTTGTGTTTTTAGATAACTATCCTAAGGATGTTCCTGGTAATTATTTACTTGAGAAACGAAGAGGTGAGTTGCAAAGACTACTGAAACAAGTTGATAAACCACGCAAAGGAAAGATTTTGTTTGGTACTGATTATGAAAAAACACTTTCACAAGCTGACGTTTACCCTGAGCTAATGAAAAGTAAGTATGGATTAAGTTCGATTCGTCGTGCTAACTCGCATGGATATCATTACTTTATTGCTGCACTAACCAACAAAGATGTCGAGGGATGGATACCTTTGGCTGTTCCTGCTTTGTCTGCTGCTTTTTTCAATCCCATGAATGGAGAAATTACTAAAGCTAAGATTCGTCAATGTAATGGAAAAACTGAAGTTTATATGCAGTTGGCATCAGGTGAGTCATTAATCTTAAATACATTTTCAAAAATTGATGTTCAACTTAAAGCTCATCCTTATATTAAGAGTAACCTTATTACCATCCCATTGAATCAAAAATGGCAAATGTCTTTTGTAGAGAGTATTCCCCAGGTAGGTGTGTTGCCCGATTCAGTAAACTTGGGTTCGTGGACTGATTTGGAGGTTTCTCATATTAAAGAAACGATGGGAAGTGCTTGTTATTCTATTAATATTCATTTAGATAGTTTGCATGCAACAGACTATCTTCTTGACTTAGGTGATGTGCGTGAAAGTGCTCGTGTGCGTGTCAATGGACAATCTGTAGGAACATTATGGGCAGTCCCTTATCGCATAAATATAGGCTCTTATTTGCATGCTGGAGACAATTTTTTAGAGGTTGAGGTTACTAATTTACCTGCAAATCGAATTGCTGACATGGATAGAAGAGCGGTGCCTTGGCGTATTTTTAAAGACAATAATATTGTAAATATATGGTATAAAAAGAATCTGGATTATAGCAACTGGGAACCAATGCCTAGTGGGCTATTAGGACCAGTGTATTTAATACCATTAATAGACTAAATTGTTAAACTTATTTTAATACTACTACTATAATGACTATAAAAAAGAATTTTATTTATCTTTTCTGTTTATTGAGCTTAAGCCATACAGTCTATTCTCAAACTAATCATTCGGCTAAAGAAGCTGCAGTTAAAATAGCCAATCGTATTCTTGATAGTACTACTTATGATTTTAGGAATACGGCTACAGGCGAAACCTATACTTCTGTAGCTCAATTACCATTGTCAATGGATGTAAAGGTAAATAGTAAGTATAACAATTGGCATTATACCAATGGAGTTACCAATATCGCTTTGTTAGAATTGACCGATTGTCTATCAGAAAAAAAATACGAAGACTATGTGTTTAAGAATATGAACTTTGTATTCAACGAGGGTAACCTTGATTTTTTTAAGCAGCAATATGAGCAAGCTTTCAAAGAGGGGGGATGGAATGGAATTCGTAAACTGAGTTGGCACATGATATTTCGTGGGAAAAGGTTAGATGATAATGGTCCTATGGGAGCAAGTTTAATCGAGTTGCAAATGCGTAAACCCAATCGTGCGTTTATGGAATACATTAATGAAACAGCTGATCATCTTAATTATGCAGAACCTCGTTTGGCAGATGGTACAATTGCTCGTATTTGGCCCCACGAGAATACCATTTGGGCAGATGATGCTTTTATGGCAATTGCTTTTTTGTGTCGCATGGGACAATTGACTGGAGATAATAGGTACTTTGATGATGCTGCAACGCAAGTACTTAATTATAGCAAATACTTATGGTGTCCGGAGAAGAATATTTATTATCATTGTTATCACACAGATAATATGGAGCATGGCGTAGCACATTGGAGTCGTGCAAATGGTTGGGTATTCATGGCACAAGCCGACTTACTAAATGTGATGTCCGAAAATCATCCGATGCGTCAAGCAGTACTTGATAACTTTCGTCGTCAGGCAAGTGGTGTAGCTCGCTATCAAGGTAAAAACGGGTTGTGGCATCAATTATTGGATAAGTCCGATTCATATGAAGAGATTACTGGTACAGCTATGTTTGTATTTGGTATAGCTCGCGGTGTAAAGAAAGGGTGGTTGCATCCTGATTTTATTTATGTGGCCGAACAAGGTTTAAAAGGAATGATGACCAAAATAACTGATACCGGTGATGTTACAGCCATTTGTGTAGGTACTGGTATCATGCCTTCAATATCTTATTATTATAATCGCCCTAGGCAAGAAAATGATCCGATGGGTGAAGGACCGGTATTACGGGCATTGATTGAAATGATTGATGCTCCTAAGTATACAGAGATAAAGGCGGATGATCAATATGATAAAATTCAACTAAAGAGATAATGATAAAAATCTGATGAAAAATACCATGAAGACTACTATTTACACATTTATAGCATTGTTTGCTTTGACTGCTTGTCAGTCGGGGGATAAATTTATTGACCGCGAAGCGTTAGTAAAACGAAATTCGCCTCATATAACAGCCTTTGACTCTTTGGCTTCGTTATCCGTGGGAAACGGAGAGTTTGCTTACACTGTTGATATTACCGGCTTGCAATCTTTTCCTGAGAAGTACAAGCATGGTGTACCTCTTGGGACTTAAAGTCAGTGGGGGTGGCATGAGTTTGCTAATCCCCAAGAATATAAGCACGATGAAACTTTGCGTAACTTTGATTTTGGTCGTGACCGAAATGAGCCTTATGCTACTGAGTATAAAGAAGACGGTCGCCAAAAAGAGGCTTCTAACTGGTTTAGGGTTAATCCTCATCGGTTACACTTAGGCATAATCGGATTTGATTTTGAAGCCAATGATGTTGATATTGAAGATATTAAAGATATTGATCAAACTTTAGATTTATGGGCTGGTAAAATCAAGAGTCGGTTTGCGGTAAACGGACAGTCTTATGAGGTAGAAACCGCCGTATCGCCTTCCGATGATAGAGTGGCTGCTTCAATCTGTTCTAAAGAACATACAGCAATTGCCTTTCGTTTTCCATATCCTACCGGAGCTCATTGCGACGATGCTTGCGATTGGAATGTAAATGATAAACATACTACTCAGATAATCAGTAACAATAGAAATCAGGCTATTTTGAAGAGAGTTCTTGATGATACAACTTATTATGTTACACTTCATTGGAGTGGACAGGCTGAATTAATAGAGAAGTCTCCCAACTATTTTGTTCTTACTCCTAAAGAAGATTGCTGGTCGTTTACATGTGCATTTACACCAAACGAACCCTCTGGTAAAAACGAAGTTGCAAAAGATGTGATTAAATCATCTGCAAAATACTGGGAAAGGTTTTGGACTGATGGGGCTGCTGTAGATTTTTCGAAGTGTACCGATGAACGTGCAAAAGAATTAGAACGTCGCGTGGTATTGAGTCAGTACCTACTTGCCATTCAATGTGCAGGAACTACGCCACCACAAGAAACTGGTTTGACTTATAATTCTTGGTTTGGTAAGTTTCATCTAGAGATGATTTGGTGGCATCAAGCACAGTTCGCCTTATGGAATCGCGGACAATTGCTTGATAAGACGTTGGGGTGGTATGAATCGGTAGAACCTATTGCCAGAGAGATTGCTCGTAGACAAGGGTTTGAAGGTGTGAGATGGATGAAGATGACTGACCCTAGCGGTATGGAGGCACCTTCTAAAGTGGGAAGTTTTTTAATTTGGCAACAGCCTCATATCATTTATCTAGCCGAATTATTATATCGAGCAAATCCGTCTCAAGAACTATTGAATAAATATGGAAAAATGGTGCAAGAGACAGCCGAATTTATGTATTCGTTTGCTGATTACGATGAATTTGAAGGACGCTATGTTTTAAAAGGTATAATCCCTGCACAAGAAACGTTGAAGGCTGCTGAAACTAAAAATCCTCCTTTCGAGTTGTCTTACTGGCATTATGGATTGGAAACCGCACAAAAATGGCGTGAACGCAGCGGACAACCTCGAATGGCCGAATGGGATACTCTTCTTAATAAACTTTCACCACTTGCTTATAATAGTGACAAACTCTATTTAGCTGCCGAAACAGCTCCTCAAACATATCAAGACATTCGATTTACATCCGACCACATGGCGGTACTAGGTGCTGTAGGAATATTGCCAATGAATAAACTTATTCGCGATGACTATATGAAAAATACATTAAACTGGGTGTGGAATAATTGGAATTGGAATAAAACATGGGGATGGGATTATCCGATGACTGCCATGAATGCAACTCGCTTAGGTGAACCCGAGAAAGCTGTTGGAGCTTTGTTAATGGACAAAAGAACTAATACTTATCTTCCGAATGGACACAACTACCAAGACGGACGTTTAAGGGTTTATCTACCAGGTAATGGTGGACTGCTGACTGCCATAGCGTTGATGTGTGCTGGTTGGGATGGTTGCCAAACCACCAATCCGGGATTTCCTAAAGATGGTACATGGGATGTGCGTTGGGAAGGCTTACGTCCAATGCCATAACTCCTTTATCTTATTTAAAAATATAGAATGCTTCGTCGCTTACGGTAAACGAAGCATTTTGTATAAATGAAACATTTTAAATTTACTCTATTACGATGATTGCATATAAATATCTCTTTTTTCTTTTGGGAGTAGCTTGTTTCTCAAGCCAATCTTTGGGGCAACAAAAAACTCAAAGAATTGGCGACTTTATTGAGTCTACATCCTATAACGATGGTAAGCGAGGAGTGGAAAGAACCTTGCAATATCATCCTGATAGGGAAGCTTTTGTATGTGTAAATGGGACTAATAAATATACTCGAGCGCTTTATGGTGGTTATACTCCTTTTCGGTTAGAAACAAGTGATCGCCCTCTATTTGCAACATACGATAAACAGAATAGTCATAACATTCGTTTTTTTATAACTGTATCCGATACTTTACCATTTCCGCTTGATGAGATGAAACTTTGTAAATCGAGTTATATACCAGGTAAACGAATTTATGAGCTATCTGATTCCCGTCTAGGAGAGTTTAATCTAGAAATGGTGGCTCTTGCCCTTTATCATATTGATGGAGCTATTTGGAGAATTGTTTCTAAAGATTTGCATGAAGAAGTGGAGTTAACTGCAAATGTGTCGCATATCAAGGCTCATAAACTCAATCGTAATGGTGATATGGGAGCTGATCCTGCTGATGCTTTCGAAGCTTCTCTTACCACTCAACCTATACAGATTATCAAAATAAAGCTTGATAGTGATACTACTTATTTGCAATATCGTGATTTTGCACTTTGTGTTTTAGATAAAAAAACGGGTAACTCTATTTTTACTGCAGCCGATCAGACCAGGCAAGAAGTTGCTTCACGCGTGCAAATACTAACTCCTGATCCATATCTCAATACACTTGGTGGTGCTTTATCAATTGCTGCTGATGGAATATGGAGTGGTGAAGTCTGGCTGCATGGTGCTGTAGGGTGGCGTATGCCGCTTAATGGTTGGCGCGCAGCCTATACAGGCGATGTCTTAGGATGGAAAGAGAGAGCACGCACTCACTTTGATGCTTATGCTGCTAGTCAAGTAACTAATGTAACTCAAACTGTTCCACATCCGGCACAAGATTCTCTACTACATTTAGCACGATCGGTCAAAAAATGGGGGACACCTCAATATAGTAACGGATATATTTGTCGCAACCCCAATCGTAGCAATCAAATGCATCATTATGATATGAATCTTTGCTATATGGATGAATTGATGTGGCATTTTAAATACTATCCAGACACAGCGTATATGAGAAAAATGTGGCCGACTATTAAAAGTCATTTGGCCTGGGAAAAACTTAATTATGATCCCAATGATGACGCCTTATACGATGCTTATGCCTCTATTTGGGCTAGCGATGCACTCTACTATAACAGCGGTGCTGTAACTCACTCTTCAGCTTACAACTATAGAGCAAATAAGTATGCTGCTTTAATTGCAAAAATTATTGGTGAAGATGCAACTCTTTACGAGGTTGAGGCTAGTCGTATTTTGAAAGCTATCAATCAACGGTTATGGTTGGCTGATAAAGGATATTGGGCTGAATACCAGGACTTAATGGGATATCAACGTCTTCATGAATCTGCTGGAGTGTGGACCATTTATCATGCCATTGATAGTGAAATAGCCGATCCTTTCCAAGCATATCAAGCCATGCGTTATGTGGATACAGCTATCCCGCATATTCCGGTAACGGCGGAGGGTTTAGACAGTGATAACTATGCTACAATTTCTACCACCAATTGGTTGCCCTATTCGTGGAGTATAAACAACGTTGCTTTTGCTGAGGTTATGCATACAGCACTTGCTTACTTTCAAGCCGGATGCTATGAAAAAGGGTATCGTTTGCTAAAGAGTTCGGTGCTTGATGGTATGTATTTGGGTAATAGTCCTGGCAACTTTGGACAAATAAGCTTTTATGATGCAGCCCGCGGTGAGTGTTATCGTGATTTTGGTGATCCGATTGGGATAGCATCACGTGTTTTAATGCAAGGTTTATTTGGAATATTACCGGATGGTTTTAATGACGTTCTATATTTACAACCGGGGTTTCCAATAAATTGGAATGAGGCTTCAATCATAACTCCTGATGTTGCTTATGTATTTCAACGTAATGGCTTGAAAGATTGCTATATAATTAATCAATCTAAGGACAGCCGGCGAACTCTAAAGCTTCGAGTAAAGGCATTGTCTAGTGATATAAAAGAGGTGATGGTGAATGGTAAGGCAGTAAATTGGCATATGATTAAAACGGTATCAGAAAGGCCAATCATTGAGGTTGTAGCCACTTGCGATTCTATAAATCAAATCGAAATAGAGTGGGCAGGTGATACGATAACACCAAGAGCTGCTGATGATTACATTTATCAAACAGATGATAGCTATACTCTAAGGGTCGCTTCTAATCAACAAATATTGGACTGTTATGATCCTCAATGTGTATTGGATAAACTTAGTTTCTCAAAACGGTCACTAAAGGGTAAACTGAACAACAATGCTGGAAGTAAAACCTTTTTTATTTTATTGAAACAAGGAGCTATGGAGTGGTGGCAACCTATTGATATCATGATTTCGGCTCCAACGATTTGCCGTTATCAACCTTTCTCACAAGTTGTGAATAGTCGCTGTGATACTATCGGTATTCAACATTTATTTAACTCCAATGTTTCAGCTATTTTCCAAAACGAATATCTAAGTCCTCGCTCACCTTATACCACTTTACAGATTCCTAAGCAAGGTATTGGGGAATGGTGTCATCCATTGTTGAGTGCCGAAATTGATGATTCTGGTATTAGAAACTTAGTTGTGAATGGTCAAATCAATACAGCCTTAAATGTTCCTTTTGCGACTCCTCAATCAGGGTCTAATATTATTTATACCTCTTTGTGGGATAACTATCCCGACTCTGTTACAATAGCATTGAAGGGTAAAGCCACAAATGCTTATTTGTTATTGGCTGGTAGTACTAACCATATGCAGTGCCACATAGCCAATGGGGTTATTCGTATTTATTATACTGATGGCTCGTGCACATCTGTCGATCTTATCAATCCGGATAATTGGTGTCCTATAGAGCAAGATTACTATGTAGATGGAATGGCATTTCAAACGACAGAGCCATCTCCATATCGTTTGCACTTAAAGAGTGGTTTGTTAAGCAACGACTTAGGGAAGGCTCTTAATATATCGGGAGTTTATGGTCGTACTATCGAGGGTGGAGCAGGTGTGTTGCTCGATATTCCTTTGGATAAAAACAAAGAACTAAGTCACCTGCAACTCGAAAGTCTCAGTAACGATGTCGTAATTGGTTTAATGTCAATCACACTACAACGTTGATAAATCAATCTCCGGAATAATCATGAAATGAGTTTCTGGAAAGTTCTTTTTTAAATAATTTTCAATGAATTGTTGGGTATCGTCTTGTATCGTCTTGTCTTCTACAGTAGGGTATAAATTATAAGCTACAGTATGTAGTTTAATGCCTCTATTGCGTATAGCTTCAAGACTAAGAAGCGTGTGGTTGATACTACCAAGTTTGCCCGAAGTAACAAATATCAACGGATAATTTTTAGAATTAATATAATCTATGGTCAAAAAGCTATCAGTTAGAGGAACCATTAATCCGCCAGCTCCCTCTAATAGAACAGTGTCATAGCGCTCACTGAGTAACGAAGTAGCTTGTTCTATCTTTGCAAAATCAATGGGTCTACCATCTAAGTGTGAAGCTAAATGTGGTGAGGCTGGATATGAAAATATCTCGGGCATTGTCCATCCTGCTTTATCTTCTTCCGTATATTTCATTCCCATTAATCGTCTATGTAAGGCGATATCCTCTGAGTCACCCACATTGCCGGTTTGGATGAATTTTTGAGTGATAACTTTCTTGCCTTCTTTTATTAGCTGACTAGCAATATAGCCAGTTGCAAAACTTTTTCCGGCATCGGTATCAATACCACTGATGAAATAGATATTATTTTTCATTGTTTTTCTTTTTAGCGATAATGTAAATGGGATGATAAGTAAGTCTTACTCCTTGAGGTGTAGTGTATAATTTGCCATATTGTTCGCAGAAGCGAATTAAAGTACGAGGAGTCCAATGCGGATTGCTAATACCCGTTACTCCTGTAGCTTTCAAATGGCGAAGTACTTGTTTGGGTTCATCAAAATATTGTTCAATAACCTCTTCGCTTGCGTGAATTATCTCATAATTGGCCAGTAGTGATTGGCACAGCTCACTTATGCTCAGATAAGATAATCCTTGACCTGTAGTTGCACGAATCTCTTGCATATTTTTAAGGCCAAAGGTAGTGAATGCTAAATACCCCTCTGGCTGAAGATAACCACTACAGCGATGAAAAAAAACTTCAGGATTATCAAACCACTGTAGTGTAGAGCAAGATGTAATAAGGTCTCTCTCAGGTGGAAATTGTAAGTATTCAGCATCATCAGTGATAAAGCTAACTTCTTCGCTTAATAAGTCAGCGCAACACCCCATCATGTTTTCACAAAGGTCATTGAGTAATAACTCTTTGGGATAAAATTGATTGATTATCATCCGTGAATAATTGCCTGTGCCGCAACCAAACTCAACAATTCGCTTAGGGGCTTGATGTAAGTGTTCTTTTAAAAGTAGCAACATATGATTAGCGATTTGATGTTGCACAGATGCCTCTTGAGTATAAGTTGTTGCAGCCTTGTTAAAACGTTCTGCTATCAATTTTTTATCCATACTTTTTCTAGGTAGTTTGTGAACAACCGTTGGCTATAGTGTGATTCTTCTCCTAAAGTAACAGTTGTTTTACTGCTTTGCCAAGCTTGTTGTTGGTTGTTAGCTGGAAAAATTCGGTCGTTTAATCCTATATAGGTTTCATCCCAATCAAAACCTTTAGGTGGAAGCTCTTTATACATCTTTCCAATAGCAGACAATTCTGATTTTAAAGAGTCAATTGTTCGTTGTGGAATAACGGATTGAAAGTATTTGAAATTAACTGTGTTACCACACATTCGACGTTGAAACTTACTTAACGTTGTTTCGGTTAATCCTTCTAATGTTCCATTGAAAATAGCAGGTGGTATACCCCATTGTTCGTCAATGGGATACATTGTCCCATTAATCGCTATTTTGAGACCTAGTGGAACAATAGCAGAACTCATGATTTGCGATGCAACCCATACCCCCATCGACCAAGCTACTACTTCAACTTGTTTATAGCCCGATATAAGATTGTAGTCGAACTCTAGTGTGTTATAGTTATAACAAATCATAAAGTCATGATGGGCTGGTTTATAATCTACAAAAGGATGTTTGTCCATACCCCATCCTGCAAAGAAGAGCAGGAGTGATGAACGATTTTGTTTTATAATAAATTCCTGTTGCATTGTGTTTAAGTCGTCTTTAAATCGCTTTTAAAAGCTGTTTGATATCTTCTTGAGTTAGTGCCGCTGTGAGCGAAAAACGGATGCGTGATGTTCCTTCTGGTACAGTAGGAGGGCGTACAGGTAGTGCATAAAAACCTTTTCTTTGAAGCTCTTCTGCTTTTAGCACAGCTACCTGACTTTCGCCAATAATCATAGGAATAATATTGCTTTGTGAAGTACAGTTATATCCTTTTGCGATTAATGCCTCTTTTAATTGTTTACTAATGTGCTTAAGATGATTTCGCTCAGCTTTAAAGTTGGCTAATCTTTCGAGAAGAAAAGAACTCCACGATAAAGTAATCGGTGGTAGTCCTGTTGTAAATATCAATGTTCGCATTTTATTGATAAGGTATTCGCGAACAATCTTTTTACATACTATATATGCTCCTGCAGAAGCTAAAGCTTTGCCAAACGTACCTATTAAGAAGTCAATTTGATCAATGCAATTTTCTTCTTCAGCCAGTCCTAATCCATTGTTGCCTCTAACTCCAAATGCATGAGCTTCATCAACATAAAGCAGTACATTGGCATACTCTTGTTTTAATCGAATTAGTTCTTTTAAGTCAGCTTCATCACCATCCATGCTAAATATACTTTCTGTGACAATTATAATTTGTTGAAAGTCTTTGTGCTGTTCAGCCAACAGACGATTTAGCTGCTTGTAATCATTATGTTTATATCGTATGCATTTGGCAGTGCTAAGTCTAATACCATCAATCAAACTTGCATGAACTAGTTTGTCTGCAAGAATTAAAGTCTGTGGAGTACACACCGCAGGCAAAATGCCCATATTGGCATGATACCCACTATTAAAAATTAATGCAGCTTCAGTCCCAAAGCAATCTGCCATTTGTTGCTCTAGTTTTTCATAAACAGTATAGTTGCCTGTCAATAATCGCGATGAAGAGCTCGTTGGCTGAAATGTATCGGTAGTGAGTGTTTTTAGAAACTCTTCGCGAAGTTCCTCTCTACCTGCTAATCCCAAATAATCATTTGAAGATAAATTAACCATTCGCTGCTCTTTTACTATTACCTCACTACCACAATGTGTGATATGTGGAAGAGAACGTAAGTTACCTGTTTCTTTTAGTCGAAGCAACTCTTGCTGCATCTGCTCATATATAATCATAGTTCGCTGACAATTTTAAGTATACCTTGAGTTAGCTTAGTTAACTCTTCAGAAGAGATAATAAATGGAGGCATTACATAAACCAATCGACCAAATGGGCGAATCCATATTCCTTCTTCAACAAAACGTTGCTGCATATAGGCCATGTCAACCGGTTGATGTAGTTCTACTACACCAATGGCGCCTAAAATGCGTACATCTTTAACCGCATTTAGTGTTGAAGCAGCAGCTAGCTCTTTCTTGAGTTGCTTTTCAATGCGCTCAACGTTATGTTTCCAGTTTGATTCTAATAATAATTTAATTGATGCTGAAGCTACTGCGCAAGCTAATGGATTACCCATGAAAGTAGGTCCATGCATAAAGGCATAAGGTGGATGGTTGGAAATCATGTCTGCCACGTGATTGGTTGTTAACACAGCCGAGAGAGTCATATAACCGCCTGTAAGTGCTTTGCCAACGCACATTATGTCTGGTTCAATTCCGACATACTCCCAAGCAAACAATTTTCCGGTTCTACCAAATCCTGTTGCAATTTCATCAAAGATGACAAGTATGTTGTGTGCTCTACAAAGTTTAATCGCTTCTTTGATGTATTGTGGATGATAAAACCACATACCTCCTGCACCTTGTACAATCGGTTCAATAACAAATCCGGCTATTTCATCACCGTGGGTTTGGATTAACTCTTTGAGTGGCTCCATATCTTTTTCGTTCCACTCGCCATCAAACCTAGATGTGGGCTGCGGAACAAAATAGCGCACAGGTAGCGAGTTGCCAAATAAACTATGCATTCCAGTTTCCGGATCGCATACTGACATGGCATTCCAAGTGTCGCCATGATACCCACTGCGTATAGTTGCAAAATTAGATTTATGTCCTTTGCCGGCAGCAAACTGATATTGTACTGCCATCTTGAGTGCTACCTCTACGGCTACTGACCCAGAGTCTGCATAAAAAATCTTTTGCATAGAAGGAGGCGCAATCGTTAATAGCAACTCTCCGAGCTCAATCGCCGGATCGTGAGTAAGTCCACCAAACATGACGTGAGCCATTTTTTGAGTCTGCTCTTCAATTGCTTTATTTAGTGCGGGATGATTGTAACCATGTACCGCACACCACCACGACGACATACCTTCGATTAATTCTTGTCCATTGCTTAATGTAATTTTACATCCCTTTGCTTCAGTAACCTTATATACAGGCAATGGATTGGTAGTTGATGTATAAGGATGCCAAAGGTGCTCTCTATCAAACGATGATATCGGTAGTTGGTAACCACTCTTTAGTATCATTTCTTTATCTTCTGCAACTTTCGATCCGAGTGTAGTAAGTAAATCTCCTACAATGGCCGAATTAATCCCAACATACAATGCTTTTTGCATAGTTTCGGGTGATAGTTGTGCTCTACCTCCGGCAAAGCGTAAATAAGATTTTGGATTGATAAAGCGAAAAAGTGCAATGGTGGTTAAAACTTCTTCATCAGTTAAACGAGATTGCTTCTCGAGTGGAGTTCCGGGAATTGGACTTAATAAATTTAATGGAATTGACCCTACATTTAGTTGACGAAGCGTAAAAGCAAATTCAATTCGCTGCTCCATGGTTTCACCCATTCCAATAATACCTCCACAGCAAATATCCATCCCTACTTTACGAGCAGCAGCAAGCGTTGCAAGTTTTTGTTCTTGCGTGTGGGTAGTACAAAGTTCATTAAAGTACGAAGGAGCCGTTTCTAAATTGCAGTGATATCGGGTAACACCTGCATCAAATAGTTCTTGAAGTTCTTTCTCGGTAAGTAGACCTAGTGAGGCACAAAGTTGGATAGAGCTTTTGCGACGCATTAATTCTGCTGATTCGCAAAGTTGTGTCATTTGTTTGGGTGAAGGTTTTCGTCCGCTGGTGACAAGTGAAAAGCGAGTAATACCTTGTGCTTCGTTGTATTGAGCTTGTCTAAGACACTCTTCCGGTGAAACAAGGTCGTAAACTTCGGCATTGGTTTTATAGTGAGAAGACTGTGCACACCATTTACAGTTTTCAGGACAACGTCCAGATTTTGCATTGATAATTGAACACATATCAAATTCACGTGCCGATTGTTTAATCGTAATATCGTGTGCCGCAGCATACAGTGCCTCCTTGTCGGCACTATTGGCAAGCCATAATGCTTGATCGGAAGTAATATTTACTCCCATCAACACCTGACTTTTTAAGTCTTCTAGTGTCATATTTTTAATAAATGAGTTGTTGATTATGGATTTTTGTTTGTTGAGCGATTGCTCCGCAACATTATAATGAAGTTGTCCTATAGTAACTTCTCGTCCTAGACTAGAGAAAATAGCATAGCCTTTTCTGCTCCATTGCTGAAAGCGTAACGTAGAATTGGACTTTGTACTAGTTATTTTCATTCGAATGCTATGTTTAATCCTGTGATTGGTGGCAAATGTACAAAGATGTTATTACTTTCTTTAATTTTATATTGATTTTTTTATCAACTCTTTTTGTTATTCATAAATGTTGATATATATTTGTCAGCCATGAAAGGTAATATAATTATATTAATAGTTGTTTTATTGATTTTATTTACATCATGTGTCAACTATAGGAAACATGATGATTCATTGACTGTAAAAGAAAAGATTGGGCAAATGCTCATAGTCGGTTTTTATGGAACGGAGGCGGGGCAGGCTTTTAAAGAAAAGTTGAAAGAAAATAATATTGGTGGAGTTATTTTATATGATTATAATGAAAGCACCCCTAATAGCCCTTGCAATATTGTAAACCCCGATCAACTTAAAATGTTGGTAGATGAACTTCAAGATATTAATAATGAATCACTATTTATAGTGATTGATCAAGAAGGAGGAGAGATGGCCAGACTAAAACCACAGCAAGGTTTTTATACTCTTCCATCTGCAAAATATCTAGGTGAACTTAATCAATATGACACTTCTTTATACTATGCTCGTTTAAATGCTCTTCAATTAAGTGATCTTGGTATCAATGTAAATCTCGCACCTTGTGTGGATTTATATTTAAGCCCCAATAATCCTATTATTGGTCAACGTTCGTATTCGGACAATCCGCTGCGAGTAATTGAAGAAGCTGAAATTGTAATAAATCAATATCATCGCAAGAATATATTGACTTCATTGAAACATTTTCCAGGACACGGTAGCTCGAAAGGAAAAACAGTGCATGGCTTAGTAGATATCTCAGAATCTTTTAATGAAGAGCATTTAAACGAGCATA
>DKPL01000029.1:40452-41063 GCA_002471185.1 Bacteroides sp. UBA7335
ATCTCAGAATCTTTTAATGAAGATGAACTGATACCATACCGTGAGCTAGTAAAAAGGAAGAATGTTGATATTATAATGGTTAGCCATTTGTTCAATAAGAATATTGATCCTGTTTACCCGTCTTCTTTATCACAAAGAACCATTGACAGTTTATTGCGCAAAGATATTGGTTTTGATGGAGTGGTATTAATTGATAATATGCACTTGGATTCAATCATTAAGGATTATGATTTTAAACAATCTGTAGAACTTGCCATTAATGCTGGAGCTGATATGATTATTTTAGGGAATAATGCAAAATTATATCATGATGATTTAATAGATAAATCAGTTGCTACAATTAGTGAGTTAGTCGAACAAGGTAAAATACCTTTAGAACGTATAAACGAGTCTTACGAACGAGTTGTAAGACTGAAAAAACAATTGAAAAAGTAACATTACATAAACTCTTTTATTTACTATTATATAGATTGCTATATACTTTTGTAAGTTTCTGGAAAATAATAATATAGATATTTTATTGCTACTAAGATAATGTGATTATGTTAGTAGCAATTTATATAAATAATCCTCTCAACCATATAAATAAATGAAAATACTTCATACAAGCG
>DKPL01000029.1:41248-41564 GCA_002471185.1 Bacteroides sp. UBA7335
TACTTCATACAAGCGATTGGCATTTGGGTCATACATTATATGATTTTGACCGTTCAGCCGAGCAGCAGTCATTCTTAGAGCAATTAGCTGATATTGTAAGTGAAGAAAATCCCGATGTAATGGTAGTTAGTGGAGATGTTTTTCATACGGCAACTCCTTCTGCTGCAACCCAGAAAATGTTTACAGATGGGCTTTTGAAAATACATAACTCTGTTCCTGCTATGTTGATTGTTGTAACTTCGGGCAACCATGATAGTAGTTCAAAGTTAGAGATGAATCATAGCTTATGGGATGTGGTAAACGTAAAGATTATTGG
>DKPL01000029.1:41757-42158 GCA_002471185.1 Bacteroides sp. UBA7335
GTGGTAAACGTAAAGATTATTGGTACTTTTGAGACTAATAACAATCAATTTAATATTGATAAACATATTGTTGAAGTGGTAGATGAAAATAAACAGTTAATAGGATATGTAGTTGCTATACCTCATAGTTATCCTAACAATTTTCCAATATTGCGCGAAGATACTATACGTGAAACAAGGCAAGCACATTTTTTTCAAACTTTATTGCACGAAGTTAAAACTCGGAATAGTAGAAACTTGCCTGTAGTGTTGATGGCTCACTTGTCTGTTTCGGGTTGTGATATCACAGGTCATTCTGAAACTGTAGGAGGTATTGAATATACCGATATAAGTGAATTTGGTGCCGGATATGATTACATGGCTTTGGGACATATACATTGTCCACAAAATATTAAGAATAA
>DKPL01000029.1:42332-42567 GCA_002471185.1 Bacteroides sp. UBA7335
TGTCCACAAAATATTAAGAATAATGAATTTGTAGCTCGTTATTGTGGATCGCCTCTAGCAGTAAGTTTTGATGAAAATTATCCTCATTCTGTTTCAATCGTTGATATTCAACCTGGAGAAAAACCTATAATTAATAATCGTATCATTGTTAATCCAATTCCATTATTAACCATACCTAAGGAGCCGGTGGAGCTAGACGAGGCCTTATCTCAGTTAGAAAAAAATATAAAAGCAG
>DKPL01000048.1:0-218 GCA_002471185.1 Bacteroides sp. UBA7335
ATTTAATAAATCATTTTTAAGAATCGTAAATAGGAAGTGATTAATAGGACGGCCCTCATCAAGGCTATGGCGTTTTAGCCATATTTTTAAAAATAAATTTTGTACAGCATCTTCTGCAAGTTCTCTATTGCAAAGATATTTAAAAGCTAGGCCAAACGCTTGTCGGGCATAGGTTTTGTAAATAATAGAAAAAGCCAGCTGATTATCTTGTTTTAACG
>DKPL01000048.1:475-699 GCA_002471185.1 Bacteroides sp. UBA7335
GTTCAAAAGCAAAAATATGATAAACAAAATAGAAGTAAAAGCATCATATATAGATAAATAGTAGGCTTTTATTACGTGTGAGATACATTTTGATGAAAAATGAGGAGAAGCGACAAACCATAATATGTGAAAAAAGAAAAAAGGTCAACTCTCTAAACTTGAGAATCGACCTCTTATTGTACACCCATGGAGATTCGAACTCCAATCGATGGAACCGGAATCCA
>DKPL01000048.1:885-7780 GCA_002471185.1 Bacteroides sp. UBA7335
CCAATCGATGGAACCGGAATCCATTATTCTATCCATTGAACTATGGGTGCTTTTTAACGTCGGCAAAAATAGATAAAAACTAATTATCATCCTAATCTTTATTCCGTTTTTGTAAACCATCAGCTATAAAGCAAAGCCATACATATATTATTTTGACACCGTTTTATAGGATTTTATAATCACATTGATATTATTTTAGACTAAAAACAATACACAATTAAATTTAATATCTATCTTTGCCAACTATTAACATACAATAAACCTATGAGTTATCTAATAAAACCAGAAAACTATACACCTCTTTTGGACTTAAAACAAACAGAGTTGGGAATTAAACAGATAAAAGAGTTCTTCCAAATGAATCTTTCATCTGAACTACGTCTACGCCGTGTTACTGCACCACTTTTTGTATTGAAAGGAATGGGTATCAACGACGATTTGAATGGTGTAGAAAGAGCTGTTTCATTTCCTATTAAAGATTTGAACGATGCACAAGCCGAGGTTGTCCATTCATTAGCGAAGTGGAAAAGATTAACCTTGGCAGATTATCATATTGAACCGGGATATGGCATCTATACCGACATGAATGCAATTCGAGCAGACGAAGAGTTGGGCAACCTACATTCACTCTATGTTGACCAATGGGACTGGGAACGCGTGATGGTAAAAGAGGAACGCAACATTGAGTATTTAAAAGAAATTGTGAATCGCATCTATGCAGCCATGGTGCGCACCGAATATATGGTGTACGAGATGTATCCACAAATTAAGCCATGCTTGCCTCAAAAAATATATTTCATTCACTCAGAAGAGTTGAGACAACTATACCCAAACTTAGATGCTAAAGGACGAGAGTATGAAATTAGCAAAAAACATAAAGCGGTATTTATCATTGGTATTGGTGGTAAACTAAGTGATGGTAAAAAACACGATGGACGTGCTCCTGATTATGATGATTATACCACTTCGGGATTAAACGATTTACCCGGATTAAATGGTGATCTTCTAGTATGGGACGATATTCTTCAACGTCCTGTAGAGTTGTCTTCAATGGGTATTCGAGTAGATAAAGAAGCCTTATTGAAACAGCTGAAAGAAGAAGATCAAGAACAAAGATTAGAATTATATTTCCATAAAAGATTAGTTGAAGGAACTCTTCCTTTATCTATTGGTGGAGGTATTGGTCAATCTAGACTTTGTATGTTCTACCTACGCAAAGCACATATCGGGGAGATTCAAGCTAGCATTTGGCCCGAAGAGATGCGCAAAGAGTGTACAAAGCTTAATATACATCTGATTTAATGAATGTGCAAATAGAAGAAAGCTGGAAGAAACATCTGCAACCGGAGTTTGAGAAAGATTATTTCGTTAAACTTACCAACTTTGTACGCGATGAATACAGTCTGCATCAAATATATCCACCTGGAAAATTGATATTTAATGCGTTCGACTTATGCCCTTTTGATAGAGTAAAGGTAGTAATACTCGGACAAGACCCCTATCATGGCCCCGGACAAGCACATGGATTATGTTTCTCGGTCAACGATGGTGTTCAGTTTCCACCCTCTTTGGTTAATATATTTAAAGAGATTAAAAGCGACTTAGACATTGCACCTCCTACTACGGGCAATTTATCAAGATGGGGCGAACAGGGTGTACTACTACTCAACGCAACATTAACTGTACGTGCGCATCAAGCGGGTTCGCATCAACGTAAAGGTTGGGAAGAGTTTACCGATGCTGCTATTAAGGCTTTAGCAGAAAAGAAAGAAAATCTAGTATTTATTCTTTGGGGAAATTATGCCCAACGTAAAGGGGCATTTATAGACCGAGAAAAACACTTAGTACTTACTTCGGCACATCCTTCTCCGCTATCGGCCTATAATGGTTTTTTTGGAAATAAGCATTTCAGCAAAACCAATGGGTACCTTAAAGCACACGGGAAAACTCAAATTAACTGGTAGTAAGCAATACAGATACAAAACTTAAACGAGCCTGTTGGTAAAATACCGACAGGCTCGTTGCATATATGATAAGTTCTAATGGCTTAACAGTAAGTTATTAAAACGATTACAGACTATTAATACCACTGAATATTACTTTGTGACTGACTGCGTTGCTCCCACTTCAAATCTTGCAAAATGCTTGCATTGGCGCTGATTTTGAAATTATAATACTTCCAGCGCCCAAACGGTGACAAACTAGCTGCCATATTAAAACAGTGCAAATCGCGCGAAATGGTTAATGAAGTTTGTGTTACTTCTTTAGCCTGGAAATCATAACCGGTAGTAAATGTTACTTGCCAATTGGTAGAAAGCTTTAAGTTACCCGATGCATTGACATTGTGTGTATAAGAAAACGGATAACGCATTGTTTCGCGGTTGATTGGTTTCGATCTGTCTTCACGAATGTTGAAAGAGTAGTTCAAACTAACCGACCATGGCATCTTAAACTGTTGATAACCATCAGAGTCGGCTTTTGCCTTTTGTGTTTTTTTCTTTCCAGAATCTCCCTCTTTGCCTTCTTCACCTTCTAATCCTTGATCTTTGTCACGGTCACTCTGGTTTTTACCATTCATCTCGCCTTCCTTAGGACCAAACCATTTCTTCCAACTATCATTATTGAATGTGTAATTGAAGGACGAACCCCAACCCGAGAAACGCCCGAAGCGTCCATATGACCATTCTGTTCGATCGCCAACGGTTACATTACCATTCTTATCAAATGTGTAAGCGTAAGTAGCAAAAGTTGTATTCATATTGAACGTATAGTTTTTACTTAGCTTTAAGCGGACACGCATTGAAAGATCACTCCAAGGCCTAACCTTTGCAGCCATATTGTAAGAAAGCGAACCACCTATTTCATCAATCAAACTTATCTTCCGAATGGAGTCGTTTCGATCTTTAAACTTCATCTCAAGATTATTTGATACATCAAAATTCACATTGCCCTGTTTTTCGCGAGGTGCTGTTCCGAACTGTTGACTAGAGTATGGTGAGTAGTATTGCATATTACCATCACTATCTTCGTATTGCTGCCAATACTGGTCGAATCCCGGAGCCGCACTCAAACTAACACTCGGTGTAAACACGTGCCGAATCTGTATCTCTTTCTTCTTCATAAACATTGGTTTGTACATACCATAGAGTTTAGTATTTAAACCAATAGAAAAGTTATAGTTGGCTACACGATGAAAACCATAAACGGTGTCTGTAGGAAGCCACTGGTTTTTATTATCATCATAAGACCTATTAAACTTTCGCGTATACCAGCGTTCGGTGTAGTTGAAAGAAGGTGTCAGATTGAAGTATTTAAATAATGAGAAAGTAGCACTCACTGGAATGTTATGCTGCATCGCATTTTCCCAGTCTTTAATCAAATTTGATTTTAGAAGCTGATCGTCTTTTGTCTTCACACTGTTTACTAAACGACCCGTATATTGAAGTGAAATCTTCTCATACCAACGTTCCTCACCTGCCGCTTTCTTTCTTTTAAAAGGGAAGAAGCGAGTCAATGAGATATTTAAGTCAGGTAAAGTTACTGCAATAGAAGAGTCACGCATGGTTTGCGCAATATTGAAGGTTCCCGAAAGAGTTAAACCAATATCAGGAAACATACGTGAGTAACTAATACTTGACGTTTTGGTATTTTGGGTAAGCGATTGCGGATTATATAAGTTATTGATATTAGAGCGTTCGTAACTACTAGTAGCAAAGTTTACACTTGCCGAGAAAGTTTGATTTGGGTTAGCTTTAGGGTCTTGACGGTGACTCCAAACAATCTTAAAGTCCTTGGCTACTGAATAATCGGGCATATTTTTATCGCCCAACTTTGTCACCTGATAATCGGCTTTCAAAGAACCCGAAAACTTATAGCGCTTATTATAGTTTGTTTCTGCACTCAATGCCCATGACCCCTTTGTGAATATTTCGCCAGTCAACTTCAAATCCATCATATCACTAATGGCAAAATAGTAACCTCCATTTGTTAAACCAAACCCACGAGCAGAGTCGTCCATATAAGTAGGCATAATAAATCCAGAAGAGTAACTGCTAGAAAAAGGAAAAAAGAAAAAGGGTACCGCTAGAGGCAAAGGTACATCTTCGACAACTAAGTAAGCGGGACCGGTAACTACATTTTTTTTAGGACGAACTTTAGCTTTAGTAAGTTGAAGGTAAAAGTGAGGATGATCGTGATGATCGCAAGTTGTATATTTACCATCTTGCATAAAAAGCTCATCATTGGCTCCTTTCTTGGCATTATTACCAATCACGTATCCCTCACCTTGTTGAGTGACTACATTACTGATAATTCCTTTTTTACTTTTAAAATTATAACGTATCGCTTTAGTATCATAACTCTCTTCGCCATCTTTAAAGACAGGTTTTCCGGTTTCGACACCCAACGTATCAGTAACACCACGTGCATAAACAGTGCTACTATCCATATTCATCGTTATAATTTGAGCAGTAAGACTAATTTTCTGATAATCGACTTTACCATCACCATACAAATGAGCATACCCGCCCTCTTCGAATACAATAGAGTCGGTAGCCGAATAGACCACAGGAGCATCGAGAGCCGATGGTTTTGGAGATTTAGTAAGTGCAACTGTGTCTTGTTTTAGCGAGTCAGTTGGTGGTGTAAAGTTTTCTCTCTCTCTTAACTCCCGCTTATCACGTCGGCTTTGAGCCAACATATTGTTTGGAAGAACGAGTAAGATAACAAACAGTAGTATGGTTGATATGATTGTATTTGCTTTCAATGGCGCCATTCACTTATCGTTTACGCTTGAATGGGCAAAAGTACATAATCTTCATCAAATACATAGCGCATTATTCCTTTTTAATTAATTTTTAGGGCTATAAAAAGAGCTCACACCATGTAGTAAAGCGCTGCACGGATGTTTCCCCAAACTTTAACAAGCTTTTTTGAATAGCTTCTACCGTCTTTTCACGGTCTAAATGGGTTTTAGAATAGAATTTATCGGCAAAGCAAACAACTTGCTCCTCAAGTGAAATAGGCTGCATGTCACGATGCGGGATAGGCAGTTGTTGGGCTAATATATCATCTAAAGAAAGTCCTGTACCGGTGTGACGTTCGCAAACCAAAGCATGACGAGGAAATCCAGCTTTTGATAACAACTCAGCTCCCAAATATCCGTGACAAATATAAGGTGCATTACCAAAACAGTAAATCCCAGGAGCATTTGTCTTAAAAATACCTATGTCGTGCAAAATACCGGCCTCATAAAGAAAAGTCTCATCCAACTTTAATTCAGGATGATTCCGCGCTACGGAGAGAGCCTTTTCTGCAACA
This sequence comes from Bacteroides sp. UBA7335, assembly GCA_002471185.1. Classification (GTDB taxonomy): domain Bacteria; phylum Bacteroidota; class Bacteroidia; order Bacteroidales; family Bacteroidaceae; genus Bacteroides. The sequence goes on from DKPL01000048.1 coordinate 6,205, forward strand.
GAGTGACCATGAGTCAATAATATTTCTTTCAACTTATTCTCTTCAGGATAGTATATATCTATCAGTTCAAGGGGCTTTGTAACTTCTTTATCCATAACTTGTAATAGTCGATGTAAATAGATATTTTTGTGCAATAATACTAAAAAAATGAAGATGCGCCATACTATTCTCTTTATAATTATCCTTATATGCTCGGTTTATCAACAAGCTTTTTCGCAAGATGTAGTAACAACAGGTGCTGAGCGTACCGACGAATACTTACCTTTATTAAAGAATAAACGTGTAGGATTAGTAATAAATCAGACATCAATTGTGGGTAATAGCCACACCTGCCTACTCGATACACTACTAAGTCTAAATATAAAAGTTTTGAAAGTTTTCGCTCCCGAACATGGCTTTAGAGGAGATGCCGATGCAGGAGAAACAGTAAAAGATGGTAAAGACAAACGTACCGGAATACCTATTTTATCACTCTATGGAGCAAATAAAAAGCCTTCAGCTGATCAGTTAAAAGACATTGATGTGCTAATCTTTGATATTCAAGATGTTGGCGCTCGCTTTTACACTTACATTAGCACCTTATTTTATGTGATGGAGGCAGCTGCCGAAAATGGCAAAGAGGTGATTGTATTAGATCGTCCCAATCCGTGTGATTATGTAGAAGGTCCTGTTTTAAAACATGCATTTCGTAGTTTTGTAGGAATGATGCCTATCCCTCTACTTCACGGCTGTACCGTGGCCGAGTTGGCGCGTATGATAAACAGCGAAGGATGGATCAATAAAAAACACGAGACTTGTAGACTCACAGTGATACCTTGCTTAGGATGGCAGCACGGACAAGAGTATTCGTTGCCTGTAAAGCCCTCACCCAATCTACCTAATGATCAGTCTATCCGTTTATATGCATCACTTTGTCCTTTCGAAGCAACTCAAATCAGTGTAGGCAGAGGTACTACTTTTCCTTTTCAAGTATTAGGTGCACCTGATAAAAAATATGGAAATTTCACCTTTACACCCAAAGCTTTACCTGGATTTGACAAAAATCCATTACACAAAAATCAGCTTTGTTATGGCATTGATTTGCGCAAAGTAAATGACCTAGATAAAGGGTTCACATTAAACTACTTCTTAGATTTCTTTAATCGTTCGGACAGTGGCGCAGCATTCTTCGATAGAGCACGCTTTTTCGATTTACTTATGGGAACCGATACAGTTAGAAAAGCCATTCTTGCAGGAAAATCTGAAGAGGAAATTAGTGCATCTTGGGAAAATGAGTTAAACTCATACCGCAAGATGCGTGAAAAATATCTACTTTACAAGTAAGCAATAAGTTATTGAGATTCGTTAGATTAGTTAAGTAAAACTTATACTTATCCAAACAATTTATGCCTCAATAGCATGATACTATTACATTAGTGGATACTAATTCAACAATTACAACTCAATTTAAAAAGTCAATATTTTAAGTATCATAATTTAATATAGAATCCACATAAATGTATTCATAGCACTCTTTGCTCATTTGAATCATAATAATCGTTTTGAGCAAAGATCTGGAACTAAGATAGGTGGCTAA
>DKPL01000081.1 GCA_002471185.1 Bacteroides sp. UBA7335
GTGTGTGTGTGTGTTGTAGTGGGTGTGAGAGGGTGGGGGAGGGGGTGAGCTGTAGTGAAAGAAAATGGACTTCTGTGTGCTTGCTAGCAGCAACAGCTTTTTTTAATCCTAGCCCCAAGCCGTACTGTGCACTGAAGCAAGCTATTACATGGCACCAATTAAGAGGCTGGAGCGCAGCACCTGGTCCTCCCAGTTCGCTGGCCTTCAGTGGCAGCTGACTATACAGTTCCCCCTGCCAGGTGGTTCCACTTCAATCACATTAGCTAGTCACTGTAGGGTTAATAAAGAGCCTGCTCGCCCTTCCCTCCACCCTCTCTGCTTCTTTTCTGCAGCAAATCTAAAGATGGAGCATTTTAAAACTCGTTAAAATTAAGATCCCTCCGCCGGCGCTGGGTAATTAAAGCAGGGGCAGGACGAGCTCCTTGGAATCCGGGGCTAATGTTTCAGGAAGGGGGAGCCATGATAGGGAGGGAGCGGGAGGTGGTGGTGGTGGTGGGGGTCCCTATCCGCTTAGTAGTCCATTTGTACAAAGAGCAGAGGATCATAATAGACCTTTTCATGGATAGACAAAACAGATGGAGGCCAATTGAAATGAGACAGGCAGGGAGACTGTACATATCTGCCCAGATACTGGCGAATGTGGAGGGATTCAACAAAAACAAGTGGCGAGCCAACAGCAGCAGCAGCAGCGAGCGAGCGACGGCGGTGGCGGCTCCGCTCAGCTTTTGTTTGTCCCCCGCCGCTCGAAGCGTTATCACACTAAAAACAGCTTGAAAACCAAAACCTGTAAATAAAGGAGTTGGGGCCGAATGTGTCAGGCTCTTGTAAATGAAAATAGTGACTTAATGTCTATTAATGACAAATACGTAATGCGTATCACAGGTAGTGATGCTCTTGGCAAAGCTCAACTTGAAAACTTCATTGATAATAACTCTAAATACCCAACAATTGTAACAACATCTGAACTGCTTTCTACCGGCGTTGACTGTAAGATGTGTAAAGTAATAGTACTTGACAAGGTGATAAACTCTCAGACTATTTTTAAGCAGATTGTAGGTCGTGGCACACGATTAGTTTGGAACAGAGATAAACGTTATTTCACCATTCTTGATTTCAGAAAGGCTACTTTACAGTTTAGCGATCCTGAATTTGATGGTCCTTCAACATCTGTTTATGTAGGAGGGAAAGATCCTATACCTACACCTGAAGGTGAGGAAGATGATCCTTCAATCGTGGAGGAACCTCAAGAAGTGTATAAAAAATATCGTATTAACGATGTTGAGACTCAAATAATAAGTGAGTTGGAACTTTTGTATGGAGATGATGGTAAGTTGATTGCTAATCATTCAGAGAATTTTAAACTTGCTATTATAGAAAAATACACAAACCATGAGTCATTCCATTCAGAATGGATGAAGCATGAGAAAAAAGATATTATTGCCTATTTTGAGGAACGAGGAGTCGATTTTAGTAGACTTAAAAAGCAGTTGGGTTCTGATGTTGATGTGTATGATATTATCAATATGATTGGCTTTGGTTTGGATGCTAAGTTAAAGTTTGAGAGAGCAAATAATTTTAAAGACTCAGACTCCTACATAGCGTTAAATGAGGAACAGCAGTCAATCATCAATGAAGTGTTGGATTTCTACATTAACAAAGATATTACCGAGATAGAGAATAACATAGAGATATTTAAATTGAAAGATTTCTCTCCTTTTGGAGGATATGTACCCACAGTTAAGAAGCTTGGAGGCAAACCAAAGTATATGAATTTATTGAACGAAATAATAACTAAAATTTACGAATAGATATGTCAATTGGAACATTAATCAAAAGATTACAAAATATAATGAGAGGCGATGACCTTTCAGGAACAGTGCAGTATCTAAAGCAGATGATCTGGATGGTTTTTCTGAAGGTATATGATGCTAAAGAGCAAGAATGGGAACTTGATGATGATAACTATGTATCTATCATTCCAGAGCATCTTAAGTGGAGAAATTGGGCAGAAGACCTAAATGATGGTAAAGCTCTTACGGGTGATGATTTGATCAAGTTTGTAAACGACGAGGTTATCGATACGTTGAAGAAACTTGTAGTAGATGAAAACACGCCTAAACGCCATATCATCGTTAAGAACATATTCGAGGAGGCATCTAACTTTATGAAAGATGGTGTTAAGTTACGCCAAATGGTTAATGCTCTAAATGAAATTGATTTTACTAACTACACGCAGGCACACGAATTTGGTGATCTTTATGAGTCTATGCTTAAGGATTTACAAGAGTCTAAACGTGATGGAGGTGAATTCTATACTCCTCGTGCTTTGACAGATTTTATTGTTGAGATGGTTGATCCCCGTTTAGGTGAGCAAATAGCAGACTTTGCTTGTGGTACTGGCGGTTTCTTGGTTAGTGCATTGAAGCATATTGAGCAGAAAGTAGAGACTAATGAAGATTTAAAAATATGCCGCAGTTCTATTTATGGCATTGAAAAGAAGTCTTTCCCTTACTCCTTAGGTTTGACTAACTTGATCTTGCATGATGTCGATGAGCCAAGAATGTTCTATGATAACTCTTTGAAATACAATGTACGTAACTATAGCGAGAGTGATTTGTTTGATGTTATTCTAATGAATCCACCTTATGGAGGAGTTGAGGATGCTATTGTTCAAATGAATTTTCCTCAAGAGTATAGAGCATCGGAGACTGCTGATCTTTTTATGGCTTTGATTATGTATCGTTTGCGAACAAATGGTCGTGTTGGGGTTGTACTACCTGATGGCTTTTTGTTTGGAACCGAGGGGGCAAAACGTAATCTTAAAGAGAAACTTCTTACAGAGTTTAATCTTCATACGGTTATCCGACTTCCTAAGAGTGTTTTTGCTCCATATACATCTATTGCAACAAATGTATTATTCTTTGACGAGAATGCAGATGGAACACAAGAAACTTGGTTTTATCGAATGGATATGCCAGAAGGGTTTAAAGCATTCTCTAAGACTAAGCCAATGCAATTGAATCACCTTGAACCTATCAGAGAGTGGTGGGCAAATCGTGCAGAGATTATCGACGCTGAGGGATTTGCAAAGGCAAAACGTTTTAGCCGTGATGAGATCGCCGCAGGAAACTATAATTTAGATTTATGCGGATTTCCTCATAAGGTAGAAGAGATACTCGACCCTGATGTGTTGATAAATAACTATATTGAGCGTAAAGCAGAGTTAGATGCAAGTATCAAAACAACTCTCGACCAAATTCTACAATTAATTAACGAAAAGTAATGAAGGCTGAAGAGTTAAGAAAATCTATATTACAACTTGCCATACAGGGTAAGTTGGTGGCACAATGCGATGGTGATGAACCAGCCTCTGTGTTGCTCGATAAGATAAGAGCCGAGAAAGCACAGCTTATCAAAGATAAGAAAATAAAAAAGGATAAGAACGAATCTGTTATCTATCGTGGCGAAGATGGTTCCTGGTATGAGCGAGTAGGTAAAGATGTCACTTGTATTGACGAAGTTATACCTTTTGATATACCTGACAGTTGGGAGTGGTCAAGGTTAGAAACCGTTGGAATAACAACAACGGGAACTACCCCAAGTACAGCTCTAAATGAGTATTTTGGTAAAGATGTTCCTTTTATCAAACCTGCTGATATATTTAATACAAAGATTATTTATGATAACGAAGGGTTATCTATAAAAGGAGCTGATGTAGGAAGGACTATACCAGCAAATTCTTTATTGATGGTCTGTATTGGAGGGTCTATTGGTAAGTGCTTCTATACAGATAGAATCGTTTCGTTTAACCAGCAAATAAATGCCATTTCGCCTATCAAAGTAGATTATAAATACTTATTTTATGTATTAACCTCATTTTACTTTTTCAAACAAATTAAGAAAAAATCTTCTGGAACAGCAACAGAGATAATAAATAAAAGTCTTTGGGGGAGTATCTTAATTCCTTTACCACCCCTTGCTGAGCAGAAGAGAATAGTTGAGAAGTTAGCAGAATTAGAGCCCTTGTTGGTAGAATATGATGGTAAGGAGAAGGAGTTGAGCGAGATTAACAACAAACTGCCTGAAGAGCTTAAAAAGTCTATTTTGCAGTATGCTATTCAAGGAAAGCTAGTTGAGCAAGACCTAACAGACGAACCCGCCTCTATTTTATTAGAGCGTATACGCACCGAGAAGGAGCAACTAATAAAAGAGAAAAAGATAAAGAGAGATAAAAATGACTCTGTAATTTATCGAGACGAGGATGGTTCTTGGTATGAACGCAAAGGCAAAGAAGTGACTTGCATTGACGAAGCTATACCTTTTGAGATACCCGATAGTTGGTGTTGGTGTAGACTAGGAAATTTAATGAATAAAATTACATCTGGAAGTACTCCAACTGGAGGTAAAAATGTTTATGTCGATAACGGCGTAAGGTTTTTGAGGTCACAAAATGTTTATAATGATGGTTTAAGACTTGATAATGTGGCTTATATAACCGAAGAAATTCACCGTAAAAAAGCGAATAGCCACGTTTCACCAAATGATATATTATTAAATATAACTGGCGCTTCAATTGGAAGGTGTGCAATTGCACCACTTAACATAGGTAATGCCAATATTAACCAGCATATTTTAATACTAAGGCTTAATCGATTAGAATTAATTCAATTTATTCATCTATTAATTACATCCCCATTTGTTTACCGACAAATAATGAGCTTACAAGTAGGTGGAACAAAAGAAGGTTTAAGTGCAGAAAAAGCGTCAAAACTCCTTTTACCAATACCTCCATTAGAGGAGCAAAAACGCATAATCTCAAAAGTTAAACAATTCATTGATCTAATTAAATAACGGAAGAATTAATATCATATAAGAAAGGTCTTGTAAGTCTTAAAGAGGAAAACAGGAATTTTTATCTACTCACGGAGAATAAAATGAAGACAAATTTATTGGACGACAAATAAAATTATTAGAATAATGTTTCAGGGCTTCAACATAGAAAATACTAATATCGAATCAGATAAAATAAAGAAAGAGAATTGGACTCGAATATCTGAAAGTCATAAATCTACAATTCAACACAGCCTCGAAAAGTACATTATTAAGGATGGTGTTATTGATGGTGAAAAAATTCAGGATGACTGGTTTCCTGAAGTTAAAGCTGATATTTTTATATCACATTCACATGATGATGCAGAGTTAGCTATTAATTTAGCGTGTTGGTTATATGAAACATTCAATCTTGTTGCCTTTATTGATTCATGCGTATGGGGTTATGCAAACGATCTATTAATGCGAATAGATAATAAATACTGCAGAAAAAAGGTGGCAGCTTCTTACGACTATAATATGAGAAATTGCTCTACCAGCCACGTTCACATGATGCTATTGACTGCATTAAATAAAATGATTGACAAGACGGAGTGCATTTTCTTCTTAAATACAGAAAACTCTGTATCATTACAAGATATTGAAAATAAAACTTTATCTCCTTGGATTTATAGCGAGATTGAAATAACAAGAACAATACGAAAGAAAATACCACAAAGACGAAAAATGAAATATTTTTCGTCAGGTGGCAAGTTCAAAAAAAAGGAAATCTATGAATCGTTGAAAATAGCATATCCATTAAAGATGGATCATCTTATCAATATTGATTATGAAACACTCAATAAGTGGCAAAACTTCCGATCATCCAAGACGGATGCATTAGATAAATTATATGAAATTACAGGACTAATATCTACTAAAATATGACAACAGAAAAAATGAAACATTTAGAATTTATCCAAGTTATTATCACACGGATGAACACGAACTCTTTCCAAATTAAAGGATGGACTATAACAATTGTATCGGCATTACTTGCATTATATGCAAATAGCTCAAATGTCGCATACATATTTATCGGTATTGCTCCAACAATCCTATTTTGGTTCTTAGATGCTTATTATCTACAACAGGAGAGAAAATTCAGAGGACTTTATGATGACGTTGTTACCAATGCAAACTCAATACCTGAATTTGAAATGTCAATACAAAATTATTCAGGAGACGACTATAAATTTTGTTGTGTATTCTTTTCCAAAACGATTGCTTTTATATATGGATCCATTTGCATGGCTTTGCTTATTGGCGGCCTGATACTTAAATTTAAAGATTGTATTATTATTTACAATTGCTAACATAGTATCTAAATATTTCATAAAGCAATCCCTCATATTTATGCCGATTAATATTTATAAAAAAAATGAACCATAAATACCAATTAGTTTTATTAGGTTGTAACACTCCTATAAAGGATGAAATTGAGAGTAATTTTTTTGAGCGAGTAAAAAACCTTGGATTATCAAAAAACATCATTAAGATTATTGAAATCAATAATTTTAATCAAGAATATAAGGGAAATCAACCAACATTTGCCATCTACTTTGGAGACAAAAATGATAATTTAGATCACTTAGAAGTGATTGAAAGTCTGATTAAAGATGGTACTATGATTCTACCTATATTTTTTAATGATAATTCTTTTGAAATTGAAATCCCTTCTATTTTAAGAAATCAAAATGGAATTCAATACAAAGACTGTGAACTTGAACGAATTGTTAATATTATACTAGAATCATTTGATTTATTAAGAAATACGAGAAAGATATTTATTAGCTATAAAAGAAGCGAGTCTTCATCAATAGCAATTCAATTATTTGAAGCATTGGAATCACATAATTTTGATGTATTCCTAGATACCCATTCTATTCAAAAAGGGGAGCCATTCCAAGACGAGTTATGGCACAGAATGACTGATTGTGATGTCATTATAGTTCTTAATACTCCAGGTTTTTTAGAAAGCCAATGGTGCAAAGAAGAGCTTGCTGAAGCTGCAGCCAAACAAATTGGTATAGTTCAACTGGTATGGCCAAGTCATGAGGTAAAAAACATTGAAGCATCGTCTCATTTAAGCTTCCCAATACAACTAAAAGAAGGCGATTTCGTAGACAATAAATACTCTGACAAAGATCAATCAAAATTAAGCCCATGCATTATTGATAAAATAATGTCTGACGTTGAGTCTGTTAGAGCAAGAAATTTAGCTGCAAGACAAGATAATCTTATAACGGAATTTCGAAATATAGCAGAACAAAATGGTAGAATCATAACAATTCAACCAGAAAAGATTTTAACTGAGAATTGTTCTGATGGGACCCACATAATATATATTCCTACTATTGGAATTCCTCAATCCAACAATTGTCAATCTGCGGAAATTAAAAAGGAATTATTAGGTTATAAAGATGTTTCCATACGCTTGATTTATGATGATTTACGAATAAGAGATAAATGGATAAAGCATCTAGATTGGCTTAATGATTCTTTTAATAAGGATATAAAAACTTTAAAAAAACAAGATTTTGAATCATGGTTGCAGACAAAATGAAAAATATATTTCTTTCAGCAAGTATCCCGCTAATTAGCAGAGACCCTAAATATATAGAAACTGCAGATTGACAATTGTTGGATTGAGGAATTCCAATAGTAGGAATATATATTATGTGGGT
>DKPL01000055.1 GCA_002471185.1 Bacteroides sp. UBA7335
TGTCTTCTATATTGGTAAAACCTATCAAAAATAGTTTGACCTCGTTTGTTTTGACTGCAGTACCTAATGATTCTATTTATCTAAATACTAGTTGCCAAACTTTAGTAACTCCCGCTGGTATTACTCCAACTGTAGTTAATGGAGTAAAAACTTACAAATTTAAAGTCGCTACCGCCACTAATACTATTACATTAAAATCAGATCAACCTTTGTGTAATGAAGTGATAAGTATTGCTGCTAAAAATGCAAAATCAATGGTTTTACCAATTTCTAATTCTCCTAACTCTTATTCTTTTAACCTACTTATTAATGGGGCTACTAACTCTAATGTGAGCTATCAGGCGGGATTAACTCCCATTCAACTAACCTTTATTATCCCTCAAGATAGTTGGCAAACAGGTGTTAATCCGGTTCAGTTTAAATATTATATTTATTGCAATAATTTAGATAATGTTTCTATTCCATCAGGGGCACGCATCACTCCTTATCAAGCTGGTTTTATTTATGAACCTGCTACTTATGGTACTCAGGTTTTAAACTTTGTTACCAATAAAGTGGTGAGTGAAGAAACGATAAGTTTGCTATCAAATAGTAGCGAGATAGCTTATGGTACAGCTACTGTGAACTATAGCAATATACCAATAAGTGGAACAATTGTATATAACTCTCCTGCTGTTAATGTGCCAGTTGACTCATTTGTTTCTGTTGAAAATTCAACAGGCATTCGTGTGGGTATGATTAGTATAGATGCTGCCGGACAATACACATTAACCTTTTATGCTGATTACGCTTTAGCAGTTGACGGAATATTGTATATAACCTACAATAATAATGGTACTCGCTATCAAACTAAAACGTCTGTACAGGCACTTATTGGTAATTCTACACTGAGTTTGGTGCGCATTTAAGTAATATTATAATTCCATTTAAACATCATTTGAATAGAGTTTCAACATTCTACAGCTCTTTACAGGATACTTATTGTAAAGAGCTGTAGAATATATATTGTTAGATAAATTAATAATAAATACACCTATAAATATTTAGTCACAAATAGTTAGCATCTATTTATCTTTTCATTTTCAACCTTTGTTAACTTTAACAGCCATAAACCAATCGACAATCGATATTATTTGTACATTTGTGGACCATTTTAACGACTTATGATAGAGAATAGAGCTTATATGCAAAAATTTGCCATGCACTTTGGCACCTATATGGGGGTATTTTGGATTTTGAAATTTATCCTTTTCCCTTTAGGGTTTAGTATCCCTTTTTTGATGATTTTATTTTTCTGCCTTACTTTGGCTGTACCATTTATGGGCTATTTTTATGCCAAATCTTATCGTGATAAAGTTTGTGGCGGAGGCATTGGGTTTGGTCATGCATGCATCTTCACCATTTTAATGTATGTTTTTGCCTCCTTATTGGCCTCAGTTGCCCATTTTGTTTACTTTCAGTTTATCGATAATGGTTTTGTAATTGATGCTTATACTAATATGGTAAACCAAGTGTTTGAATTAAATCCAGCTGTAGCCGAATCTGAAAAAGAGGTTTTGACCAATGCTTTGAGTGAACTTCGTTTAATGACTCCAATAAGCATAACTCTTCAGCTATTATCAAGCGATATACTATTTTGTAGCTTAATTGCCATCCCAACCGCTTTGTTTGTGATGAAGCGTAAAAAACAGTTGACAACTGAGGAGGATGCCTCAACTATGAATTGATAAATAATAAAACGCTGTAACTTTATAAACTAACCGTATGGATATATCTATTGTAGTTCCTTTGTACAATGAGGAAGAATCATTGACCGAATTGCATAGTTGGATTGATCGAGTAATGCAAGCTAATCGCTTTTCGTATGAAATTATTTTTGTAAATGATGGTAGTACGGATCGATCTTGGCAAATAATAGAAGATTTACATAGCCAATATCCTAATGTAAAGGGGATAAAATTTAGACGAAATTACGGTAAGTCGCCTGCTTTGTATTGCGGTTTTGCTGAGGCCGAAGGGGAAGTTGTAATTACCATGGATGCTGATCTTCAGGATAGTCCAGATGAAATTCCGGAGCTTTATCGTATGATTACTGAAGAACATTACGATTTGGTATCAGGATGGAAGCGCAAACGCTACGATCCACTATCGAAAACACTTCCTACCAAACTATTTAATGCTACGGCGCGTAAAGTTTCAGGAATTAATAACTTACACGATTTTAATTGTGGGCTAAAAGCTTATCGTAAAGAAGTTATTAAAAACATTGAAGTATATGGTGAAATGCACCGCTACATTCCTTATCTGGCTAAAAATGCAGGATTCAATCGAATTGGTGAGAAAGTAGTTCATCATCAAGCTCGTAAGTTTGGAAATACTAAATTTGGTGGTTGGAATCGTTTTGTAAATGGATATCTTGATTTAATTTCACTTTGGTTTTTATCAAAGTTTGGAGTGAAACCCATGCACTTCTTTGGTTTGCTGGGATCATTTATGTTTATGATTGGATTTATCTCAGTGATAATAGTCGGAGCTAGTAAGTTGTATAATATGCATCACGATATGCCTTATCGTTTAGTCACTGAATCTCCTTATTTCTATTTGTCACTTACTGCTATGATTATAGGCACTCAATTATTTCTAACCGGTTTTCTTGGTGAACTAATTTCACGCAATGCGCCCGAACGAAATAATTATCAGATTGCAAAGAAAATATAGAACCAAACCTTTTTATAAAACTCAATTACAAGATATGAGAAATTTAATTCGCTTATTTTCACTTCTCATTATTTCGGGAGGACTGATTGGAGGAGTAACTTCCTGTTCTGATGGAGATGACTGTTCCATTGCAGGGCGCGACATGGTTAATTCCATTGTCTATACCATAAATCCCGAAACGAATCAAGTTGAAAAAGATACTATTTACTCACTCACAGTCACCGCACTTGGTACAGACTCTATTATTGTTAATAATCAAACCAATGTACAAACACTTTCACTCCCTTTAGCTTATGCTTTAGATTCTACAGTGTTGGTGTTTCATTATGATTATGCTACTGATCCAGCAAATAGTGATACAATATACATTAAGCAAAATAATGTTCCTTTCTTTGAATCAATGGAGTGTGGTTATTCTATGATTCAAACAATAACAGGAATTCGTTATACCAAGCATCAAATTGATTCAATATATATACGCAACATTAATGCCAATACAGATGGGACAGAAAATCTCAAATTATTCTATCGCTATCGCTATTAATCTGATATTGCTTTTTTGTACGGCAATGCCTTTAGCTGCTCAGCAACAACAACAAGGTTATTTGCCTCATGTGCCGAAAAGAGATCAGAAAAAAGGTCAGAAAGAAGAACCCAAAGAAGAGGTACCACTTTATAATGGTACTTATATAGGTGTAGATATCTATGGGTTAGGTGCTCGTCTTTTTGGAAGCGACTTTTTAAGTAGCGAGGTTAGTGTAGGTGTGAATTTGAAAAATCAGTTTATTCCCACTTTTGAAGCAGGGTTTGGTACTACCGACACTTGGAACGAGACCGGTATCAACTATAAAAGCACTGCACCTTATTTTCGCATAGGGGTAGATTATAACACCATGGGGAAAAAGAAAGATAAAAGTAGCTACTTGTTTGTAGGAGCTCGCTATGCATTTAGTCATATGAACTATGATGTATCTAGCTTATCAATGAAAGATCCAATTTATGGTGGTGAAATATACAACCCCAGTTTAGAAGATTTTATTTGGGGAGGTACAATCCCCTATAATCACCTCGGGCAGAAAGCAACTGTTCAATGGATGGAGCTTCTTGTGGGTGTTAAGGTGCAGATATATCAACGTTTCTATATGGGATGGACAGTCCGTATGAAGTGGAAATTAGCCGAATCGTTAAGTGAATATGGTAACCCATGGATGGTTCCAGGATTTGGAAAATACAATAAAAGTAATTTAGGTATTACATACTCTTTGATTTATAAAATCCCATAAGAAATGACTGGATTTGAAGTTTGGCTTTTAGCCTTTGCCGTGGCAATGGATTGTTTTGCTGTATCCATTGCAAGCGGAATTATTATTAAAAAAACATTGTGGCGTACAATTTTTCTTATGGCTTTCCTCTTTGGCTTCTTCCAAGGATTAATGCCGCTCGTAGGATGGTTGTGTGCTAACTCTTTTAGTCATTTAATTCAAGAAATAGACCACTGGTTTGCTTTCGTTATTTTGCTGTTTCTAGGAGGAAGAATGGTGTACGGCTCCTTTAAACCAGCCGAAGAACGTAAGTTCGATCCTACTCGCTTACGTACCATATTAACTCTAGCAGTGGCTACCAGTATTGACGCTTTGGCAGTAGGTATCTCTTTCGCCTTTTTAGGCATTAATAGCCTTAAAGGCATTATCTACCCCATTTCTGTGATTGGCTTTGTTTCATTTGCCATGTCTATCATAGGATTGCTTATTGGTATAAAATTCGGAAGTAAATTTGCTCAAAAAATACATGCCGAATTTTGGGGTGGAGTCATTTTAATTATTATCGGAGTAAAGATTCTAATAGAACACTTGTCTTAATATACTTATTCCTATGAGATCAAAGAAAAATCTACTTTGGATAGTCCTTTTAGTGATTGCTACAGTTTGGATATTGGTACGCAGAAACGAAGGAACTTATCAAACCGATAACGGTATTGTGTTTGGTACAATTTATAATATAACTTATCAATATACCGATAATTTGAAATCGGAGATTGAGGCTGAACTGAAAAAGTTTGATCAATCACTTTCTCCTTTTAATCAATCTTCAGTAATCTCACGTATCAACCGTAACGAGGAGCTAGTAGCTGATTCGCTATTTCAGGTTTGTTTTAATAGAGCCATTGAAGTGTCAAAAGCTACCCATGGTGCTTTCGATATTACTATTGCACCTTTGGCCAATGCATGGGGGTTTGGATTTAAAAAAGGAGTTTTTCCCGATTCATTGATGGTAGATAGCTTGCTTCAAATAACCGGGTACGAAAAGGCCTGGTTAAAGGATGGGGTAGTTATGAAAAACGATCCCCGTGTACAGTTGAGTTGTAGCGCTATAGCCAAAGGCTATGCTGTAGATGTTGTAGCTCACTTTTTAGAAAGCAAAGGAGTTAAAAATTATCTAGTAGATATTGGTGGAGAGATTGTGGCTAAAGGTAAGAACTCACGCGATGGGTTGTGGCGCATTGGTATCAATAAGCCGGTGGACGATTCATTATCTGTCAATCAAGAGATTCAAACTATATTAGAATTAACCGATATAGGAATGGCCACATCTGGCAATTATCGAAACTTCTATTATAAAGATGGCAAGAAATATGCTCATACCATTGACCCACGTACAGGATATCCGGTTCAGCACAGTATACTTTCTGCAACGGTAGTAGCCGAAGATTGTATGACTGCTGACGCTTATGCTACTGCATTTATGGTGATGGGCTTAAAAGAGGCTGAGGCCTTTACAAAGTTGCATCCACACATTGATGCTTATTTTATCTATGCTGATGAAAACGGGGCATTCAAGAGTTACTTCACCGAAGGAATGGTGAAGTATATAAAGAAGATAAATCAATAAAAAACAATTTTGTATTCATGAAGTTAGGGCTTCATGAATACAAAATATACAGCTAAAATCAAACAGCCAAAAGCTGCAAAATGATTCCAGTGAAGTGTCTCTCCTTTAAAGAGAACTGATGTGAATATTGTAAATATAACTAATGTAATTACCTCTTGAATGACCTTGAGTTGCATTAGTGTAAAAGGGCCTCCGTTACCATCGAATCCAATCCTGTTTGCTGGAATTTGACACGAGTACTCAGATAATGCAAGACTGTTGCCCACCCTAAAATAATAGTTTATATTTGCATCAGAAAACAATTAAACTGATATAGATATGAAAGCAATAGGTTATGTAAGAGTATCAACAACTAAGCAAGATTTAGCCAGACAACAGTTAAAAATAAAAGAGTTTTGCGACAATAATAATTATAATCTTATTGATGTTATTCAAGACTTTGGTATTTCTGGAGCTAGCAACGAAAGAGAAGGTTATAAGCAAGTTCTATCTTTAACAAGTAAAGATTGTGATGTTGTTATAGTGTCTGAATTATCAAGATTAAGCAGACGTGAATATGTTACAGAAACAATTCACAACATACAGAACATTATATATAATGGTATATCTGTTATACTTCTTGACAATCCAAATAAAATATATGAAGCAAATGAACCATTAAAGATTGATGAACTAATCATTCTTACAGTTCAAGCTTATGGAGCAGCGCAAGAAAGACTTGAAATTAAACGTAAAAATCAAGATGGTAAATATGCTTTATTTTTAAACAATCCTTATGCAGTAGTAGATGGTAAAGTTCCATTTGGATACAATAAAGTTTTAAATACTCAATCTAATAGACCTAAACATCTATTAGAAGAAAATCCTGAAGAAGTAGCTATTATTAAAAAAATATTTGAATTAATTCTTAATGGTTATTCACTATATAGTGCTTCTAAATATTTCAATGATAGAAATATAAAAGTACGAGGTTATCATTTCACAGTTGCTTACATGAGTAGATTTTTAAGAAGTGATATTTATAGAGGTATTAGAACAAGAGAAAGAAAATTTGGATTAGACACACCTAATGTTTCTGTAGTAAGAATTAAGCCTATTATTCCTGAAGAAGATTTTTTAAAAGCTAATGAATTAATTAGTACTAATTACAAGAGAATACCAACAGGAAAGGTTTTCTTTAATCCGTTAAAAGGTATTGCTAAATGCAGATGCGGAAGAAGTATGACCATTAAAGATAAAAAGCCAGCTAAAGGAA
>DKPL01000074.1:0-13065 GCA_002471185.1 Bacteroides sp. UBA7335
ATACTTTAAAACTAAATTTAAATCAAAGGATTAGCAGTATAAATACGAACTCTATAATCAACACCATAATCTTCATTAACAGAAACAGTTGCAGATACTTTATTAGTAGTTTTCCAATCCATAGATGGATCAATATTCTTCACAGGAAATGTTTCTTCATAAAGTTCTTTCGTTTTTTCACTATCAAATAGATCTTTGTCTGTGTCAACGCAGCTTACCATAGCAGCAGCAAAAAAAGAAATAGAAATTGCAGATAAAAGAGTTACTTTCATTTTCATAATACCTTCTATTTAAATTTAGTTTTAAAGTATCTTTTTCAATATTGATTACAAAAATAACTCTTTTTACAATCAGCTGTTCAATTTCTACAAGTTTTCTCCATTACAATTAACAATATTTAATAAAAAGTATTGATACATGCAAAAAAAACACCATAGAAGTATATTTATAGAGTTATTATTTGAATTTATAATTTATAAGTCCAAAGCACCAGTTCAGATTATACAACTTTTTAAATACAACGAGTTTGAATGATAAAAGCAAATAAGCTATACATAAACCTGTATCTCTTAAAATATAACTATAAACATTACTCTCTTATCGCAAATAGAGTTTGAAGTCAGAAACTAACAATAAAAACATTAAAAAACAAAAGTGCATGCTTATTATAAACATGCACTTTTGCCTTATTTTATTTTATTTCGTCTACGCCGACGATGCTGTTTTTTAGTCCTTTTGTATCGTTGCACACGTTTATGAATAGTCCACCCACTCATTCCGGCAACAATTACAAAGATAATAATAGTTATTCCTACACCTAAATTATCACCTTTAATGCGCGACCAAATATCAAGAACATCCTTGGTTTTATCACCGAAGTCGCGAATCATTGCACAGCGTTCAATTACCGCCCGATCGGGATATTGAATATTATTGATTTGTATGCTATCAGCCTCTGGCCCAAAAAAGTAACTTAAGTCAGAATAATAAGCTAAGGTAGTATCTATTTTCTCATCTAAAATTTCGGGAGAAGCAATTGCGCTAACATAACCACAAGTTTCCATATTACGAATTGCAATATCGGGTCTACACATAAAGTTAATAAAATAGCTTGCAGCCTTAGGATTGCGTGCATATTTTGGAATAACCCATCCATCATACCAAATATTACTACCCTCTTTAGGAACCACATAGTCAAGTTCTACACCTACCTCACCAGCTTCTTCGATGGCCCACATTGCATCACCACTCCATGTCATGTTGATCCACGCTTTATTTTTGGTCATCATCTCTTTACCAAAATCAGCTTCCCACCCTGCTACATTTGGCTTCAAAGCTTTCAGGTATTTTTCAACGGTTTGCATAGCTTCCGGAGAATAGTCATTCATCAACTCTTCTACGCTTTTTGAGCCTTCTTCCAACTCCTTAGCATGAGCATAAAGAATAGCAGTGCCGTAAGCATCGCGATAGGAGTCCTTCATCAGTATTTTGCCAGCATATTTACTACTCCATAAACAGTCCCAACTTTCCACATCCTCTTCAGAAAGAAATGCAGTATTATAAAGCAATCCTGCAGTACCCCACATATAGCATACCGCATAGCGATTCGCCGGTTCGCCAGGTTGACTAAGTTTTGCTATTTGCTGACGGATAAAAGGAGAAATATCATTCATATAATTGGGCGAATGTGCAAAAGTAGTATCAATAGGTAGCAGAAGTTTCTTTTTCAACATACGCTCTATGATGTACTCAGATGGACAAACTACATCAAAATCCTCGTGTCCCTTCTCTATCTTAGTAAGCATTATTTCGTTGATATCAAAAGTTTGATATACGATACGAATATCCTCACCCGTCTGCTCCTTATAATAAGATTTAAAATCTTCGAGCACATCATCACCTATATAATCGGCCCAGTTATATATCTTCAATACATTTTCGCGAGGTTCACCTGTGTTATAACAACTACACAAGCCTACCACTATACAAATAAAGAATAATATTTTCTTCACTTCTTCTTTTCCTTTCCTGCTCTATAGTTAATAAAAATAAGCATGGCCAATACTACAACAAAAATAATAGTAGACAATGGACGTAGCTCGGGAGTTAGTCCGCCCTTGCGTGCATCAGCATAGATATAAGTTGACAAGGTTTCAAGTCCTTCATTGCCAATTGTAAAAACTGTAACAGCAAAATCATCTATAGACAGTGTCAAAGCCAAAATAAAACCACTAATCATTCCAGGACGAATTTCGGGAACAATAATTTTGCGAAGCGCTTGCATAGGAGTAGCACCTAAATCAAGTGCAGCCTCGTAAATATTGGGATTCATCTGTTTAAGACGCGGCAGCACACTCAACACTACATAAGGGGTGCAAAATGTGATATGCGCTAACACTACAGTAAGATATCCTTGCGAAAAACCTAAGGAAACAAATAGTAAGAATAAAGAAATACCGATAATAATATCGCCATTCAAAATAGGAATACTATTTATAAGTGAAATTGTTTTGCGAGCGCGACTTTTTAGATTAAATATTCCGATGGCAGTAATGCTACCTAGAATAGTAGATACTGTAGCAGCAATCAATGCAATAGTTATGGTATTGATCAAAGCATTCATTAAAGAATGGTGTGAACTTGTATTTAATAAGTTGGAATACAATTTCGTTGAAAAACCCGTCCAATTGCCCAATACCTTAGATTCGGTAAATGAAAAAATCATAATAATAATGATAGGCGCATAGAGCATCAAAAGCAATGTCCATAAATAAGCGCGTGCAGCAATCCTTTTTACCATAGTCCACCTCCTTCGTTTGAGTGATCTTTATTGTCTGTGCTAAACAAAGAAGTAGCAGCAATAAGCAAAAGCATAATTAATGAAAGAGCAGCTCCATAGTTCCACATACTATTATTTATATTTTCCTGAATGGTGGTACCAAAAAGTTTGATGTTATTCATAGTTAGCAATTCTGCGATGGCAAAAGTTGATATGGTAGGCATAAAGACCATCATCACCCCACTCCACACACCAGGCATCGATAACGGAAACACAGCTTTAAAGAAAACCTGAATAGGATTTGCTCCTAAATCTTGCGCAGCCTCAATGTAGCTATGATCCATCTTTTGCAATGTATTGTAAATGGGATAAATCATAAACGGTAAGAAGTTGTACACCATACCAAAAACCAGTGCACCTTCACCAAGTGGCATCTCAAAAAAATCGAAAAGCGCTACTGTGGCCAATGTGCGCACCAATATATTAACCCACATGGGCAAAATAAAGAGCACAACCAGCGTTTTAGAACGATTGAGATGAGTGTTGCTCAATATCCAAGCTGCAGGATAGCCCAAGAGCAAACAAAGAAAGGTAGTTATAATAGCAATACCTATGGAGTAAACAAAAGTATTGATTGCTTCGTGATGAGTAAAGAACTTTGCAAAATTCTCAAAAGTTAGTTTCCCTGTTTCATCTGTGAAAGCATATACTACAATCAATATTAAAGGTATGACTATAAATATTGCTGAAAAAATAATATATGGCAGAGTCCAGCTCTTACGCGACGAAAAAAAGATAGACAGTTTTTTCACTCTATTCTATGATATTTTAGTTTTCAATTTTTATTATTCTGATGCCAGACGGAGGAATTGTTATTCCTACTCTATCGCCATCATCCCATACATCGTTAGTGTCTACAAACACATTTTCATCCCAGTCAGACCATACCGTGATATGATAGTGATCGCCTTTGTATAAGATAAATTTAATCTCACCAGTCAATGCACCATCAACTTCGTTATCTTGAAGAATGATTTTATCAAAATCGACTTCAACATTTACCTTAGCTCCATGTTCTATATCCACAATTGGGTTACACTCAAAATTCATGCCTAAGAACTCAACATGGTTTTCGTCAATCACTTTACCTTCAAAGGTATTGCAAACACGTTCTTTCTTCATGATATGAATATCCATTGGTTTAACAAGTAAACCAACTTCAGAACCCACTTCGAAACTATGATAATCTTGTACTAGAAACTCGTATCCGTTGCATAAAACAGTCATTTCATAATGCACCCCCTTGAATATGGCAGATTGAACAGTTCCTGACAATTGAGCTTTATCAGACACTGGGAATATATATAAATCTTCGGGACGAATGACAATATCGACTGGAGTATTTTCGCCAAAACCCTCATCAACACAGTCAAACTCTACCCCACAGAAGCGCACCAACTTATCTTGCACCATAACACCATTCAATATATTACTTTCACCAATAAAATCGGCTACAAAAGCATTGGTAGGTTCATTATAGATATCAGTTGGAGAGCCAATTTGTTGAATACGCCCTTCACTCATTACAACAATTGTATCGCTTAAAGTCAAAGCTTCTTCTTGATCGTGAGTTACATATACAAAAGTAATCCCTAGAGTTTTATGCATGGCTTTAAGTTCCATTTGCATATCCTTGCGCATTTTCAAATCGAGAGCAGCCAGTGGTTCATCAAGCAAAAGAACCTCGGGTTCATTAACGATGGCACGAGCAATGGCTACACGCTGTTGCTGACCACCCGAAAGTGAGTCAACATCGCGATATTCATAATCAGTCATACCCACCATTTTCAAAGCACCCATTACCTTTTTCTCAATCTGAGCTTTAGGCATCTTCTTTAGTTTTAAACCAAAAGCAATATTATCATATACATTTAAATGCGGAAATAAAGCATATTTTTGAAAAACAGTATTTACAGGACGTTTATGAGGAGGAGTTTGAGTTATTTCATTACCCGAAATTTTAATTTCTCCCGCCGATGCTGTCTGAAAACCGGCAATTAAGCGTAATAAAGTCGTTTTGCCACAACCGGAAGGTCCTAAAATCGTAACAAACTCACCTTTTTGCACATTTAGAGTTACATTATCTAAGGCAACCTTCTCACCAAAAAACTTCGAGACACTGTTTACCTCAATAATAGATTTATTTTCTTGCATATTCATTCTATTTTGGTGCTACAAAGTTATACATTTCTTCGTTTATCAATCAATTTGTTAATCTAATATAACAGAGTTTTATGCAGGTTAATTGAAAAATCGTATATATTTGCATAAATATTTAATCTATAATTTTATTTAAACATGAAAAAATTAACTTATCTATTTGTTGCAGCTGCCGCACTAACTATGGTAGCTTGTGGTGGAAAAAAGGGTTATGTGATAAATGGAACTGTTGAAGGAGGTGTTGACGGTGATACTGTGCTTCTACAAGAAGTAATGGGTAGACAACTCGTTAATATCGACACTGCAATAATCAAAAATGGTAAATTTGAGTTCACCGGCATCCAAGACTCAACTGTTCATAGATATGTTAGCTATGGATCAGACAAAAAAGATGTTTTAAGAATGGATTTCTTCTTAGAAAATGGAAATATTGCGATTGCTCTAACAAAAGACAATGACTCAGCGGTTGGTACATCAAACAACGATGCTTATCAGTTGATTCGTTCAAAAATCACTCAATTAAACAAATCGGCTCATGACATTTATGTAACCATTAATGATACTATGTCGGCCGAACAAAGAGAAGCAAAATTGTTTGAGTTAAATACATTGCAAGAACAAATGCAAGATATCTACAAAAAAGGCACTGAAGAAAACATTACCAACCCTGTAGGTATTCAGTTATTTAAACAAAACTTTTACTCATTTTCAACTGCTGAAAATGATACTTTGCTAAAACAAATCCCTGCGCAATATAAATCAGACCCTACTCTTGTTCAAATTCAAGAAATGACTGACAAACAAAAGCTTACGGCACCGGGAAAACAATATATCAATTTTGAGATGCAAGACCCTCAAGGCAAAGCTGTTCAGCTATCTGACTATGTAGGCAAAGGCAATGTAGTTCTTATTGACTTCTGGGCTAGCTGGTGTGGACCTTGTGTTCGCGAAATGCCTGAGTTGGTAGAACTGTATGGAAAATATAAATCTAAAGGATTTGAAATTGTAGGTGTATCGCTTGACAATAGTGCAGATGCATGGAAAGATGCTATCAAACGTTTGAATATGACATGGCCACAAATGTCAGACTTGAAAGGTTGGAACTGCGAAGGTGCACAGTTGTATGCTGTGAACAGTATCCCTTGCACAGTTTTGGTTAATGGTGAAGGAGTTATCATTGCTCGCAACTTACGTGGTGTTGAACTAGCGGCAAAAATTGCTGAAGTGATAAAGTAATACTTATATAATCTTATAAGAACGGCTCCCTATTGAATCCTAGAAATTCATAATAGAGAGCCGTTTTTTTTATAAGAACAGATTTCTAGGCCATAAGCTGCTTTATATAACTCTGGCAAGCCACCGCATCTGATGGACTAGGTGCCCAAGGAGCTAAGTTTTCAGGAGCAAGGGCTACAAACGGACCAAGTTTTACCTCATAGATTACCGTACCGGGTTCTAGCACCACAATAGAGTGCCAAACCCCGGCAGGTATTTCAATTCCATATTTGCCTTTCGATGGGTCTAAAAGAATTTTATCAATTACGTTGCCCTCATTATCAAACATAAATGCATATAAGCTACCACGTAGCACTAAGTACACCTCTTCTTTATCGGGATTGCTATGGCGATGCGGAGGCAGATAAGTATTGGGTTCTAATGCATTGAGCATGCGATGCAATGGAGCATCCATTGACTCATGGAAATTATAGTTCATGCGCAAGCGTTCACTGCTCTGTGCCTGCTGAGTCACCGAGTTTAAAAGTTCTTCTGTTATAAGTTTCATTTTGTAAAAGACGCAAACTTAATCATAAAATATTTCATTTGCTTTTCTAAAGTTATTATCAAGTAAATCAATCTAAAGACATTCTCGACACGTTTTTTTTCATCAAAAACATCTGTTTCAGAATACAAAAGTAACATATTTTCTCTTTCACGCCAGTTATTGATTATTATTAAATTTATAGTTAAGCAAGTATGAACTATCTTTATATTAAAATATTACATAAGATAACTCTATAAATAAAAGTATAAATATTCATCTATAATACATCAGCATTTAGTAACTCTTTGCAACACCCACTTTCTACATAGTAGTGCATCTCTATCTGCACTACTGTGCAAAGTACTCTGCACTACTGTGCAGATAGAGATGCACTAACTCAAAACCATATTGCTACAGCAAAAAGTAAATAGAGGAATAACAAGAGTTAGTAGGTTACATAGCATTAACTGCAATTTAGAACCTACTTGTTAAATATAAAAAAACAACATTTATTTTTGCATTTTCAATTAAGAACTATAATTTTGCATCTCAGTATTGATGCCGCTATAGCTCAGTTGGTAGAGCAACGCATTCGTAACGCGTAGGTCGTCAGTTCAAGTCTGATTAGCGGCTCTCCATCTCTTACCTCCTCTTTCAACAGCCATCGACTATTTACCAAATCAAGCAACAGACACCCTCAAACAAATCTTCCTTATTCTTGTTATTTATTCATAATTAGATATTAAAAACAAACCCTATTATGAAGAAGTCAGAATTTACTCTTATTGTGACAGGATTATTGTTACTCCTATCATTTTCGATATTCGCAAACAACCCTGCTAACCTACAAGCAGCATTACAGAAGCTATATCCTAATGCTACAAATGTAGAATGGAGCAAAAAGCAAGGGTATCAGATAGCCACGTTTGTACAAAATGAAATTGGTATAAACGTTTGGTTTACCAACAAGGCCAAATGGGTGATGACAGAAAGTGATGTTAACTCACTTGAAGCTGTGCCAACTCCAGTAGCAGAAGCATTTATGGAAAGTACCTTAGCAGCCATGCAGGTGCAGTATATACGTATTATCAATTTACCTAATCAGGAGCCTCCGGTATATATTATAGATGTTCAAGCATGGAATTCACCTGAGGAGTTTCAAGCATTTTACTCTCCGGATGGTAAACTTCTACAAACGCTAAATGTAACAGAAACCGGTGGATTGATTTATCCAGGATTATTCAATTAAAACAAAAACTTCTTACCTTTGTCGTCTCATACTTTTAAATAGACGACTTATATGAACAGCAAAAATAAAAAAAACATCATCCGACTGCTTGTGGTACTAATTGTAATCTGTGCTGCAGGAGTCGGATTTTTATATTATACCCTATTCACTCCCCATTTTTTTCCCACTAAAGTAGCATATATATACGTTGATAGAGATGATACACCTGACTCTATCTTTTATAAGATACAGCAAAGTGGTCACCCAAAATCAATGAGTGGATTTAAATTGATGGCTAAATTTCGTGATTTAAATGATATAATACGAACTGGTAAGTATGCTATCAAGCCAAATGACAATGCGTTTCAGTTATTCAATAGAGTAGCAAGAGGTTTTAAAGAACCTGTAAACCTTACAGTGGGGAGCGTAAGGACTGTTAACCAGCTTGCACGCAACTTATCTCGTCAATTAATGATTGACTCCACCGAGATAACTCAACTCATTCATGACTCACTATTTCAGAAACCATTAGGCTATAACGACCAAACAATAAGTAGCCTATTTATTCCTGATACATACCAAGTATATTGGGACATTAGTGCCAATGATTTGCTCAATCGATTAAAGAAGGAGCATGATATATTTTGGAATAGCGAAAGATTAACTTTGGCAAAATCGCTAGGTATGACGCCAGAAGAGGTTACAACACTAGCCTCAATTGTTGAAGAAGAGACCAACAACAACCAAGAAAAGCCAATGGTAGCGGGTCTCTATATAAACCGATTAAGACGAGGTATCCCCTTACAAGCCGACCCAACTGTAAAGTTTGCACTTCAAGACTTTGGATTACGAAGAATAAATAAAGAGCATCTTAAAACAGACTCTCCATACAATACCTACCTATATGCCGGATTGCCTCCAGGACCTATTCGCATTCCTTCTAAAAAAGGTATTGAAAGTGTTCTCAATTATACCCCACATGACTATATATACATGTGCGCTAAAGAAGACTTCTCGGGAACTCACAATTTTGCCACAAACCTAAATGACCATATGGCAAATGCACGTAAATATTGGAACGCACTTAACCAAAGAAAGATTTTTAAGTAAATGCAATGATAATAATTTGATTAATGTATCTTTGCCATTAAGATATAACATAATGTGATAAACACTTTAATAACTATGAGCAAACAACTCTTATTGGGCGATGAAGCCATTGCACAAGGTGCTTTAGATGCGGGATTATCAGGCGTTTACGCTTATCCCGGAACTCCATCAACAGAAATTACAGAATATATTCAATCTGCTGAAATCACAAAGGAGCAAAACATCCATAGTAGATGGGCCGCTAACGAGAAAACCGCAATGGAAGCAGCATTAGGTATGTCTTTTGTAGGCAAACGAGCTTTAGTTTGCATGAAGCATGTGGGTATGAATGTAGCCGCCGACTGTTTTATCAATTCGGCAGTAACCGGGGTAAAAGGTGGATTGATAGTTCTTGCAGCAGACGATCCAAGTATGCACTCCTCACAGAATGAACAAGATAGCCGTTTTTATGGTGACTTTGCTTTAATACCCATGTTAGAACCAAGCAATCAACAAGAGGCTTATGACATGGTGTACAATGGGTTTGAGTTTTCGGAGAAAATTGGCGAACCTGTTTTAATGAGAATTGTAACCCGATTGGCACACTCGCGTGCCGGAGTTGAACGTAAAGCTCAAAAGTCACAAAACGAGATGAAATTCAGCGATGACCCTAGGCAGTTTATTCTATTGCCAGGCAATGCACGCAAACGCTATAAAGCGCTCTTAGCGCATCAAGCTGACTATATAAAAGCTTCTGAAGAATCTCCATACAACCAATATACCGATGGTCCAAACAAGAAAATGGGCATCATTGCTTGCGGTATAGGCTATAACTACTTGATGGAAAATTATCCTGAGGGCTGCGAATATCCTGTATTGAAAATTGGTCAATACCCGCTACCCAAAAAACAACTTAAGCAGTTAGTTGACTCATGCGATGAAATTCTCGTTCTAGAGGATGGACAACCATTTGTTGAAAAACAGTTGAAAGGATATTTGGGCATAGGTATTAAAGTTAAAGGCCGCTTGGATGGAACGTTATCGCAAGATGGCGAATTAAACCCCGACACTGTTGCGCATGCTGTTGGCAAAAGTAATCTTTCGACTTTTGCGAAACCTAGCATCGTAGAGGTACGCCCACCGGCACTGTGTGAAGGATGTGGACACAGGGATGTATACCAAGCACTAACTCAAGTTCTAAAAGAAGAATACCCAACATACAAAGTGTTTAGCGATATTGGCTGTTATACCTTAGGTGCCAATGCTCCATTCAATGCAATCGACTCATGTGTTGACATGGGTGCCTCAATTACAATGGCTAAAGGAGCTTCTGATGGTGGACTTTATCCATCAATTGCAGTTATTGGAGACTCTACCTTTACCCACTCTGGGATGACTGGTTTGCTCGATTGCGTTAACGAATCTTCGGATATCACGATATTCATCTCAGACAATGAAACTACGGCTATGACCGGTGGTCAAGATTCGGCAGGAACAGGACGTATAGAAGCTATATGTGCCGGACTAGGTGTAGAGCCCAATCACATTCGAGTAGTTGTTCCTTTAAAGAAGAATTACGAAGAAATGAAAGAGATAATACGAGAAGAAATCAACTATCATGGTGTTTCTGTAATAATACCACGAAGAGAGTGTATCCAAACATTGACACGCAAAAAAAGAAGTAAATAGACTATGAAAAAAGATATTATTTTATCAGGCGTTGGTGGACAAGGTATTCTATCGATTGCTACAGTAATTGGAAAAGCAGCATTGAAGGCTGGTTTACACATGAAACAAGCAGAGGTTCACGGAATGAGTCAACGCGGAGGCGATGTACAATCTAATTTGCGCATTAGTGATAAACCCATTGCATCAGACTTGATTCCTACAGGTAAGTGTGACTTGATTATTTCACTTGAACCGATGGAGGGTTTAAGATACCTCCCTTATCTTAGTGCAGAGGGATGGTTAGTCACAAACGAAGCACCATTTATCAACATCTCAAACTATCCTGATATGGAGAGTATTATGGAAGAAATCAACAAACTTCCACACAAAGTAGTACTTGATGTTGATAAAATAGCCAAAGAAGTAGGTTCTATTAGAGTAGCTAATATTGTTCTTTTGGGAGCTACAATCCCCTTTTTAGGAATAGACTATAACTTAGTACAAGATAGTATACGAGAGATTTTTGCTCGTAAAGGAGAAGCTATTGTAGAAATGAACTTGAAAGCTTTAGCTGCCGGCAAAGAGGTGGCTGAAAGACTTATGTAATAAAAACGAAACCACAATATGAAATGTGCTAATCCTCATATACAATTAAAGTAATGAATATTAGCACATTTCTCGTTTAGAAAAGAACGTATAAATAAACAAAGCCATGAATACAAATTACTGGGAAAAGGAAATAGAAACAATGAGTCGGCAGGAACTTGAGGAGCTTCAGCTGAGTCGCCTTAAAAACACCATTAATATTGCTTCTAATGCTCCTTACTACAAAGAAGTGTTTGAAAAAAACAACATTACAGAGAATTGCATAAACGAAATAACTGATATCCGAAAAATACCTTTCACTACAAAAGCCGATATGCGAGCACATTACCCATTTGGATTGGTGGCCGGCAATATGAAAGAAGATGGGGTACGCATCCATTCATCAAGTGGAACTACAGGAAACCCAACTGTAATTGTGCACTCACAGCACGATTTAGATTCATGGGCCAACTTAGTTGCTAGATGTCTATATATGGTAGGGATACGCAATACTGATGTTTTTCAGAATAGCTCTGGCTATGGCATGTTTACCGGAGGGTTAGGATTTCAGTATGGTGCAGAATTTTTGGGTTGTCTTACGGTTCCTGCTGCAGCTGGAAATAGCAAGCGACAGATTAAGTTTATTACTGATTTTAAAACAACAGCCCTTCATGCTATTCCAAGCTATGCCATACGTTTAGCCGAAGTATTTCAAGAAGAAGGACTAGACCCTACGGCATCTACATTAAAAACTCTAATCATAGGTGCAGAACCTCACACCGACGAGCAGCGTAAAAAAATAGAAAAGATGCTTGGAGTGAAAGCATACAACTGTTTTGGAATGACCGAGATGAATGGTCCGGGAGTTGCATTTGAATGTCAATATCAGGACGGAATGCACATTTGGGAAGATTGCTATTTAGTTGAAATTATCAATCCTGAAACTGGTGAAAACTTGCCAGACGGTGAGATTGGAGAATTAGTACTGACAACATTAGATAGAGAAATGATGCCATTAATCCGCTATCGCACACGCGACTTAACACGCATTATCAACACACCATGTGCATGCGGACGTACTCACCGACGGATTGACAGAATCAAAGGAAGAAGTGATGATATGTTCATTATAAAAGGGGTAAATATCTTCCCTATGCAAATAGAAAAGATATTGGTACACTTCTCTGAGCTAGGAAGCAACTATCTTATCACTCTTGAAACAGTAAACAATCAAGATGAAATGATTGTAGAAGTTGAGTTAAGCGATCTTTCAACAGATAACTATATTGAGTTGGAAAAACTTCGCAAAGAAATCACCCGACAACTTAAAGATGAAATACTAGTTACTCCAAAAGTAAAGTTAGTTAAGAAGGGGTCATTACCGCAAAGCGAAGGCAAAGCTGTTAGAGTAAAAGATCTCCGTAATAATAAATAAATCAGTATTAATAAAATGCAATTATTAAAAAAGAGAATTCTGCAAGATGGAAAGTGCTTTGAAGGAGGCATACTAAAAGTAGATAGCTTCATCAATCACCAAATGGACCCTGTATTGATGAAATCAATAGGAGTAGAATTTGCTCGTCGATTTGGAGCTACGAAAGTCAATAAAATCATGACAATTGAGGCAAGTGGTATTGCACCCGCTATCATGACTGGATACTTAATGGATTTACCGGTAGTATTTGCTAAGAAAAAAACTCCAAAAACTATTCAGAATTCTCTTTTTTAATAATT
>DKPL01000074.1:13242-13524 GCA_002471185.1 Bacteroides sp. UBA7335
AAACTCCAAAAACTATTCAGAATGCATTAAGCACAACTGTACATTCATTCACTAAAGATAGAGATTATGATGTTGTGATCAGTGCCGATTTTCTAACTGCAGATGATAATGTATTGTTTATTGATGATTTTTTAGCTTTTGGTAATGCTGCATTAGGCGTTATAGACTTGGTTAAACAAGCAGGTGCACATCTTGTAGGAATGGGATTTATTATCGAGAAAGAGTTCCAAAATGGGCGCAAACTCTTAGAAGAGCAAGGTGTGAGAGTTGAAAGCTTAGCCA
>DKPL01000074.1:13695-14044 GCA_002471185.1 Bacteroides sp. UBA7335
TGTGAGAGTTGAAAGCTTAGCCATAATAGAAGACCTCTCTCATTGCCAAATCAAGATTAAATAAAAGTATTAAAAAGAATATTATAATCAAAAAGGGCTTATAAGTCTTTTTTGATTATAATGTTTCAGAGAAAAAGTAATGCCCTTTCTGAGCTGTCGATTTTCCATACTGGACAGCATATTGAGGACATATATGAAAACATGCTAAGCAGGATGTACATTCCTTTCCCCATTTGGGTTTATTCTGCTCTATCTTAATATTGTGTATTGGACAAATATGTTCGCATCGCTTACAACCATTACAAGCTGTTGTTACATGAAATTTAGAAGGAAAAATTCCCCACTTTAC
>DKPL01000074.1:14209-14883 GCA_002471185.1 Bacteroides sp. UBA7335
AGGAAAAATTCCCCACTTTACAAATAGAGGATATATCAGCCGGCTCTTCAAAAATGGAAATGTTCCTACAGTGCAATCAAACCCAGTAAAAGATCTTTCAATTTGATTTGCAATGGTACTAATTCTAGTAGATGCTTCTTTAATCTTTGTATGTACAACCTCATCAGAATCAACATTAAATCCAGGCAACAAAACATAGTTATTAGGCATAATAACCGAAAATCCAGAACTGCACACCCATCCTTTTCTAGAAACAGCCTTTTCAAACTGAACTGGCACCAATCCAACTTCATCACCACAAGTACAGACAAAAAATAAATATTGCTTTTTGTACGATGCCAGATGCAATTTTTCTACAAACTGCATCACAATCGGAGGTATACCCCATGAATACACAGGAAATACAAAACCTATCTTTTCATTATCAGTTAAAGAAAAATCAGTGGTTGCAACATCAGGAATAAAATGAAGTGTTTCACTAAGCTCATTAGAAAGTTTCTCTGCTATCCATTTAGAGTTACCAGTTCCAGAAAAATAAAATATCATACCAACTTAATTTTGAATTAAAAGCAGAAAGAGCGGTAATCAAAATTGACTCCGCTCTTTCTTTATAAGAAGCCGTACCGAGAGTGTGATGAAACTCTGATAGAACAAGATTTGAGTGCTCGTCCCCT
>DKPL01000074.1:15051-18461 GCA_002471185.1 Bacteroides sp. UBA7335
TGCTCGTCCCCTTTGTAATCCACTGGCATAAAGCAATCCCGAAGGTTGTGGCCCGCCATTAAGAACAGAAGCTTTTCTCGGTATATCAGAATAATTTGAAGAGTTTCCCAATCAGTCCGATACGGCTATATTTTTAACTGCACAAATTTAAGTACTTTCTGATAGATAAACAAGCTAAATATGCATTTTGTTTATGATGAAAGATACTTTCACATTTCTTTATTTAATACAAAAGCCGAAAGCAAATGCTTTCGGCTTTTCTAATCCTTATAACGATAGTTACTTAAGCATTTTTTGCTTTAGCAACAATTGCTTTGAATGCTTCAGGATGATTCATTGCTAAATCGGCCAAAACCTTACGGTTAATTTCGATTCCAGCTTTATGCAATCCACCCATCAATTTAGAATATGACATTCCTTCAAGACGAGCTGCTGCATTAATACGTTGAATCCAAAGAGCACGGAAGTTTCTTTTCTTGTTCTTACGATCACGGAACGCATATGTCAAACCCTTTTCCCAAGTGTTTTTTGCTACGGTCCATACATTTTTTCTAGCACCAAAGTAACCTCTGGTGAGTTTCAAAATTTTCTTTCTTCTTGCTCTTGAAGCAACATGATTTACTGATCTTGGCATAGTTTTACTGTTTTTGAATGTTAGCGCCGTGCATTTACTGCAACGAACTTTAAGCTAATGCATTCGGTTAATAATAACTTTAAAATACTTTCACGCTTTGATTACTTCATCGCTAAGAGTTGCTTAACTTGGTCTACGTTAGTTGTATCAACTGTTGTAGAATAACACAAGTTTCTTTTTCTCTTCTTCGATTTCTTAGTCAAAATATGACTATGAAAAGCGTGCTTTCTTTTGATTTTACCTGTTCCGGTAAGGGTGAACCTTTTTTTAGCACCGGAGTTAGTTTTCATCTTTGGCATCTTAGTTCTTTTTTAATTATTAAATATATGGAAGCGCACTATACCGGCGCGCTACACACTGCATTTTTATTCTTCGGCAGCTTTATCAGCCTTAGGTGCCTCTGTCTTAGGAGTAACCTTTTTAGGAATATCCTTCTTCTTGGGAGAAAGGAAAATAATCATACGTTTACCCTCAAGAACCGGTAATTGATCCACTTTTGCATATTCTTCTAAATCGTTAGCAAAACGAAGTAACAAAACTTCTCCTTGTTCTTTAAACAAAATTGAACGACCTTTAAAGAATACATAAGCTTTTACTTTATCACCATCTTCCAAAAACCCTTTGGCATGTTTTAGCTTAAAGTTATAATCATGATCATCGGTTTGTGGTCCAAAACGAATTTCTTTCACATTAACTTTAACTTGCTTAGCCTTCTGCTCTTTTTGACGTTTTTTTAATTGATAAAGAAACTTTGAGTAATCAATAATACGGCAAACAGGTGGCTGTGCATTAGGAGATATCTCTACAAGATCCATTTCCATATCTTCAGCCATTTTTAAGGCTTGAGCAATAGAATATACTTTTGGTTCTACTTCATCGCCCACAATGCGGACTTCTTTGGCACGAATCTGTTCATTGATTCGGTGTTGCCCTTTTAAGTTGTCATTCTTCATTAAATAACGTTTACTTTCCTATTTGTTTTTTATTGTATACTATATTAGCTTACTTTTAATTGGGCACAAAGTTACCATTTATTTATCATATTCTGAACTTCTTCGTTCATAATTTTAGCAAATTCCTCAAATTTCATGGTTCCTTTATCGCCTTCTCCTTGTTTTCTTACTGAAACCTCACCATTTTCGGCCTCTTTTTCACCGACAATTAACATATATGGAATACGCTTCATTTCATTATCACGGATTTTACGACCAATCTTTTCATTTCTATCATCGACAATAGCGCGAACATCATGGATGCGAAGATATTCTTTGACTTGCTCTGCATAATCATTAAACTTTTCGCTAATAGGCAAAATTGCTACTTGATCAGGAGTAAGCCACAATGGGAATTTTCCGGCAGTATGCTCAATTAAAACCGCTACGAAACGTTCCATAGATCCAAAAGGTGCACGATGAATCATCACTGGACGGTGTTTTTGATTATCAGCACCAGTGTACTCCAAATCAAAACGTTCAGGCAGATTATAATCAACTTGAATAGTACCCAACTGCCAACGACGTCCAATAGCATCTTTTACCATAAAGTCTAGTTTTGGGCCATAAAATGCAGCTTCACCATATTCAATTTTAGCTTTCAACCCTTTTTCTTCGCACGCTTCAATAATAGCTTGTTCAGCTTTCTCCCAATTTTCATCGCTTCCGATATATTTTGTGCGATTTTCTTTATCACGCAAAGATATTTGGGCTTCAAAATTGGTAAAGTTCATCGAGTTAAAGACAATTGAAATAATATCCATTACACGAAGGAATTCACCTTTTACTTGATCGGGACGGCAGAAAATGTGCGCATCATCTTGAGTAAAGCTACGTACACGAGTCAAACCGTGTAATTCACCACTTTGTTCATAACGACAAACTGTACCAAACTCTGCAATACGCAAAGGAAGATCTTTATAAGATTTTGGAAAGTTCTTGTAAATCTCACAGTGGTGAGGACAGTTCATAGGTTTCAAGAAGTATTCTTCGCCTTCCTCGGGAGTGTGAATTGGCTGGAAAGCATCCTTGCCATATTTGGCATAGTGTCCCGAAGTTACATACAACAACTTGTTTCCAATAGGCGGAGTAATAACCTCTTGGTAGTCATATCTATTCTGAATGCGACGTAGAAATTCTTGAAGACGCAAACGCAAAGCGGTTCCTTTTGGCAACCACATAGGTAAGCCCTTACCTACTGTTTCAGAAAACATAAACAACTGCATCTCCTTACCAATCTTACGATGATCGCGTTTTTTGGCTTCTTCCATCAAAACAAGATATTCATCTAACATCTTCTTTTTAGGGAAAGATATACCATAAATACGAGTTAACATTTTACGATCTTCTTGACCACGCCAATAAGCTCCAGCTACAGAAGTTAATTTAACAGCCTTAATTGGTGCTGTAGTAGACAAGTGAGGACCACGACATAAATCAGTAAATGCCCCTTGAGTATAAGTTGTGATGTGACCATCTTCCAACTCTGAAATAAGCTCACACTTATAAGTTTCACCACGGTTACCGAACTTAACCAAAGCATCCTCTTTAGCAATATCAGCGCGAACAACAGCTTCTTTCTTTCCAGCAAGCTCAATCATTTTAGCTTCAATAGCAGCTAAATCAGACTCTTTAATTACAGCCTCACCTGGGTCAACATCATAATAAAAGCCGTTTTCAATAGCAGGACCTATACCAAATTGAATTCCTGGATATAATTCTTGCAAAGCTTCAGCTAGCAAATGAGCACTTGTATGCCAAAATGCATGTTTACCTTGTTCATC
>DKPL01000074.1:18594-18826 GCA_002471185.1 Bacteroides sp. UBA7335
AATGCATGTTTACCTTGTTCATCATCCCATTTATAAAGCACAATAGATGCATCTTCGTTAATTGGACGACTTAAGTCATATGTTTCTCCGTTTACTCCACAAGCCAAAACATCTTGTGCCAAACGCGAACTAATGCTCTCCGCAATTTGTAAACCGGTTATTCCTTTATCGTATTCGCGAACCGATCCATCAGGAAAAGTAATCTTTATCATATTTATATATTTTATTTTTA
>DKPL01000074.1:19008-19722 GCA_002471185.1 Bacteroides sp. UBA7335
CATATTTATATATTTTATTTTTATTCTATATAAGCTCGAAAGATGCAAAATTAAATAAATCTTTTCGACTATTCTATTATTGATTTAAAAAAAGTTACTCAGCAACATCAGTAAAGCGTTTTATTATATTGTATGCTGAAACAATGCCTAATTCACCAGCCTTACTCAAATCGGCTATTCCTTGCCTATTATTGCCAAGAAAAATATGAGTTAAACCACGATTAAAGTAAGCATCTGCAAAAGATGGATCCAACTCAATAGCTTTATTATAGTCTTCTAATGCCGAGCGATACTCTTTTAAAAGAGCTAACAAATTGGCCCGATTATAATATGCATAAACAAAATCAGGAGCCAATGCTATGACTTTACTCAAGTCAGCTTTAACAACATCATAGTCTAGAGTTGTAACTTCTGCCTGTTCTAAATCACTAGCTTTATTTTTTGCTGTTGCCTCTTCTGCTTTCTGATACTCTAACTGTTTACAACGAACTAACGCTCTCATAAAGTAAGCAGGAAAGAAAGAGTCATCAAGCAAGATAGATTTAGTCAAATCATCAATAGAGCTTGAAAAGTCTTGCACAAGATAAAAATCTAATGCACGAGCAAATCGTTTAGATGCACTTGATTCATCTGCTACAATTGCAGATGTATGGGCATCTATTAGAGCAAAATGAAACTTCCCCGGCGACTCTGTTAGAGGAGCCTCTCTATTAG
>DKPL01000090.1:0-226 GCA_002471185.1 Bacteroides sp. UBA7335
CAGTCAATGGTTTTTATTTTTAAGATAACCTCATTTTATCTCACTTTTCTTTTATCAATATTCTAATTTATCATAGATTACAAAATTCACAAATACCTCTTTATTCAAACAAGAGAACTGAGCAAAAGCATCAAAATTCTTAAAAAAATCGGAATTTGTTAAGAAATAATTTGGAATAAACTTTTCACAACTACGAACAGAATCAAACACCTCGGTAAAGTTCACC
>DKPL01000090.1:424-916 GCA_002471185.1 Bacteroides sp. UBA7335
CAAACACCTCGGTAAAGTTCACCATAGTCATGTAATTATAAACATCGGGTAGCATAGATACATTGCCTTTATATACACTGTCCGAAATTAAAACTCTTTCTTCCTCAAGACTATCAATATAGCTTTGTACATCATCAAGTGATTCAGACATTAAAATCATATCTTTATACAAACACACATACATTGATTTTTGCTCAGAATCTAGCCCCAGCACAAGTATGTCACTTGAATCACTAACTTTATAAACGTGTATTTTCTTTAAAGTATTTATCGACAACAGTTTACCTAATGATTCTATCTGACTATTTTGATTTGAAATGCGCTGAAGAATATCGCTTGAGCGTGATATATCGCTAGTTTTCACGCATGCTACAGTTGCTGTTCTATTCTTATC
The DNA here is from genome assembly GCA_002471185.1 of Bacteroides sp. UBA7335. Classification (GTDB taxonomy): domain Bacteria; phylum Bacteroidota; class Bacteroidia; order Bacteroidales; family Bacteroidaceae; genus Bacteroides. The sequence continues at coordinate 819 of DKPL01000090.1, forward strand.
AGTAGTAAAATGACAAGCTAATGCATCAGAAGAAGGCTCATCTTTGAGTAAAGTATAGAGCAAATTATTATTTTGAGACCCACTAGATGCGGTTATTG
>DKPL01000090.1:1107-9681 GCA_002471185.1 Bacteroides sp. UBA7335
CGTAGATGAATAAACCATACTAGCTACAAATGCCGAAAAAGAAGCTAGATCATTTATAGCATAGTGCTGATAATAATAGGTTGTTGATGGTAACCGCATCCCAGGTATATCATTTATAGTTTTTTGTTGACGCAATAAATTTACAAAAGAATTTCGTTGAGTAAAGTCATGACATATGCCCGAGAAGCTTATGTTTCGCTCATTCACATGCGGTATTAACTCAATCCACCCACCAAAAGGCATTTGTTCTTTTGAAGGTCCTACTTTTATATTGTCTGCACAAATAAATAGCGTATTTTGATTTTGTCTTTTAGGAGTCGACAACTCTTTAAAAGACACATCATTAGCTAAATTATCGCCGGTAAATTGTGCTTCTATTACTTCTTGTATTAAATCTAACGATCGACTAATGACTATAAAATTGGAAGTAAAATAGCAAGAAATAGGCGAATCATCAAGCAAGCTATATATACGAATATCTTCACCTTTATAGTTTAATTGCGTAGTAGGAAGCATACTCTTGCAGTAATTACTCAAAAATCTATCTATAAATTGATAGTCTTTTTTATCAAAATAAGAGTAAATCACCTGATTATTAACAGTGTCACACGTATGAAAACTAAACAAAATCTTTTTAGGTTGATATAAAGTCGACTGAGACTGATCTTCTAAAATAGTATTTAAATAAGAGTTTAGGTAAAATAAAAGATTAAACTCTTTTGAGCAAAACTCAAACTCATTATTATTTAGTTTTTCAATATCGCCCAAAAGTGTATATACATCACCCACTTCATAAACCATATGTGCCGATGGTGGTACTAATGAATAAAGATTATTATTATTAGCTTTCATCTTATTATACTGAGGAGAATAGATAAAAGCAAAGCCTACACATAGCAGCACGATAAAAATAATAGCTGCAATTTTGAGTAGTGTTTGAGTTTTCATAATAATACAAATTAAATAAGCAAAACCAATATTAATTAGTTACGAAATTAAAGCTAACTATACATCTATAACTAATCCGTCCCAAGCAAAATACATATTCGTAGGCAAAAACTCTTGAATATTTCGATGCAACCCAATATGATGACTCATATGTATAAAATAGGTTCTTCGAGCACCAATCTTTTTAGCCACTTCAATGGCTTGTGCAAGATTTTGATGAGTGGGATGAATATCAATACGCAATGCATTAATAATTAAAACATCTAAATCTTTCAATTCGTGCAGTGTTTCTTCTGGTGCAGTAAGCATATCAGTAATATAAGCAATATTATCAATACGATAACCCAATATCGGAAGTTTACCATGCAATACTTGCAAAGGTAATATTTTAGTTTGATTAACAATAAACGAACATCCCGGGAATACCTCTTCTAAATAAATTTTTGGTGCTCCGGGATAAGTGTGTTCAACGAAGCAATAAGGCATTCGAACACAGAGACTTTTTACAACCATAGCATCTGCATAGATAGGGATTGATCCAAAACGAGAAAAAGGTCTTAGGTCATCCAATCCACTAGCGTGATCATAATGTTCGTGAGTGATAAGAATTGCATCTATTTTTTCAAAGGGAATACGTAGCATCTGCTGACGAAAATCAGGTCCACAGTCTATTAAAATTCGACTATTCTTGTTTTCAATCATAACAGAAGACCGCAAACGATGATCTTTAGGGTCATTGGATAAGCAAACAGGGCATTTACATCCAATTTCAGGCACACCGGTAGAAGTACCACTTCCTAATATCTGTATCTTCATAAGCGATTAATAAACCGATAAATGCAGAAAATAAATTATTTATAGGATGTTCACTTCAGGACAGATATCAACCCCAAACTTATCATGCACCGATTTCCGAATAGCATCAGATAAAGATAAAATATCAGTACCTGTAGCTCCTCCTCGATTGACTAAAACCAATGCTTGTTTTTCATAAACCCCTGCAGCACCCATGTTTTTGCCTTTCCATCCACACTGTTCAATGAGCCATCCTGCAGATAATTTAATAAAATCATTAGGTTGTTCATAGAAAGGCATATTGGGATACATCTTAAGAAATTCAGGCAAACGACTTTTTCTGATAACCGGATTCATAAAAAAGCTTCCAGCATTACCGAGAATATTAGGATCAGGTAATTTACGTTTGCGAATACTTATAACTAAACTACGAACTTCAGGAAGAGTTCTCACAGACAAAGCCTCAAACTCATCTCGAAGAGCATTGTATGTAAGAGTAAACTTACGAATTTTACTAAGTTTGTAATAGACATAAGTCACAAAGACATTTTTCATATCTTTATGCTTAAAAATACTATTGCGATATGAGTATTTACAATCAGCATTAGTATAAGTATGACTTTCTCCAAAAGAGTTAATTGTTTCAACCGACTCTATAAAGTCTTTGATTTCTACACCATAGGCTCCAATATTCTGCACAGCACTAGCGCCAACCTCTCCAGGTATTAATGACAAGTTTTCCAAGCCATACCAATCATGATCAACACAATATGCCACAAAACGATCCCAATTAATCCCTGCTCCAACTTTAAGCCATACAGACTCAACATCTTCACGAACCACTGTTATACCTCCTATACGCGAGTGCAATATAGTACCAGGATAATCTTTGGTAAATAATAGATTACTTCCACCACCAATATGAAAATAAGGTTCAGAAATATCACCACTCAAAATCAAATTTTTGAGTTCCTCTACTGTTGAATACTCAACAAAGCGTTTAGCTTTAACATCAATCCCAAAAGAGTTATAATGCAATAAAGAAAAATCCGTTTTAATCATATGGCGTATGTATTAAATTATTATACTAAATGCTTACGTCCTCAAATTTATATAATTCCCAGTATCCCAAAGAAGGTTTACGCCTAAAATATAAAATATTTGAGAAACCATTACCTATTCCTTTGAGCGCTAAGATCTTTTTATTAGAGTTTGCAGATTGCTGTTGGCCGTAATTTATATTAGACAATTTTTCAGTTGGCAATTCAGGTTTAAAAGCAAACCATTGGTTCAAATCTAGCGAAGTCTCAATCACTGAAAAATCATCATCAGGATCGGCAGTAACAAAAGTTAGAGGATCATTAACACGAGCAACTTGAAAAATACTATCGTTTGCAAATTCAGCCAGAAACTCAATGAAGCCTTCACTATTTTTATTCTTAATAGGACTGATATCAAGAGAGTCAAGACACCAAGTTCCTCTTTCTTTAACAAAAAAGTATTTTTTAACAAGCTGTGTTTTGAGATATATCCACTCTACCTGAACAGCAGTCAGTGTTGTATCTCCAACCAAGTCTAAATCTTCTTCACGATCAAAAAGCAGGGTATAATAGTTTTGTGCAGTGAATAGTTCATCATGTTCCCATTTCGATTTATCTATTTTCGACAAAGCCCCTTGATTAGAAAATGCCAAAGGAAAATTTATCCGTTTCATTTGCAAAGAGTAATCAGAAGCAAAATTATAGATAAAATCATCAAATAACTCCTCATCTTCTATTACTAAAGAGGTTTCATTATTGTCAACTACAAGAGAATCTACATTGTTTTTTAAAGAGTCAGATTGATTTAAAACAGGTTGTAGCACATCATTTGCTTTTTTTACATTACAAGCAAATAATGCGCTAATAACAAATACTCCTGCTATTATTTTTTTCATTTCTTCAGTTTAATACTCAATTTATTAAGCATATCATTAGTCATACTATCTAAATCATAAATCGGACTCCATCCCCACTCCTTACGGGCACAGCTATCATCCATACTATCAGGCCAGCTGTTTGCAATAGATTGCTTCAACGGATCCACTTTATATGTCATTTGAAAATCAGGAATATGTTTACATATAGACTGATAAATCATTTCAGGGTCAAAACTCATTGCAGTAATATTGAATGCATTACGATGAACCAGCTTAGTTGGATCAGCTTCCATTAAATTAATAGCTGCGTTAAGGGCATCAGGCATATACATCATATCCATAAATGTACCTTTACCAATAGGGCAAACAAAAGGTTCTCCCTTTACTGCTGAATAATAAATATCAACTGCATAATCGGTTGTACCACCTCCCGGAGGAGTTACATTTGATATGATTCCCGGAAAACGTACAGCACGAGTATCTACTCCATATTTATTGTAATAATAATCACTCAATAGCTCTGTAGTAACTTTTGATATACCATACATCGTACGCGGACGTTGAATAGTATCTTGAGGAGTATTAATATGAGGAGTATCAATTCCAAAAGAACCGATAGAGCTTGGAGTAAAAACTGCACATCCATAAACTCTTGCTACCTCTAACACATTCCACAATCCATCTATACCAATTTTCCAAGCCAATTTAGGCTTTGATTCTGCTACAACAGATAAAAGGGCGGCAAGGTTGTAAATTGTATCAATTTTATATTCTTTTACCACATTTTCTATTATCTCTGCGTCAGTAACATCTACTATTGCTGATGGCCCTGATTCTTTCAGTTCGCCTTTAGGTTCAGCACCCGTAATATAACCCGCAACAACATTTGAATTGCCGTAACGTTTACGCAATTCCATAGTGAGCTCTGAACCAATTTGTCCGGTAGCTCCAATTACCAAAATATTTTTCATTCTTCCTACTAATAAGGGTATATCAAGCCAAATGGTGTGCAAAGTAAGCACTTTTTTTTCATTATAATATTAAATAGTTATTGTTTATTTAATCAAAAATAGTGTCCTTTGCATCTAAACTATTTTAAAATTGAAACAGCTATGTATGGTAAAATGAAAGACTACCTCAGCAAAACTCTTGCTGAGATACAAGAAGCAGGACTTTACAAACAAGAACGATTGATTGAGAGTCCTCAACAAGCTTCTATTTTAGTAAAAGGAAAAGAAGTTTTGAATTTCTGCGCCAACAACTATTTGGGACTATCAAACAATAAGCGTCTTATTGAGGCTGCCAAAATAGCAATGGATAAACGTGGCTATGGAATGTCATCCGTTAGATTCATTTGTGGTACTCAGGATATTCATAAAGTTTTAGAAAAAGAAATTGCCGACTATTTTCAAACAGAAGACACTATATTATACGCTGCATGTTTCGATGCTAATGGTGGTGTATTTGAACCCCTATTTTCAGAAGAAGATGCCATTATTTCGGATTCACTAAACCATGCATCTATTATAGACGGGGTTCGCTTATGCAAAGCAAAGCGTTATAGATACGCAAATGCAGATATGGCAGAGTTAGAAAAATGCCTGCAAGAAGCACAAGCTCAACGCTTCCGTATCATTGTAACTGATGGGGTATTTTCAATGGATGGAAATGTTGCTCCAATGGACAAGATATGTGATCTTGCCGAAAAATATGATGCACTGGTAATGGTGGACGAATCACACTCAGCTGGTGTAGTAGGAGCTACAGGACATGGTGTAAGTGAACTTTATAAAACATATGGCAGAGTGGATATCTACACCGGAACTTTAGGAAAATCATTTGGAGGTGCTTTAGGAGGATTTACTACCGGTAGAAAAGAAATTATCGATTTGCTTCGCCAACGTAGCCGTCCTTATTTATTTTCGAATTCATTGGCACCAGCTATTGTAGGTGCTAGCATCGAAGTATTTAGAATACTGAAAGAAGACAACTCTATTCATGACAAGTTAGTTGAGAATGTAAACTACTTCCGGGACAAAATGATACAAGCAGGTTTTGATATTAAACCTACTCAAAGTGCCATTTGTGCTGTGATGCTTTACGATGCTAAACTATCGCAAGAATATGCTGCTAAAATGCTGGAAGAAGGTATATATGTAACCGGATTCTACTACCCTGTAGTTCCTAAAGATCAAGCACGTATCCGCGTTCAACTATCTGCAGGTCACGAGAAAGAACATTTAGACAAGTGCATTAACGCATTTATTAAAGTGGGAAAAGAGTTAGGGGTTTTAAAATAACAATCGCCAATATGGTTATTCATTCATATTAGTAATTCATTTTAAAACAATTATTCCGTATGCAAGAGCTCACACTTACCACTCCTGCCCTATTATTTTCGGCAGTTTCATTAATTCTGTTAGCCTATACTAACCGCTTTTTATCATATGCTCAGTTAGTTCGCCAGCTTCGCGATCGTTTTCTTGACAACCCGGATGATGAGATAACAGGTGCACAGATAGCTAACCTTAAAAAAAGACTAAACCTCACCCGCATGATGCAAGGGTTAGGAATTGCCAGTCTTTTTCTGTGTGTAGTAAGTATGTTTCTTATATACATCGGTCTGCAGTTAGTTTCGGTATATGTATTTGGAGCTGCTTTACTTTTACTTATCGCCTCTTTGGGAGTTTCTTTCTTAGAGATTCAAATTTCAACACAATCATTGAAGATATATTTGAGTATCATAGAAAAAGAAGAGAAGAAGAAGTCGAGTCACAACAAAAGAAACTTATAGGAATAGAGTTATTCACAAAAAAGAACTCTTTGTATTTAGTATATAAAAAATGAGGATGTATAATTAAACTACATCCTCATTTTTTATGTATTAGTATATTATGAACCGTAAGTATTATAACAGTTCATCCGAAGTATAACTTCCAGGCAATTCACGGCAGTTATAGGCAGATGCCATAATTTCGCCATAAGCTCCAGCTGAACGAAGAGCGATTAAATCACCACGACTAACTTTATTTAAATCGATAGCTTTACCAAATACATCTGAAGATTCACAGATAGGGCCCACAATATCGTAAGTTTCGATAGCGCCTTCGGATGTAATATTTTCAATCTTATGATAAGCTTGATAAAGAGCAGGTCTGATTAAATCAGTCATTCCGGCATCAAGAATAGCAAATTGTTTCTTTGTACCTTGTTTGACATAAAGCACTTTAGAAATCAATGAACCACACTGAGCCACAACAGCCCGTCCCAATTCAAAATGCAAAGTTTGATGTGGGCGAAGCTTTAACTGACCGGCATAGGTTGCAAAATAAGATTTAAAATCAGGAATAGGTTGACGGTTGGGGTGATCGTAATCAATGCCCAAACCACCTCCTACATTGATATGTTTTACTAAAATATGACGAGCTTCAAGTTTATCTTGCAACTCATTCACACGATTACACAATGCGATAAAATCACCCATGTCTAAGATTTGCGAACCAATGTGGAAATGTAATCCAATGAAATTAATATTTTTCATTTCTTGAGCAACATCAATCACATGATCCATATCTTCCATGCTAATACCAAATTTATTCTCGGCCAACCCAGTAGTAATATGCGCATGAGTATGAGCACCTACATTAGGGTTAATACGAAAAGCGACATTAGCCATTTTACCTTTAGCCTCAGCAAGTTCGTTAATAATCTCTAGTTCAGGAATTGATTCGACGTTAAAACAGAAAATATTATAATCTAAGCCCAATTCAATTTCCCAATCAGCCTTACCAACTCCGGCAAAAACAATCTTCTCAGCAGGAAATCCGGCTTTAATAGCAGCACGAATTTCACCTCCACTTACACAATCTACCCCTAAACCATTCTCACGAATAATAGTCAAAACTTTAGGGTTAGCATTCGCCTTTACAGCATAATGTACTTCGAATGATTGATATCGAGCAGTTTCTTTCTTAATGCAAGCTAATGTATCACGCAACACTTTCGTATCATAATAATAAAATGGAGTGCGTAGCTCACGAAATTTATCTATAGGAAATATTCCTTTCATAAAAAATTTTGTTTGAGTTATATATTGAAAAAGCGCTTTTACCAACACATTATTGATAAAAGCGCTATAATCTGTTTAGCGATTAGTTATGATTAAATAACGCTTTACTTAAAGATTGAAGAGCTGATTTCTTATCGCACTCACGAATCAAGAAGGAAATATTGTAGTTACTACCACCGTAAGAAATCATACGAACTGGAATATCACGCATTGCATCAACTGTTTTTGCTTCGAAACCAACATTCTCCCATTCAAGATCACCTACTACACATACAATACACATGTTGCTATCTACAGTAACTGTACCGTACTTTTTCAAATCGTCAAGAATTTCATTGAGGTGTTTCAAGTTATCGATAGATACTGATACACCTACTTCTGATGTACAAATCATATCGATAGATGTTTGATAACTTTCGAAGATTTCAAACACTTTGCGTAAGAAACCATGAGCCAATAACATGCGGCTTGACTTAATTTTGATAACTGTAATATTATCTTTTGCAGCCACTGCTTTAATTTTGCCCTTTTCTGTCTCATTAGATATTAGAGTACCCGGAGCTTTAGGATCCATAGTATTCAACAGACGAACAGGAATATTAGCATATTTAGCTGGCTGAATGCAAGTAGGATGTAGAATTTTAGCACCAAAATAGGCTAACTCAGCAGCTTCTTCGAAGTGCAATTGACGAACCGGAGTTGTGCCTTCAACAATACGAGGATCATTATTATGCATTCCGTCAATATCAGTCCATATTTCAATCTCAGAAGCATTAACAGCAGCCCCAATCAACGAAGCAGTATAATCACTGCCCCCACGTTGCAAGTTATCAATTTCGCCATA
>DKPL01000090.1:9848-10040 GCA_002471185.1 Bacteroides sp. UBA7335
TGCAAGTTATCAATTTCGCCATAAGCATTGCGACAGATAAATCCTTGAGTAATAAAGATTTCAACATCCGGATAAAGCTCTAATTGAGCTTGAAGTTTATCTTTAATATAAATAGGGTCTGGTTCTGCATTTTTATCTGTACGCATAAACTCCAAAGCAGGCAGCAATACAGATTTCACACCACACTCCTGC
>DKPL01000076.1 GCA_002471185.1 Bacteroides sp. UBA7335
CTTTAGGGCTCGAAGGGATAATTTAATTATGGATTTTTTTTATTCCACGGGTGTGCGTCTTTCGGAGCTTATTGGATTAAATAATGAAGATATTGATTTCGAAATATGTGTAATAAAGGTTGTTGGCAAGAGGAATAAAGAACGATTAATTCCTTTTGGTGATCAATTGAAAAAGAAGATTTTAGAGTATATTAGTATCCGTGATCGAGATGTGCTTAAGATATCGAATGCCTTTTTTGTAAAAGAAGATGGTGGGTGTCTTTATGAAGGTCTTGTCTATAATTTAGTCAAACGAAACCTTTCAAAGGTTGTGACTGTGAAAAAGCGTAGTCCGCATGTGTTGCGGCACTCTTTCGCTACTGCTATGCTTAACAATGAGGCTGAGCTTAATGCGGTGAAGGAATTGTTGGGGCATGATAGCTTGGCGGCTACTCAAATTTACACTCATGCAACTTTTGAGGAACTTAAAAAAGTTTATAAACAAGCTCATCCAAGAGCTTAAGAAAAGGAGGTATTTTATGGATGTTAGAATTCAATCAATTCATTTTGATGCAGCTGAGCAGCTGCGTGCTTTTATTCAAAAAAAAGTATCTAAACTGGAAAAGTATTACGAAGATATAACGGGAGTGGAGGTGTCTCTTAGAGTTGTTAAGCCTGAAGTCGCAGAGAATAAGGAAGTTGGTGTGAAAGTGCTGGTTCCTAATAATGAATTTTATGCAAGTAAAATCTGTGATACTTTTGAAGAAGCTGTTGATATTTGTGTTGAAGCTTTGGAAAAACAGTTAGTAAAGCATAAAGAAAAGCTGCGTAGGTGATAAAAAGTTCGCAAATGTTTTGCGGTATAGAAATAAATATCTAAATTTGCAGCCGTTTCGCTCGGGGTAAGAACGTAGCGGTTGCAAATTTTGGTAATGCCTCTTTAGCTCAGTTGGCCAGAGCACGTGATTTGTAATCTCGGGGTCGTTGGTTCGAATCCGACAAGAGGCTCGAAAGAAAAGAGAATTAATTTATTGTTTTTGTTTAATGGGCAAATACCAGAGTGGCCAAATGGGACTGACTGTAACTCAGTTGTCTTTCGACTTCGGTGGTTCGAATCCATCTTTGCCCACCATTTAAGAACTTTGACAGTAATGCGGAAGTAGCTCAGTTGATAGAGCATTAGCCTTCCAAGCTGAGGGTCGCGGGTTTGAGCCCCGTCTTCCGCTCTTTCTTTTTTGCTGTTATAGCTCAGCGGTAGAGCACTTCCTTGGTAAGGAAGAGGTCCCGGGTTCAAGTCCCGGTAACAGCTCTGTAAGATGTGAAAATGCTGATTATTAATCAAATAAATAACAAGTAAAGCTATGGCTAAAGAGAAATTTGAACGTACCAAGCCTCACGTAAACATTGGTACAATTGGTCACGTAGACCACGGTAAGACAACGTTGACTGCTGCTATTACAACTGTATTGGCAAAAAAAGGTCTTTCTGAATTGCGTTCTTTCGATTCTATCGATAATGCACCTGAAGAAAAAGAAAGAGGTATTACAATTAATACTTCTCATGTTGAGTACCAAACAGCTAATCGTCACTATGCTCACGTAGACTGTCCAGGTCACGCTGACTACGTTAAGAACATGGTTACTGGTGCTGCTCAGATGGACGGTGCTATCATTGTAGTTGCTGCTACTGATGGTCCTATGCCTCAAACTCGTGAACATATCCTTTTGGCTCGTCAGGTAAACGTTCCTAAATTGGTTGTTTTCTTGAACAAATGTGATATGGTTGATGATGAAGAAATGTTGGAACTTGTGGAAATGGAAATGAGAGAGCTTCTTTCTTTCTATGACTTTGATGGTGACAATACTCCTATTATTCGTGGTTCTGCTCTTGGTGGTTTGAATGGCGTTGAAAAATGGGAAGACAAAATTATGGAGTTGATGGATGCGGTTGATACTTGGATTCCACTTCCTCCACGTGATGTTGATAAACCTTTCTTGATGCCAGTTGAAGACGTGTTCTCTATCACAGGTCGTGGTACTGTAGCTACAGGTCGTATTGAAACTGGTATTATTCACGTAGGTGATGAAATTGAAATCTTGGGTCTTGGTGAAGATAAGAAATCTGTTGTAACTGGTGTTGAAATGTTCCGCAAATTGTTGGATACAGGTGAAGCTGGTGATAACGTTGGTTTGTTGCTTCGTGGTGTTGATAAGAACGAAATCAAACGTGGTATGGTTCTTTGTAAGCCAGGTCAAATTAAACCTCACTCAAGATTTAAGGCAGAGGTTTATATCTTGAAAAAAGAAGAAGGTGGACGTCATACTCCATTCCATAACAAATATCGTCCTCAGTTCTACTTGCGTACTATGGACTGTACAGGTGAAATTACTCTTCCTGAAGGAACAGAAATGGTAATGCCTGGTGATAATGTAACAATTCAAGTGGAATTGATTTACCCAGTAGCATTGAACGTAGGACTTCGTTTCGCTATCCGCGAAGGTGGTCGCACAGTAGGTGCTGGTCAGATTACTGAAATCGTTGACTAATAATATATATTCAGTTCCTAGTGCATCATGCTCTGGGAACTGATTATGTTCACACGGGAGTAGCTCAGTTGGTAGAGCACCGGTCTCCAAAACCGGGTGTCGGGAGTTCGAGCCTCTCCTCCCGTGCTAATTTTTGAAATATGAAGAAAATTGTAAATTATTTTAAAGAATCATACGACGAACTTGTTCATAAAGTATCGTGGCCTACGTATTCTGAATTAACCAGTAGCGCAGTCGCTGTTTTATATGCTTCCCTGCTGATTGCAATAATGGTTTTCGTGATGGACTTCTGTTTCCAACATGTAATGGAAAATATAATTTATCCACATTAAAAAGAATTTTAAATGTCTGAGATTGAAAAAAAATGGTACGTTCTTCGTGCTATTAGCGGTAAAGAAGCTAAGGTAAAAGAGTATCTTGAAGCTGATATTAAAAACAGCAACCTTGGTGAATATGTGTCTCAGGTATTGATTCCTACTGAAAAGGTATACCAAATTCGCAATGGTAAGAAAATTGTGAAAGAAAGAAGTTATCTTCCTGGTTATGTTTTGGTAGAGGCTGCTTTGGTTGGTGAGGTCGCTCATCATCTTAGAAATACGCCGAATGTGATAGGTTTCTTGGGTGGATCTGAAAAACCAGTTCCCTTAAGACAATCAGAAGTGAATCGAATACTTGGTACAGTAGATGAACTACAAGAGGTTGGCGAGGAAATCAATATTCCTTATGTAGTTGGTGAAACTGTAAAAGTAACTTTTGGACCTTTTAGCGGATTTAGTGGTATCATTGAAGATGTTAATAGTGAAAAAAAGAAACTAAAGGTTATGGTAAAGATATTCGGACGGAAAACTCCGCTCGAATTGGGCTTTATGCAAGTTGAAAAAGAGTAAAGCAGGTGTTACGCTGTGATATTCTTTAATTATTATACATATATAAATTAATAAGAAAATGGCTAAAGAAGTTGCTGGACTAATCAAATTACAGATTAAAGGAGGCGCTGCAAATCCATCTCCCCCAGTTGGACCTGCTTTGGGTTCTAAGGGTATTAATATCATGGAGTTTTGCAAGCAATTCAATGCCAGAACCCAAGACAAAGCAGGTAAAATATTGCCTGTTGTTATTACTTACTACGCAGATAAGTCTTTTGATTTTGTAATTAAAACTCCTCCTGTTGCTATTCAATTGCTTGAATTGACTAAGCTTAAGAGTGGTTCTGCTGAGCCTAATCGTAAAAAAGTTGCTGAGATTACTTGGGAACAAGTACGTACGATTGCTCAAGACAAAATTGTAGACTTAAACTGTTTTACTGTAGAAGCTGCTATGACAATGGTTGCTGGTACAGCAAGAAGTATGGGTATTACTGTAAAAGGGGAGTTCCCGGTAAATAACTAATAAACTTCAATTGTAATGGGTAAACTGACAAAAAATCAAAAGTTAGCTGCAGAAAAAATTGAAGCAGGGAAAGCATACTCACTTAAAGAAGCTGCATCATTAGTAAAAGAAATTTCATTTACTAAGTTTGATGCTTCAATTGATATTGATGTACGTTTGGGTGTTGATCCACGTAAAGCTAACCAAATGGTGAGAGGTGTTGTTTCACTTCCTCATGGTACTGGTAAAGAAGTGCGTGTATTGGTGCTTTGTACACCAGATGCTGAAGCTGCTGCTAAAGAAGCAGGTGCTGACTATGTAGGTCTTGACGAGTATATCGACAAGATTAAAGGTGGATGGACGGATATTGATGTAATTATCACTATGCCTTCTATCATGGGTAAAATTGGTGCGCTTGGTCGTGTTCTTGGTCCTCGTGGATTAATGCCGAACCCCAAAAGTGGTACTGTAACTATGGATGTTGCTAAAGCTGTTAAAGAAGTTAAGCAAGGTAAAATTGACTTTAAAGTAGATAAGAGTGGTATTGTTCATACTTCTATTGGTAAAGTATCTTTTGATCCTGAACAAATTCGTGATAATGCAAAAGAATTTATCGCTACTTTGAATAAATTAAAACCAACTGCAGCTAAAGGTACATATATCAAGAGCATTTATCTTTCTAGTACAATGAGTGCGGGGATTAAAATAGACCCGAAATCAGTAGAGGAAATCTAATAAAACAGAGGAATAATGAGAAAGGAAGATAAAAGTACAATTATAGAGCAAATTGCTGCTACAATAAACGAATATGGTCATTTCTACTTGGTAGACGTTACAGCTATGAATGCTGCTGCTACTAGCGAGTTAAGACGTATTTGTTTCAAAACTGATATCAAATTGATGTTGGTTAAGAATTCACTTCTTCATAAAGCTTTAGAATCTTTAGAAGGTGACTACTCTCCACTTTATCCTTGTTTGAAAGGTACAACTGCAATCATGTTTAGCAATATCGCTAATGCGCCTGCTAAATTGATTAAAGATAAAGCTAAAGATGGTATCCCTGGACTTAAAGGTGCATACGCTGAAGAAGGCTTCTACGTTGGTGCAGATCAATTAGATGCTCTTATTAGCATTAAGAGTAAAAATGAAGTTATTGCTGACATTGTTGCATTGCTACAGTCTCCAGCGAAAAACGTTATTTCAGCTCTTCAATCAGGTGGAAACACCCTTCACGGAGTTTTGAAAACTTTAGGTGAAAGACCCGAATAAATTTTTATATTAAATAGTAATTAAACAATTAAAATCATAATAAAATGGCAGATTTGAAAGCTTTTGCAGAACAACTAGTTAACTTGACAGTAAAAGAAGTTAATGAACTTGCAACTATCCTTAAAGAAGAATACGGTATTGAACCTGCTGCTGCAGCTGTTGCTGTTGCTGCTGGTCCAGCAGCTGGTGCTGCTGCTGTAGAAGAAAAAACTTCTTTCGACGTAGTATTGAAAAGCGCTGGTGCAGCTAAACTTCAAGTAGTTAAAGCTGTTAAAGAATCATGTGGTCTTGGTTTGAAAGAAGCTAAGGACATGGTAGACGGTGCTCCTAGTGTAGTAAAAGAAGGTTTGGCTAAAGACGAAGCAGAATCATTGAAGAAAACATTAGAAGAAGCTGGAGCTGAAGTTGAACTTAAATAAAATTAGCCTGTAAATCAGGTCATTCGGTTAAGAATCCTTGATATAAGGATTCTTAACCTTTTTGTGCATATATTTAAAATTAAGTTCTCCAAATTCATTGATAGATGTCTTCAAATACTGTAAACCAAAGAATTAATTTTGCTTCAACAAAGAATCCGCTAGAATATCCGGATTTTCTGGAAGTACAATTGAAGTCATTCAAAGACTTTTTACAATTAGATACTCCGCCTGAAAAGCGTAAAAATGAGGGACTGTACAAGGTATTTGCTGAAAACTTCCCTATTGCCGATACAAGAAACAATTTTGTTCTTGAGTTTTTGGATTATTATATTGATCCTCCGCGTTATACCATTGACGATTGTATAGAGCGTGGGCTTACTTATAGTGTCCCCTTGAAAGCCAAGATGAAATTGTACTGTACAGACCCAGAGCATGAAGACTTTGATACTGTAATTCAAGATGTATTTCTTGGACCGATTCCATATATGACGGATAAAGCTACATTTGTGATAAATGGTGCTGAGCGTGTTGTGGTATCTCAGCTTCATCGTTCACCCGGTGTATTTTTTGGTCAAAGTGTCCATGCTAATGGTACAAAATTATATTCGGCTCGTATTATTCCTTTTAAAGGATCTTGGATAGAGTTTGCAACAGATATAAACAATGTAATGTATGCTTACATTGATAGAAAGAAAAAATTACCTGTTACTACTCTTCTTCGTGCAATCGGTTTTGAGAATGATAAAGATATTCTTGAAATCTTTAATCTTGCAGAAGATATTAAAGTAAATAAAACAAATCTTAAGAAGGTAGTCGGCCGTAAATTAGCAGCTCGTGTTTTGAAAACATGGATTGAAGATTTTGTTGATGAGGATACTGGTGAGGTTGTTTCTATTGAACGAAATGAGGTTATTATTGATCGTGAAACTGTTCTTGATGAGGACCACATTAATGAAATCTTAGATTCGGGCGTACAAAATATATTGGTTCATAAAGATGAACCAAACCAATCGGATTATTCTATTATTTATAATACTTTACAAAAGGATCCGAGTAACTCTGAAAAAGAAGCTGTGTTATATATCTATCGTCAGTTGCGTAATGCTGATCCTGCCGATGATGCTAGTGCACGTGAGGTTATTAATAACCTTTTCTTCTCAGAAAAAAGATACGATTTGGGTGACGTAGGTCGCTATCGTATTAACAGAAAGTTGAACTTGACAACTGATATGGATGTTAGAGTTCTAACTAAGGAAGATATTATTGAAATTATCAAGTATTTAATTGAGCTTATTAACTCGAAAGCCGATGTTGATGATATCGACCATTTAAGTAACCGTCGTGTTCGTACTGTAGGTGAGCAATTGTCTAATCAATTTGCTGTGGGTCTTGCTCGTATGTCTCGCACTATTCGTGAGCGCATGAATGTTCGTGATAATGAGGTGTTTACTCCTATTGATTTGATTAATGCGAAGACTATTTCTTCGGTAATAAATTCATTCTTTGGAACAAATGCTTTGTCTCAGTTCATGGATCAAACTAACCCTCTTGCTGAAATTACGCATAAGCGTCGTATGTCAGCACTTGGTCCTGGTGGTCTTTCACGTGAACGCGCAGGTTTTGAGGTTCGTGACGTACATTATACTCATTATGGCCGTCTTTGTCCTATTGAGACTCCTGAAGGTCCAAACATTGGTTTGATTTCTTCTTTGTGTGTATTTGCTAAGATCAATGATTTAGGTTTTATTGAAACTCCTTATCGTAAAGTTCATGATGCTAAAGTTGATTTGTCAACTGATGGCTTGATTTATTTAACGGCAGAAGAAGAAGAAGGCAAAATTATTGCACAAGGAAATGCACCATTGAATGTTGATGGTACATTTATTCGTAATAAAGTTAAATCACGTCAAGATGCCGATTTCCCAGTTGTAGAACCTGGTGAAGTTGAGTTGATGGATGTATCTCCTCAGCAAATTGCCTCAATTGCAGCATCTTTAATTCCATTCTTGGAACATGATGATGCTAACCGTGCATTGATGGGATCAAACATGATGAGACAGGCTGTTCCATTGTTGAAAAGTGAAGCACCTATCGTTGGTACAGGTATTGAAAAACAACTAGTTAGAGACTCTCGTACGCAAATTACTGCTGAGGGAGCTGGTATAGTTGACTATGTAGATGCCACAACTATTAAAATTTTATATGATCGTACTGAAGAGGAAGAGTTTGTAAGCTTTGATTCTGCTTTGCGTGAATACAATATTCCTAAATTCCGTAAGACTAACCAAAATATGACTATTGACTTACGACCAATCTGTAATGCAGGTGATCGTGTTGTTGAAGGGCAAATTCTAACAGAAGGTTATTCTACTGAACAAGGTGAATTAGCTTTAGGTAAAAACTTACTTGTTGCTTATATGCCTTGGAAAGGATATAATTATGAGGATGCTATCGTTCTTAATGAGCGTGTAGTACGTGAAGATTTATTGACTTCTGTGCATGTTGAAGAATACTCTTTGGAGGTTCGTGAAACTAAACGTGGTATGGAAGAGCTAACTGCTGATATTCCAAATGTTAGTGAAGAGGCTACAAGAGATTTAGATGAAAATGGTATCGTTAGAATTGGTGCACGTATTGAGCCAGGCGATATTATGATTGGTAAGATTACTCCCAAAGGTGAATCTGATCCTTCTCCAGAAGAAAAATTGCTTCGTGCTATTTTTGGAGATAAAGCGGGTGATGTAAAAGATGCTTCATTAAAAGCTTCTCCTTCTTTGAAAGGTGTTGTAATCGATAAAAAACTATTTTCTCGTGTAATTAAAAGTCGAAGTTCTAAGTTAGCTGATAAAGCACTGTTACCTAAAATTGATGATGAATTTGAAGGTAAAGCATCTGACTTAAAGAGAATTTTAGTTAAGAAACTAATGACTTTAACCCAAGGTAAAACATCACAAGGTGTTAAGGATTATCTGGGTGCTGAAGTCATTGCTAAAGGAGCTAACTTTAATCCTTCTGATTTTGATTCTCTAGATTTTACTTCTATTCAATTGAGTAATTGGACAAGTGACGACCATACTAACAGTATGATTCGTGATTTGATTGTTAATTATATTAAAAAATATAAAGAGCTTGATGCTGAGTTGAAGCGTAAGAAGTTTGCAATTACTATTGGTGATGAATTGCCTGCTGGTATTATTCAAATGGCTAAAGTTTATATTGCGAAAAAACGTAAAATTGGCGTTGGTGATAAAATGGCCGGTCGACATGGTAACAAAGGTATTGTATCGCGTGTCGTACGTCAAGAAGATATGCCATTCCTTGAGGATGGAACTCCAGTTGATATTGTATTGAATCCATTGGGTGTACCATCTCGTATGAACATTGGGCAGATCTTTGAAGCTGTATTAGGACGTGCTGGTAAAAACCTAGGAATGAAATTTGCTACTCCTATTTTTGATGGTGCTACTCTTGATGATTTGAATGAGTGGACTGATAAAGCAGGTTTATCTCGTTACTGTAAAACTTATCTTTATGATGGTGGTACGGGAGTTCAGTTTGATCAACCTGCTACTGTAGGAGTGACTTATATGTTGAAATTAGGTCACATGGTTGAAGATAAGATGCATGCTCGTTCGATAGGTCCTTACTCTTTGATTACTCAGCAGCCTTTGGGTGGTAAAGCACAGTTTGGTGGTCAACGTTTCGGAGAAATGGAGGTTTGGGCACTTGAAGGTTTCGGTGCTGCTCACATTCTTCAAGAAATTCTTACGATTAAATCGGATGACGTTGTAGGACGTTCTAAAGCATATGAGGCTATCGTTAAGGGTGAGCCTATGCCACATCCGGGAATTCCAGAGTCTCTGAATGTATTGTTACATGAGTTAAGAGGTCTCGGATTAAGTATTAATCTCGAATAAAGAAAATTTAGTTTTTGTCAATGCTATAATAGGCATTGACAAAGACTTTTTTCAGTAGGCATATTATTTAAAACTGCAATTTATTAAATATATAAGTATGGCTTTTAGAAAAGATAATAAAACAAAGAGTAATTTCTCGAAAATCTCAATTGGTTTAGCTTCACCTGAAGAAATCCTGGAGAGCTCGAGTGGTGAAGTTTTGAAGCCTGAAACTATTAACTACCGTACTTACAAACCAGAACGTGATGGTCTGTTTTGTGAACGCATTTTTGGTCCTATTAAAGACTATGAATGTCACTGTGGTAAATATAAACGTATTCGTTATAAAGGTATCGTTTGTGACCGTTGTGGTGTAGAAGTGACAGAAAAGAAGGTTCGTCGCGAACGTATGGGGCATATTCAATTGGTTGTTCCAGTAGCGCATATTTGGTATTTCCGTTCGCTGCCTAATAAAATCGGTTACTTATTAGGATTACCGACTAAAAAATTAGATTCTATTATTTATTATGAACGTTATGTTGTTATTCAAGCTGGTATTAAAGCAGAAGATGGCATAGCGGCTTATGATTTACTCTCTGAAGAAGAATATCTAGATATTTTAGATACTTTACCAAGAGAAAATCAATACCTAGAAGATTCTGACCCTAATAAATTTATTGCTAAAATGGGTGCAGAAGCTATCTATGATTTGTTAGCTCGTCTTGATTTGGATGCTTTATCATATGAACTACGTCATCGTGCTAGCAATGATACTTCTCAACAACGCAAAAATGAGGCTTTAAAACGTCTTCAAGTTGTTGAATCATTCCGTGCTTCTCGTGGTCGTAATAAACCAGAATGGATGGTAGTACGCATTGTACCTGTTATTCCTCCTGAGCTTAGACCATTGGTTCCATTGGATGGCGGACGTTTTGCAACTTCTGATTTAAATGATTTATATCGTCGTGTTATTATTCGTAATAACCGTTTGAAGAGACTTATTGAAATTAAAGCTCCTGAAGTCATTTTGCGTAATGAAAAACGTATGCTTCAAGAGTCTGTAGATTCATTATTTGATAACTCTCGTAAATCAAGCGCTGTCAAAACAGATGCTAATCGTCCATTAAAATCTCTTTCAGATAGTTTGAAAGGAAAACAAGGTCGTTTCCGTCAAAACTTGTTGGGTAAGCGTGTTGACTACTCTGCTCGTTCGGTAATTGTTGTTGGTCCTGAATTGCGAATGGGAGAGTGTGGTATTCCAAAATTGATGGCGGCAGAACTTTACAAACCCTTTATTATTCGCAAGCTGATTGAGCGTGGTATTGTGAAGACTGTTAAGTCGGCTAAAAAGATTGTTGATCGTAAAGAGCCTGTTATCTGGGATATTCTAGAACACGTAA
This sequence comes from Bacteroides sp. UBA7335, assembly GCA_002471185.1. Lineage (GTDB taxonomy): Bacteria > Bacteroidota > Bacteroidia > Bacteroidales > Bacteroidaceae > Bacteroides. Next base: position 10,878 of record DKPL01000076.1, read on the forward strand.
TGAAAGGGCACCCAGTATTATTAAACCGTGCTCCAACTCTTCACCGTTTAGGTATTCAAGCATTTCAACCTAAAATGATTGAAGGTAAGGCTATACAACTTCATCCACTTGCATGTACAGCTTTTAATGCTGACTTTGATGGTGACCAAATGGCTGTTCATTTACCATTGAGTAATGAAGCTATTCTTGAGGCTCAAATGTTGATGTTACAATCTCACAATATCTTGAATCCTGCTAATGGTGCTCCTATTACAGTTCCTGCACAAGATATGGTTCTTGGACTTTATTATATTACTAAATTACGCACAGGAGCAAAGGGTGAAGGATTAACTTTTTACGGACCTGAAGAAGCACTTATTGCTTACAATGAGGGTAAAGTTGATATTCATGCTCCAGTTAAGGTGATTGTAAAAGATGTTGATGAGAATGGTAATGTTGTTGATGTTATGCGTGAAACTTCTGTTGGACGTGTAATCGTTAATGAAATTGTACCTCCTGAAGCTGGCTATATTAATGAAATTGTTTCGAAGAAATCTCTTCGCGATATCATTAGTAATGTTATTAAGGTTTGTGGTGTGGCTAAGGCTGCAAACTTCCTTGATGGTATTAAGAACTTAGGTTATGAAATGGCCTTTAAAGGTGGTTTGTCATTTAACTTAGGTGATATTATTATCCCTAAAGAAAAAGAAATTCTTGTTCAAAGAGGATATGATGAAGTAGAGCAAGTTATCAATAATTATAATATGGGTTTCATTACCAATAATGAACGCTATAATCAGGTTATTGATATTTGGACTCATGTAAACTCTGAGTTATCTAACATCTTGATGAAAACTATTTCAACAGATGATCAAGGATTTAACTCTGTATATATGATGCTTGATTCTGGAGCCCGTGGTTCTAAAGAGCAGATTCGTCAGTTGTCAGGTATGCGTGGTTTGATGGCTAAACCTCAAAAGGCTGGAGCAGAAGGTGGTCAAATTATTGAGAATCCAATTTTGTCGAACTTTAAAGAAGGTTTGTCAGTATTGGAGTACTTTATTTCTACCCATGGTGCTCGTAAAGGTCTTGCGGATACGGCTTTGAAAACTGCCGATGCTGGATATTTGACACGTCGTTTGGTTGATGTATCTCATGATGTGATCATTAATGAGGAAGATTGTGGTACATTGCGTGGACTTGTTTGTACCGACCTTAAAAATAACGATGAGGTTATTGCAACTTTATATGAACGTATTTTAGGTCGCGTATCTGTACATGATATCATTCATCCTCAAACTGGTGAATTATTAGTAAATGGTGGTGAAGAAATTACAGAGGATATAGCAAAACGCATTCAAGACTCTCCAATAGAAAGTGTTGAAATACGTTCTGTATTGACTTGTGAATCAAAGAAGGGTGTATGTGCAAAATGTTATGGCCGTAACTTAGCTACTGGACGTATGGTTCAGCGTGGTGAAGCTGTAGGTGTTATTGCTGCCCAATCAATTGGTGAACCAGGTACTCAGTTGACACTTCGTACTTTCCATGCCGGTGGTACTGCTTCTAATATTGCTGCTAATGCTAGTATTATGGCAAAGCATGCTGCTCGTCTTGAGTTTGAGGAACTAAGAACCGTTGATGTTGTTGATGAAGCTGGTGAAGCGGCTAAGGTTGTTGTTGGACGTTTGGCAGAAGTTCGTTTTGTTGATGACAAAACAAATATCACTCTTTCAACTCACAATGTACCTTATGGTTCTACACTTTATGTGTCAGATGGTGATGTTGTTGAGAAGGGAAAACTAATTGCTAAATGGGACCCATTTAATGCCGTTATTATTACTGAAGCTACAGGTAAGATTGAATTTGAAAGTGTTATTGAAAATGTCACTTACAAAATTGAATCTGATGAAGCTACTGGTCTTCGCGAGATTATTATTATTGAATCTAAAGATAAGACCAAGGTTCCATCAATTCATATTATGTCTGAAGATGGCAGTTTGATAAGAACTTATAACTTACCAGTAGGTGGTCACGTTACCGTTGAAAATGGTCAGAAGGTGAAGGCCGGTGAAGTGTTAGTTAAAATACCTCGTGCTGTAGGTAAAGCTGGTGATATCACTGGTGGTCTACCTCGTGTTACAGAGTTGTTTGAAGCACGTAATCCTTCTAATCCTGCTGTAGTTTCTGAGATCGATGGTGAGGTTACAATGGGTAAAATTAAGCGTGGTAATCGCGAGATTATTGTAACATCTAAGACTGGTGAAGTTAAGAAGTACTTAGTGGCTCTTTCTAAACAAATTCTTGTTCAAGAGAATGACTATGTACGTGCTGGTACTCCCCTTTCTGATGGAGCAACTACACCTGCTGATATTTTGGCTATTAAGGGTCCTACTGCTGTTCAAGAATACATTGTAAACGAAGTACAAGATGTATATCGCTTGCAAGGTGTGAAGATTAATGATAAGCATTTTGAGATCATTGTACGCCAAATGATGCGTAAGGTTGATATTGATGAACCAGGAGATACTCGCTTCCTTGAACAACAAATTGTTGATAAGATTGAGTTTATGGATGAGAATGATCGTATTTGGGGTAAAAAAGTAGTTATCGATTCTGGTGATTCACAAAATCTTCAAGCTGGTCAAATCGTAACCGCTCGTAAACTTCGCGATGAAAATAGTATGCTTAAGCGTCGTGACCTAAAATTGGTTGAAGTACGTGATGCAGTTCCTGCAACATCTACTCAAATTCTTCAAGGTATCACTCGTGCTGCTCTTCAAACGTCAAGCTTTATGTCTGCTGCTTCTTTCCAGGAAACGACTAAGGTCTTGAATGAAGCTGCTATTAATGGCAAAATTGATAAATTAGAAGGTATGAAAGAAAATGTTATTTGTGGTCACTTAATTCCAGCTGGTACTGGACAACGTGAGTATGATAAGATTATCGTTGGCTCTAAAGAAGAGTATGATCGTATCCTAGCTAATAAAAAAACTGTGCTAGACTATAGCGAAGTAGAATAATGATTTGGTTTTAAATATAAAAAAAGGCAACTCCTAATTGGGGTTGCCTTTTTTATTGATGTACCCCCAGCATGGGCGTAATCTTATGGGTGCAAGTCCCTAACGAGGGTAATGTTCGGTAATGTTCAGAAAAGTGTGTATGCTTTATTTCTTAGACATAAATATTTCTCAAAAATAGATTTATTATGTTTTGATAAAAAGCTTTGACTCAAGAAAGTTATAAATTGGATGTTTAAATACATCTTTATTCATAGCCACATTGTCAAGCAATAATATCACAGAACCATAGTTCGGCATCGCACCACGCATTTTCAGCACTTTTTTAAAATCCTTATTGAATCGTTCAATCCAATTGGTTGTATATATCATACCTCTTATTTCTCTTTCATATTTGAAATAAATGAAATAGAATCTAGACCTTTTATACTTACACCTTTTAAGTATGGGGTAACTCTTCACCCATTTATCTATAAAATCTAGAAATTGTTTATGCGAGCTTTCAGGGGCGATTGAATCTTGATCTAGCCTAAATACGATTTGTATTCCCCTCGCAATTATCTTCTTGTCTCGAGGCTTAATTTTCCCCAATATATTCCTCTTTAAGTGCACCGTGCACAATTGAATATCTGCACTAGGAAATGCATGTGTGATAGAATTTTCAATACTGGATAAGCCATCGCATACAAATAAATTAATCTCACTAACTCCTCTTTCTTTTATATCATCGAATATATCAAGCCAGTTAGAAGCACTTTCAATTGGGAAATTTACAATTGATAAGACCTCACGAGTTCTATCTTCTTTTACTCCTAATATTACGTAGTATGCTTCATTTGAAACCTAGTCATTGCGCCTAGTGGCAACATACGTAGCATTAATATAAACGATTGGATAATGTGCATTTAATCTACTGTTCAGCCACGCGCAAACATCTTCACGTGCTGCATCAAGGATTCGGCTTACTTGACTCTTGCTATAATGCTTACCATAAAACTCCTCTGAGATATCACCAACTTACTTGGTGGCAAGCCTCGAGCATATAGACTATAAATTAAGCCCTAAACTTCGACTTCTTGATTTTTAAGCATCCTTAATAAAACAGGATAAAAGTTGCTCTCACGACTGCGAGGAACACGAATTTTAAACATTTGACCTTCATGACACCTTCGATGGGTACGATAGCCATTACTCACATCATCACTCTGATAGTTATAAATCTTAAGCTTTGTTTTCATTAATTGATTCATCCCTAAACGGATTAATTAATGAAATCCTTCTTTATCATTTGTAAGTGAAGAAATGATTTCAGACATTTATTCTTGTGTAAATTTCATTTCTCTTTGATTTTAGTTTCCA
>DKPL01000093.1:0-254 GCA_002471185.1 Bacteroides sp. UBA7335
AAACAACTGAGGCCGATCCAAAACCCATTATTAATGCAAAAAGACAGGAAATCACTAATTTACAAATCCCTATTTACAAGATATAATTTATAAAGTACCCCGTTATTTATAATTATCGAATAGAATGGTTAATAAAGTAAGAGGATATAGAAGGATATAGGAGGATATAATTGGTGGGAAAAGTAAGAAGGCGGTATAGGCTTTATATCATGCGGTAGTGAGGGCTAGTGCCGTAGCCCATATCCTTTTGCCTC
>DKPL01000093.1:562-29704 GCA_002471185.1 Bacteroides sp. UBA7335
CATTTTCTTTGGTTCGTTTCTTTTGGGGCTATGGACAAAAGAAATGAACAATCACAGCGCCAGCAACACCATAAATCGTAAATCAGGCAAGGTGTTACAAATTATAAGCAGCAACAGAAAAAAAATATAAATTAATCGTAACATTATCACAAAAAAGAAATTTTGTAAGCAACGAGAACGATATAAGTTATAAAACACAAGCTACTTAGCCATAAAATGGAGAAAAACAAGAGATCCGCTTTCATTTTAACAATTTTCAATTTTAATGCCATATAACATATTTTTGACTAAATAATCACATAAAACAACAATTTAATCATTATTGGAAACAAAATAAATAAATAACAATCATTTTGATAGATAATAATATATATTTATAACTTAAATGTTAGCCTAAAAACAAATAAAATGTTTTTATTTGTTCAAATGGATTAAGTTTATATATTTGCAACATAAATAAACATCGTAGACTACAATACGAGACTTTAGACTTAAAAGATAAAGCTCAAAAAACAGTATATTTTATGTTAGCAAACCACCTACTTAACTTTTTTTCACGTCTTATTATTCGTTTAAAGATCAAAGCAATCGCATATCTTAAACTCTACAGTTTAAAGGTATGTCCGATGTCAATATAATATTTCCCTTCAAACATACATGACTAGTAAAGGATTGCAATTTTGTGACCCTTACAAGTTGTATTGTATATTTTTATTCACTATATTTATTAATTACACGTTTTTTTATGCAGAAACATTTACAGAAATGTATGTGGTTGCTATGCTTAATTATTAGCACCACTGTGTTTGCACAAACCAATGTAGTAGACCCGACAAGAGGAGTACTTCGCGTAAAACTTCAACAAGAAGTGGCTGCGAAAGTAGGAATCGTGCCGGCTTCTACTCGCAATGGTATTGTTGCAACTGGTATTGAACCGTTTGACCGCGCTAGCCGTCAGGTGAAAGCGGTAAAAATGGAGAGAGTTTTTCCATATGTAGAAAAAATGGAAGCAAAGGCTCGTAAACACGGATTGCACCTTTGGTATGAGGTGAGATTTGATGAATCAATGGATCCTAAAGAAGCAGCACAAATTTTTAGCAGAGTGCCCGGTGTATCTATTGCCGAAAACATTGTGCCTATGCAGCTTCAAGGAAATCCAAGATTTGTAACGGTTGATCCGTTGACTTTTACAAACTACTCGACAAAAGCTGCTACAATGCCTTTTAACGACCCATTTTTGAGTAGACAATGGCACTATACCAATGATGGTACAATGAATGGTAGTATTGCCGGTTCGGATATCAACTTGTTTGAGGCTTGGAAGATTGCGACCGGTGACAAGAACTTGATTGTGGCTATCATTGACGGTGGTATAGACTATGAACACCCTGACTTGAAAGATAATATCTTGATAAATGAGGCAGAGTTGAACGGTGCTCCGGGAGTAGATAACGATAAGAATGGCTACGTAGGAGATATCTATGGTTATAACTTCGTAACAAAATCGGCTGATATCTATGGACATAGTCACGGTACACACGTGGCTGGTACTGTGGGTGCTGTAAACAATAACGGTATTGGTGTGGCAGGTGTAGCCGGTGGTAACGGACAAGGTGGTGTGAAATTGCTTTCATGCCAAGTGTTCGACTCGCGTAGCTCGGCTCAGGGCGACTTTGCCGGTGCCTTCTACTATGCAGCAGTACGTGGTGCATCAATTGCTCAATGTTCGTGGGGATGGGGATCGGCCGGATACTACGAACAAGCGGTATTGGATGCTGTAAAATTCTTTACTGACAGTGCTGAAAGTGAATTTATGAAAGGTGGTCTTTGTATCTTTGCCAATGGTAATACCGGAACTGAGGGTGACTTCTATCCTGCTTGCATGGAAGAGGTTATCGCAGTAGGTGCAATGACTTATGATGTGCGTCCAGCTCCTTACTCAAGCTATGGCGACTGGGTAGACATTACTGCTCCTGGTGGATTGATGGACTATAACGGTGCTGAGGGTGTATATAGTACGTTGCCTAATGGACAATATGGATACAATGAAGGTACATCAATGGCTTGTCCTCACGTATCGGGTATTGCTGCATTGGTGTTGTCGAAATATGGCAACCCTAACTTCCCTAATGAAACATTGCGCCAGCAGTTGTTGACTTCGGTAAACGACTTCTATACACGCAACCCTGAAGTAATTGGTAAATTTGGTAGTGGATATATTGATGCTTGGAAAGCCCTACAAATGGGTAACGGAAATGCACCACAACCTGTGAGTGACTTCTCTTTGCTTCCAGGCCAAGACAATGTGTTGGTGGAATGGAATATCCCTGCATCTGATGATAATAATGTGAACTATCACATCATCTATTATAGCACAAGCGAGTTTAACGCAGCAAGCGACTTGAGCAAACTTTCGCAAAAGCGTGTAGATACTAAGTTCTTTAACTCGGGCGATCCTGTAAGCAATGAGGTTAGCGGATTATCGCCTACTACTACTTACTATTTTGCACTAAAAGCAGTAGACCGTTGGGGAAATGCTTCGGAACTGTCTGCTATAAAATCGGCTACCACAAATGCCGGTCCTAAAATGGAACTTGACAAGAATAGCTTATCGATAACTATTGATGCTAATACAAGTAACATTGGAAGCACTAGCTTCGTGATTAGCAACACGGATAAAGGGTTATTGAAATGGGAATCGATGAAACGTACTGTGTCTGTTTATCCTTCGGCAGTGGTAAAACCAATACCGGGTAAACAAGTGGCACAAAGAGGATTTATTTCTGCGTTGGCATCGACTAGAAACAACGTGGTTTCTTCTGAATATGTAACTGAAGATTATCCAATCAACTTAACTTATGCCGAATCGGTGGCAGCGTATATCGGCGAAAGCGATTTAAGTGTTTCGAACTCTATAGCGCAATGGTATTACGTTGATCCTAGTGTATATCCTAATGGATTTAACTTAACCGATCTATACTTCGAGGGCTTCTGTCAATATGAATCGACTACAGATGTTCCGTTGATTCAAATTTATGACGGTAATAAACCTATGTCGAAAGAGGGATTGTTACTTGAATTCCAACCTCAGTTCTTTGCTTCTCGCTATGATGTGCAACTTGGTGAGCAAATCTACTTTGCGCCAGGAAATAAGATATGGGTTGTGGCTCACTTCAAAGCCGGAGTGAAAAACCCACTAGGTGCTTCGTTGGCAACAAATGCAGCATATAAAGCTTATAGCTTCTATAGCTCGAACATGGGTGAGACTTGGACTCAACTAAGCGAAGTGCTTCGCGAAGGCAACTTGAGCGAAATTGCCGATCAAGCCGTATGGGGAGTAACTGCAAAATCGAAAAATCCAGACTGGAGCTCAGTAGTAATATTAGACCCATCACTCGGAACAGTAAGATCGGGAGAAACTCAAACGGTTAACGTAAGCAATGACGGACAGAAACTAGTAAATGGTAACTATAAGTTCAACATTAACCTAACAACCAACGAAGCTGGAAATAATAGCAAAAATATTCCGGTACAAATGACCGTTAAAGGATATAACCCTGAACTAAACACAGCTAAGGTGGTAAGTTTCGGAAACTTATTACTAGGTCAAACTAAAGCTTTGGATATTGAAGTGGTAAATAGTGGATATGGCTCTTTTACTGGAGATTGGGGATCTTTGGGGGCAAACAATATCACCTGTAGCTCTGACCAGTTTGAAGTTCCGGGATATCAAACTCCTTATGCTGCAAGATCGACTTCGAACATCACCGTGAAATTTAAACCTACTAAAGCAGGAAGTCATAGCGGTACGGTAAAACTAACTGATAAAAATGGAATATCACATAGCTTTGTGGTGACCGGTGTAGCAGATGAACCTGCTAAAATTTCGGTTACTCCTAATTCATTTGACTTAGGCGATTTGGAAGTTGATGGTGACACTAAAGAAATTAAGTTCAGCATCAGTAACACTGGTAAATATCCTTTGGAGTATCTATTTCCTAAATTTAGCAATGAGGAAATCGAGAATAGTGGAAAATCAGCTCATAAATATGGCTACTCGTACGTTTCGAACTTGAATGGGGACAATAGCTTTGCTTATGATGGTAATCCGGACTTGTTGCAATCAACCGATATCACAGATCAATTTACCGATATGAACTATTGGTCGAAACCAGTTCCACTAGGATTTACATTCCCTTATTATGGTACTGACTATACGGAGGTATATGTGACTAGCTATGGAGCTATTGCTATAAGTAACGAAGGAACACTTCATGCTTGCTTACCTCCATCATCAGAATCAAACTGTGTGGTTAACACCGGATTGATTACAATGTATGGATTTAACCAGTTGGTATTTACTCCAAAGAGTAAAGTAGAATATGGCAACCAAGATGGTAAATTTGTAGTGAAGTTTGCAAATGTATTGGCATTGAAGTATGGCAAAGATTACTCTGAGGTGAGCTTTCACATGACGCTATCGCCTTCGGGAAATATTGAATTCTTCTATGATAATATTAACAACTTGGAGTTATTCCAAAATGGACAAGCACTGTTTGTGGCATTAGTGGATATTAAAGCACAAGACCCATTTGTTATCACTGACAATATCAACAATAGTGAGGAACTTTATACTCAAATCACAAGTGGAACTGCCATTAAGTTTAATGCACCGGGTAAATCGTTAATTCAATCACTTAGCTCTACAAATGGAGTAGTTGGTATTGGAGAAACGAAAGAAATATCGGCTGTAATTGGTGCTAAAACCGGTATGTATGCGGGTGAATTGAAAAACTCATTAACAATAGTTAGCAATGACCCAATCGACGGTACTTCGCATGTGAACCTAACAGCTAATATCGTTGGAAAATCGTTGAAACCTGTGGCAGAGGTGAAATCGGAAACGGTTGACTTTGGCAATGTATTCAGAACTGCGACTGCGAAACTCAGCGTAGGGGTAAGCAACACGGGTACAAACTTATTGACTATTAATGATGTAAAAATCACAAACAATAAGTTCAATTTTGATTTGCAATTGCCTTATAACATCGAAGCGGGAACATCGAAAGATATCGTGGTTACTCTACCTACTGAAGCTAAAGGGGCAGTTGAGGATGAAATGGTAATCACTTGCGCTGATGGTACGGTATTGAAAGTGGCACTGAAAGGTACTGTAATTGGTGTGCCGGTGGCTACTGTTACTCCAGAGGCTATCACGGCTACAATTGAAAGTGGTTCGGCATTGACCAAATCACTGAAAATCGTAAATAAGGGAGATGAAGCTTTAGAGTATTCGATTACGCCTAATAGCTGGTTTGGTATTGACGATCTTGAAGCAAACGAATCGTCAAAAGTAAGCTATAACTTTGCTGCTTCGGCAAACGATAAAAGCGTAGAATATGCTTGGGAAGATATTGAAACTACAGGAGAAGCTACTCACTTGAAGCAATCGTACTGGTTGAACAATGACTTTAAAGAGGTAGAACTTCCATATGATGTTTATTTCTATGGTAAGAAATACAATAAACTCTATATTTATGGAGTTGGATTCGTATCATTTACATATAAAGATGACTTGAAAGAATTCCCTGAACCTCCAATGACACTTCCTACCAAAGAGACTATTTATAGCAACTTCTTAGCACCACTATGGGCGTACCACTTTATGGATCAAACTTCCACTTCAGGGGTTTACTATCAGGTGAAAGATGATCGCGTAGTTATCTCGTTTATGGAATATGGAAACTCGGTAAATAGTGGAGTTTGCTTCCAAGTAATATTAAACCGTGATGGAAAAATCAAGTATCAATATAAACTATTTGCTGAATGGGGAGAACTATCTAACCTATATGGATTAGTGGGTATGCAAAATGAAGATGCAACTGAGGGTATATTGTTGCCTGAATATTGTATCGCTGAAAATAGTGCAGTAGAGTTCTATACGATCAAATCGAATAAACTAGAGCCTTTTGGTATTTCGAATGTAAACTTAAACTTCTACACTGACCGCATGGCAGGAGAGTATCAAAGTGAAATTTTGATTAATACCAACATCCCTACTTCGTCTGTGATAAGTGTGCCTGTGAACTTAACGCTTACCGGTGAACCACAAGCGGTATTCCCTACTGAGGTTAAAATGGAAGTAGTGAAGGGTACTGTAAATGATGATTCTTATCTATCTGTTCCATTTGTAATATCGAACAGCGGTAATGCTAACTTCAAAATTACAAATATTGATGCACCGGGCATGATTGGCTGGGAAGCAACTGTGGGACTATTGCAATATTATGGTACGCATATTGACGACTTCTGGGGTGATGAATTCGTAGGATTCGGAAACTATACACCGGGCACTGAAATAGTAGTGGGCAAAGAACCTGTTCGATTTAAGGTTATGGTAATGGATAACTTCAGTATGGCTAATTATAATGTACCAATGACATTTACTGTGGAAGGTCTTGACAAAGAAACCGTAGAGGTACCATTTAGTTTGACTATAACAGATGCTCCTGCTCTTTACTTTGCAACTCATGAAACACGTATAAGCGGTGTATCGAAAGAGTATAAAGATAATGTAGATGTAATGTTTGCTAATGCAGGTAACTATAAATTGACTTACTCGCTAGAACTAGACCCATCGGGTGTAGGAGCTGAAGAAGGTACTGATACAGGTGGTGGTGTAATGCCAATGACAAAAGCGGCTCCATCGGCTATGAGCAAAGCGTTGATTGAGAATGTGGCTAACACACCGATTATGACGCTAAACGAAACTCGTTCAGACAACCCGGCTGATGTGCCAACGAATATCGAATACAAACGTTCGTTGTACTACCCAGCGTATAGCGGTACAAACAGTCTATACTTGGTAGGTTCGTTTGATAAGGTAACCCGATTTATGGCAGCGACTCAATTTACTGCACCGGCTGATGGATTTAATATCAACAGTGTATACTTCTATGCAACTATTGGTAATTTGAAAAATGTAGATATTAAGGCTGAAATTATTCAAGGTAACAATGTGGCTACCGGAAACGTTATCGGAACAGGAACATTACACATTGAAAAAGAAGATCCAATTGACAACAATGGAAATGAAGTGTACAACGGTAACTACCGTCTTGTAAAATTGGATAAGGATGTGTTTATTACTCCTAACGAAACATTCTATGTTCGCTTTACTTTCCCTATTGGATGGGAATACTCTATTGGCCTTGTGAAAAAAGAAGAAGCTGTGATTGATGGTAGATACTTATACTGCATCGGTGACTCTTGGAATGATGCTGCCGTTGATCTTGAGGGTAGCTACGGACCAACAGGATATATTACAACTTGTTTGGAAATGGGCGATGGTGAAAATTGGATTAAAATGTTGACCCCCGAAACTGAGGGAACAATTGAACCTGATGAGATGGCTACAGTTACAGTACAACTAAACGCTGCAGCTGCTCGTATGGAGAAAAACAACAAGGCAGTACTTGTGGTAAGAAGCAATGATCCTAGCCAACCTGTTGTGAACTATCCTATCTACTTAGATTTGAATGGTGCTCCGGTTATCACTACACCTGAAACATTGATCTATGCTTCGGAAGGAACTTCATCGAATGTAGCAATCACTGTGACTGATGAAGATGGTGACTCATTTGAACTGACACTTAGTGATGAAGTGGCTATCGCTACATTTGGTACATGTGAACCTGCTGAGGGGGCAAATGTGACTATTGAAAAGGTGGATAGCAAAACAATTCGTGTGACATCTAATGATGAAACAATACCTGCGGCTGTGACAGTGAATGTGACTTTGACACCTGACTTTGGCGATATGGGTAACCATAGTTTTAAACTGACTGCTACTGATGCTGGTAATAACAGCTCAAATGCAACTGTGAGATACTATGTGCAACATGTAAATCGTGCTCCGGAAGCTGTGCAACAAGCGGATATTGAAATTGGTTTGCAATCAGCTAGCGAAATCATCAACTTAAACAGCTTGTTTGTTGATCCGGATGGCGATGACATGACTTATGTTATGAAACTTTCGAACGATGAGGTGGTAGATGCATTTACCACACCGGAAAGTGTTATCTTCGTGGGTAGAAAAATGGGTGAAGTGACTGCTACAATTACTGCTACGGATAAAAACGGAGCGAGCACAACGAATTCATTTAACGTGAAGGTAGTTACCGGAACAGGTATCAACGATGTTGAAACAGACAAATCGGTTTCTATTTATCCTAACCCTGTTGTTGATTTTGCAAACGTGACTATCAACACTGAGGTGAACGATGAAGTTGTTTATCGTTTGTATGACACTAATGGTGCATTGTTATTGAATGAGGTAGCTCGCACTGCAAAAGGTCAGATTTATGCTATAGACATGACTGGTTTTGTAGCGGGTGTTTATTATCTTGAACTTGAAATCAACGGCTCTCGTTCGACGATTGCGGTAATGAAGAGATAATTTATATCTGTATTTTATTAAGAGAGGGGGGCATTTGCTTCCCTCTTTTTTTGTATGAGAAACCGGGTGTGGTTTATGAGGTACAAGGTACGATTTACGATTCAAACACACAAAACTAATAGTATAGCACAGCCCAATTGTACATGGTTAGTAAAAATCGAGTTTCCGTAAACCGTTACGTATATTTTCTACATCGCCTTAACAAAAATAAAACCTAAGAGAAGGTACATTTGCAACGTAAAACAAACCAATTGTAACACTATGAAATATAGAAAACTTGGAAACACAGGTATGATAGTATCCGATCTAAGCTTCGGAGCATCATCACTTGGAAGCGTATTTCACGAGACAAAAGAGAGTGAAGCCATTGAAGCGGTATTTACTGCCATTGAAGAGGGCATAAACTTTATTGATGTGTCGCCCTACTACGGACACTACAAGGCAGAAACTGTATTGGGCAAAGCTTTAAAAGATATTCCTCGCAATAAATATTATCTATCGACAAAGGTGGGACGCTATGGCGAAAAAGGGGTTAACACCTGGGATTATAGCGGTAAAAAAGCACAAGAAAGTGTGTACGAAAGCATGGATAGACTGCATGTAGACCACATCGATTTGATTAATGTGCACGATGTGGAATTTGCTGATATCAACCTGGTGATAAACGAAACACTACCTGCCTTGGTGGAGCTACGCGAGAAGGGTATTGTTGGCCATGTGGGAGTGACCGACTTGCAGCTGGATAACTTGAAATGGATGGTAAAGCATGCACCGGAAGGTAGCATCGAAACGGTATTGAACTTCTGTCACTACTGCTTGAACGATGATAAACTGGGAGATTATTTGGAACTATTCGAATCGAAAAATGTGGGAGTAATCAATGCTTCGCCTTTCTCGATGGGACTGTTGAGCGAGCGTGGTGTACCGGCTTGGCACCCTGCACCTCAACCGTTGGTGGAAGCTTGCCAGCGTGCGGCTCAGCACTGCAAAGACAAAGGGTATCCTATTGAAAAACTAGCGGTACAGTTTGCTATTAGTAATCCTCGTATACCTACTACCCTATTTAGTACAGCCAATCCTGCTAATGTGAAAAAGACTGTGGCCTATGCGGCTGAACCTATCGACTGGGATTTGGTGAAAGAGGTAAAAGAGATTATAGGCGATCAGCAATATGTGACTTGGGCAAACTCTTAAACCATAAGATGTATGGATTATACGATTATTGATGCACATGCACACTTGTGGCTCAAACAAGATGCTGTGGTTGACGGAATGGCTATTAGAACGCTGAAAGACGGACAATCGGAGTTTATGGGCGAAGTGAGACAGATGATTCCGCCATTTATGATTGATGGGGTGAACAGTGCCGAGGTGTTTCTGTCGAACATGAATTATGCTCAAGTATCGGGGGCAGTAATTACACAAGAGTTTATCGATGGTTTTCAGAATGATTACCTGATGGAAGTGGCACAACGCTACCCCGACCGGTTTAAGGTGTGTGGGATGTGTGAGTTTCGTAAACCGGGCTATCTGAACGAGGCTAAAGAGTTGGCATCAAAGGGATTTAATGCAATCAAAATTCCGGCTCAACGGTTGCTACTGAAAGAAGGTAGAGTGATGTTGACGTGTGATGAGATGATGCAACTGTTTGCCTTTATGGAGGATAACGACATGATACTGTCGATTGACTTGGCAGATGGGGATACTCAGGTGGGCGAGATGCGCGAAATTATTCAAGAGTTTCCGAGACTAAAAATTGCTATTGGACACTTTGCGATGGTGACTCGAGAGGGATGGCTTGAGCAGGTGAAATTGGCACAAGCACCCAATGTTCGCATTGAGTCGGGCGGCATCACTTGGTTGTTTAATAATGAGTTCTACCCGTTTATGGGTGCAGTAAAAGCCATCAAAGAGGCTGCCAACTTAGTGGGGATGGAGAAGTTGATGTGGGGTTCGGATTATCCGCGCACCATCACAGCCATCACCTACAAAATGTCGTATGACTTTGTGACCAAAAGCGATGAGCTGTCTGGTGAAGAGAAACGTCTCTTCTTGGGCGAAAATGCTCGTTCGTTCTATGGCTTCGGTAATTTTCCGGAGTTGAAATATATCCGCAATATGTCGGAATAGGAAATAGATAAGATAAAAAGATTTACCCCCAGAAAATTTAAAATAAAAAACAAATGAAGGCTGTTTTTATTCCGAAAGCATCGGAAATTGTGGTTACTGAAATTGAGAAACCGGTAGTAAAAGCCGGTGAAATATTGGTTAAATTGGAGTATGTTGGGTTTTGTGGTTCGGACTTAAGTACTTTTTCGGGACGAAACCCAATGGTAAAGATGCCGGTGATACCGGGGCATGAGGTAGGTGCAGTGATTGAGGAGATTGGCGAAGGTGTGCCTGAGGGTTTTTATAAAGGGATGCACGTGACATTGAATCCTTACACCAACTGTGGCAAATGTCCTTCGTGCTTGAATGGTAGAGTGAATGCTTGCCAGTTTAACGAAACATTGGGTGTGCAACGCAATGGGGTGATGTGCGAATATGCAGCCATGCCTTGGAGCAAAGTGATCCCTGCCGATGGGTTATCGACTAAGGAATGTGCGTTGATTGAGCCGATGAGCGTTGGTTTTCATGCGGTATCGCGCGGACAGGTTAGCGATAATGAATTTGTAATGGTGATTGGTTGTGGTATGATTGGTGTGGGTGCCATTGTGCGTGCGGCATTGCGTGGAGCAACTGTTATTGTTGTAGATATTGATGATGACAAACTGAAGTTAGCCAAGAAGTTGGGAGCTAAGTTTACCATTAATTCTAAAAAGAAGAATGTGCACGATGAGTTAATGGAATATACAAACGGTTGTGGCCCGGATGTAGTGATTGAGGCTGTGGGCAGTCCTGCAACTTATGTGATGGCTATAGAAGAAGTGGCATTCACGGGGCGTGTGGTATGCATCGGTTATGCTAAGAGTGAAGTGTCGTTTCAGACGAAGTATTTTGTGCAAAAAGAGCTAGATATACGCGGATCGAGAAATGCCATGCCAGCTGATTTTAGAGCGGTAATCAACTATTTGAAACAGGGTAACTGCCCTACCGAGAAGCTGATTACACACATTGTTAAACCGGAAGAGACACTGAACACAATGTTGGATTGGATGGTGAATCCGGGTAAGGTGTTCCGCATCTTGGTGGAGTTTTAAAAGGTAAAGGTTAGTTAGATTATATATACTGGTTTGAATGACTGCATACTGATAATAAATCAGTATAGCAGTCATTTTTTTTTATTTAAAGCCACTTGATACGCGGGGCACGATTGTTGAAGCGATAGCCGATACCAAGCATCAAAAAGTTGGGCGAAGAGAAGTTTTGCAGGTTGTAACCTATGTTGAGGTAAGCGCTACGGGTAACATTAATTTTGAGTGCTAATGTTTGGTAGAAGCCACGTGTATCGCCTTGGGCATAGAGCATATTATACCCCATGCCTAAACCAATGGTAAAGAAGGGCATGGTATATTCTACCCGGGCAGACAACCCCAACGAGAGCCGATAGCGAAGGGCTCGATCGTAAAACTGATAACCGGGATCGTCATCGCCTGCACCAATGATGTAGTCTTCGGTATAGGCGTTGGCACTGCCATCATACACACCGTCGAGTGATAGACCGGCACGCAACTTATAGTTGAAGTTGTAGAGAGGAGCAAAACTAAACCCGGCTACAGGGTACTTGCGAGGAGAGGCGATGAGCCCATCGTGAATGGCTACTCCTTTGCGACGCCAAGAGCCAAAAAGCAATACGTCGTAACTGATGTGACGACGAAAATAGGGAATAGTGGCTTGAGCAGACGAAACTGACTCTTGAGACTTGGGACGATTGATGTAGTAGACCAACCCTATGCGACCTCCGCCAGTATTGATGCCGGCATTGGGGTATTTGGTGTTGCCATTGGAAAAGTGCGATAAGGTGACACCGGTAATAATATCGAAATAGCGTGATAACCGCCAATCGAAGAAAACCCCTAAGTTAAGAAAAGCATTACGGCGAGTCCCCACTCCACCATTGTAAGGGTTGGTGATTGCATTATAAGGCTCCCATCCCCATGATAGGCCAAAGTTCCATTGATAACGCAAAGTGACAAAACGATTGAGGGTGACAATGGGGGCTTCTTGGAAAAGATACAAGGCCATAGGATTGCCCATTTCGGCTGTATCGAAAAAATCGTATGCACCTATACCGATGCCTTGCGTAGAGGGACCAAAGCACTGCCCTACGGGAGTATCGGGACGATACTGAAAACCGAAAGTGAGGTGGGTAGAGTAATCGAAATTAAGCCGTTTTTGCTTGGCATTGTTGCCTCGCAAAAAAACATTGGTAGGAATGACATACTCAGGACGCGACTCAATACCAATACGCCCTATTAAGGGAGAGGAAGAGGGAGGAATGGAGTCGTGGGCTGAGACAGAGAAGAAGCACAGCATAGATACTGTGCTTCCTAATCGTATTTTTCTTATAAGCTGTTTTTTATCCATTTAGAGAGAGAGATGAGCTTATTGATGTTGAGCACGAAGCAGGTCGTTGACTGTTTTAACCGGATTGAAGGTGGTGAGCGGTACTTCAACAAATACGGTATTCCAATCACTCATGGCTCCATTCCACAAACCGGGTAGCTCAAGAGCTTTTAGCTCTTTGCCGTTTTTCGACTTGTAAGAGATAAAGCCGGTAGCGGGATCGACATAATGGGTAAGATCGAACTTCTGACCTTGGTAGTTGCGCACGGCACAAACTAAATCGACCGGATTGAAGTGGGTACCCTCTTCGAACATCTTTTTCTTTTGTGGATCGCTCATGTCAATTTGAGAGCTCTCGAGAATTTGTAATGAGATGGTTCCATCGGGATTATAAGCCAAGAATGGTCCACCACCCGGTTCGCCAACGTTCTTTACCATGCCACAAACACGCATAGGACGGTTGAGCTTCTGTTTGAGATATAAAACTAATTCGGCATCTTCGAGGTTTTTGATATCGGGATTTTTGCAGAAGAGTTTCTTTTGCAAAAATTGAAGAATCTCCATCACTTGTTCTTGAGTATAGCTACCGCTATCGAGCAACTCTAAGTACTGAAAGGCTTGGTGTTGCAAGGTAACCAAAACACCGGCTATGAGTTTTTTGTAGAGAACGGTATCGTCTTTTAAACGATCGGGCACTACGTTGTCGATGTTTTTGATAAACACAACATCGGCATCCAAATCGTTGAGGTTTTCGATAAGTGCCCCATGCCCGCCGGGACGGAACACTAACTTGCCTTTGTCGCGAAACGGTTGGTTATCCATATCGGCTGCAATGGTATCGGTGCTTGGCTTTTGCTCAGAAAAACTAATGTGATAGGTTACGCCAAATCGTTTGGCAAACTCAGCTGTTTTATCTTCGACTAAAGACTCGAACATGGTGCGATGTTCGGGTGATACGGTAAAGTGAATATTGACATCACCACCTGAACAAGCTGCGTATAAAGCTCCTTCGACAAGGTGTTCTTCGAGTGGAGTACGTGGCCCTTCGGGGTAATTATGAAATAGTAATAGTCCTTTGGGCAACTGACCATAACCTAGGCCATCGGCATCGAGTAACACGTCTACTATCTTCTTAAATTCGCCTTCGGCAATGAGCTCGGGGATGGTAAGTCCAAAGAGACCGAGACAAGCCGTATTGAGGTCGTCATAGAAGGCAAAACGGTCGATGTGAGTAAAAAATATCTGTTCGAAAGCAGTAGTGGGAGTTTCGTAGTCCGCTTCCAAAAACTCAAACAAATTTTTGAACATGCGACTAGCCGCACCTGATGCCGGAACAAACTTAAGAATATTTTTATCGCTATTTTTATAGTTATCCCAAGCTGAAAGAAAAATAGTTTGTTCGTCGATTGAAGGAGTTAGAATACCTTTATCTACCGAAGCGGCAGCATCTAATCGTAAGTAGGGAAAACCTTTTTCGAAACAAGTCAACTGGGCTTCTATCTGAGCCTCGCTTATGCCTTTTGAAGCTAAAAGCTCTTTATCTTGTGGTGTCATCATAATATCTTACGTTTTATTGATTTGTCGGTCAAATGTACAAAATGTTATTGATTTATAACTTTACTAATCAAAAAAAAGCTATTTTTACCGCTGAATATTACGATATAATCGATTATACGATGAAGGAAAAGACATTCTTTACAGCAACAGAAAAAAGGGAACTTGCTGTGCTGTATAAAAAACTATATAAGCTTGCCGGCGAAAGCATCAGTAAGGAGGATATCGACAAGCTCAAGAAGTATTTGATATCGGGGGGAACTGAGAAGAAACTAAAACGTAACAATTTTGGTATGAATCCGGTAATTCGCGATTTGCAGACGGCACTGATTGTGGCAGAAGAAATTGGCATGAAAGGGGCTGCACTGGTAGGCATTATGCTACACGAAATTGTAAAATCGGGAGTATTATCGCTAGATGAAGTGAAAACTGAGTTTGGGAATGATGTGGCTAGCATCATCAAGGGATTGGTAAAAACAAATGACTTGTACACCAAAAGTCCTGCCATTGAATCAGAAAACTTCCGCAACTTGTTGCTATCGTTTGCCGAGGATATGCGAGTGATATTGATTATGATTGCCGATCGGGTTAATGTGATGCGCCGCATTAAAGATACCGACAATGAAGAAGATCGATTGAAAGTGGCCAATGAGGCGGCTTATCTATATGCACCCTTAGCCCACAAACTAGGGTTGTATAAACTAAAATCGGAACTGGAAGATTTGTCGCTGAAGTATACCCGCAAAGAGACTTACTATACCATTAAGGAGAAGCTGAATGAAACAAAAAAATCGCGTGATAAATACATCGCTGCTTTTATTGAACCTATCCAGAAAAAAGTGTCGGAAGCGGGACTGAAGTTTGATATCAAAGGTAGAACGAAATCGATTCACTCAATCTGGAATAAGATACAAAAACAGAAAACCGCTTTTGAAAATATATACGACTTGTTTGCTATCCGTATCATTATAGACTCGGAACCTGACAAGGAGAAGCAGGAGTGTTGGCAGGCCTACTCCATCGTAACGGATATGTATCAACCTAACCCAAAACGATTGCGCGACTGGCTATCGATACCCAAAAGCAACGGGTACGAATCGCTACATATCACCGTGATGGGACCTGATGGAAAATGGGTAGAAGTGCAAATTAGAACTCGACGCATGGATGATATTGCTGAACGTGGTTTGGCTGCTCACTGGCGCTATAAAGGGGTGAAAGGTGAAAGTGGACTGGATGAATGGTTGACTTCGGTTCGAGAGGCATTGGAAAACTCAGATAGCGACTCGCTCAAGATGATGGATCAGTTTAAGATGGATCTGTATGAGGATGAGGTATTTGTTTTTACTCCAAAAGGCGACTTGTTTAAACTGCCTAAAGGGGCTACAGTGCTCGACTTTGCTTTTCATATACATAGCAAACTGGGTTCTAAATGCATTGGAGCAAGGGTGAATGGAAAGAATGTGCAGCTGAAACAACAACTAAACAGTGGCGACCAGGTGGAGATTATGACTTCGAACACTCAGACACCCAAACGCGACTGGTTGAAAATTGTGACTACCTCGAAGGCGCGTACAAAGATTCGCCAAGCGTTGAAAGAGATGGCGGCTACTCAGCTAGACTTTGCCAAAGAAACACTGGAACGTAAGTTTAAGAATCGGAAGATTGACTACGATGAAGGGGTGATGATGAGACTCATCAAACGATTGGGATATAAGGTGGTGACAGAGTTTTATCAGGCTATTGCAGAAGGTAGCCTAGAGGTAAATGACGTGCTGGATAGATACCTTGAACAGCAGAAGCGCGAAAACGAATCGCATGAGGAGGTGACTTACCGAAGTGCAGAGGGCTATAACTTGCAACAACAGGTTGATGATAACAACGGCAGCAAAGAGGATGTGCTCGTGATTGATCAAGATTTGAAAGGAATTGAGTTTAAACTCGCCAAATGTTGTAACCCGATTTATGGTGACGATGTGTTCGGTTTTGTAACCGTATCGGGGGGCATCAAGGTACATCGCACAGATTGCCCGAATGCCGACCAAATGCGCGATCGCTTTGGATACCGCTTTGTAAAGGCTCGCTGGGCAGGCAAATCACAAGGCACACAATATCCTATCACCCTACGAATAGTAGGTCATGATGATATTGGAATTGTAACCAATATTACTTCGATTATTTCGAAAGAAAATGATATTTCACTTCGTGCCATTGGTATAGACTCAAACGACGGACTCTTCTCGGGTACTCTGACTATTATGGTTGGTGATACGGGACGATTGGAAGCGCTTATTAAAAAGCTGCGCACCGTAAAGGGTGTGAAACAAGTGAGCAGAAGTTAACTAATTAACTAGAATATAAGTCAATGTGATGGCTGAACGAAACAAAAACATGAATAGCAACCAATTTTGTTTGCGCAAAAGAATGCGCAGTTTTATCTATGCTGCGCGAGGTATAAAGCAACTAGCTACCCATGAGCACAACATGTGGATTCATATGGTAGCAGCTGTATGTGTGATTGTGGCTGGTTTTGTCTTCAACATCACACAGATGGAATGGATTGCTATTATCTTATGTATTGGCTTGGTAATGGCAGCCGAAGGTTTTAATACAGCCATTGAGAAAATAGCCGATTACATCTCGCCCGACTGGATGGATGCCATTGGTAAGATAAAAGATATTGCAGCAGGTGCGGTACTAATCTGTGCCGCCACAGCTGCAATAATAGGCTTAATTGTATTTACACCTTATCTAATTGCTTTATAATCAGCAGAAAATATAGAACATTTTTCACTAAAAGGTAGGTTAGTAAAAAAATAAAATGTAGCTTTGCTAAACAAATTCTGACAAAAAGAGATATATCATCCTTTTATACCCTTTTGGGGGAATGTCGGTTCAACAAACAAGATAGCCTACTACTAATTATGAAAAAACACACTTTTAAGCAAACTTTGTTTCTGTTTTTTATGCTTTTCTTGATATCGTGTAATACGGTCGAGAAAAATCAATCAGACGAAAAACTTTTCTACACTCAACCTGCCCTGCAATGGGAAGAGACACTACCGCTTGGCAATGGACGATTGGGAATGATGCCCGATGGAGGTATCGATCATGAACGTATCGTGCTTAACGAAATTAGCATGTGGAGCGGATCGGTAGCTGACTATCGAAACCCGAAAGCGGCAAACTGTCTGCCAGTAATCAGGGAACTGCTTTTTGAGGGAAAGAACCAAGAGGCACAGGAGCTGATGTATAGCAGTTTTGTACCTCAAAAACCTGAAAAAGGGGGTACATATGGTAACTATGAGATGTTAGCCAACTTAGATATCGACTACTTTTACACTACCCCCGACTCAATCAGCAACTATGAGCGTGGTTTGGATTTAACCACATCGATAGCTTACACTCAGTTGACTAAAGCAAACGAACAGTATGAGCGGAAATATTTTGCATCGCGCAATAAAGATGTTTTGGTGATTTGCCTAACAGCACCCAAAGGTAAACTTGATATAGCAATTGAACTGAGTAGACCGACTGCAACAGATCAGGTTGAGGTGGCTCCGGTAGACCGTTATGGGCGATTAACGCTGACAGGAACACTAAACAGTGGCAAAGAAGGAGTAGAGGGAGTGGCTTATGCGGCTTGTGTTGAGGTGAAAGCTATCGGAAAAAATGCCATGCGAAGAAGTAAAGATCATAGGGTTATTATAGAACATGCGGATGAAGTATGGATATACATATCGGCAGCAACCTCTTATTTTGAAAAAGAAAATTACCTGAAACACTGTAGAAAGTTGCTAGATATAGCAATTGAAAATGATGCTAAGGCAATGGAAGAGGAGGCGATAGAGGGTTATAAAGCGCTTTACGACCGGGCTAAGATAACCATTGAGGGCAATGAAACTGCAATTGCAATGCCTACCGATAAGCGTATCCTGGCATTTCAACAACAAGAAGACCCATCGATGGCAGCACTCTATTATAATTATGGAAGATATCTACTGATTAGTTCGACAAGACCGGGGTCATTACCTCCTAACTTACAGGGGTTATGGGCAAACGATATTCAAACGCCATGGAACGGAGATTATCACACCAATATAAATGTGCAGATGAATCATTGGCCGGCTGAAACAGGCAATTTGTCGGAACTGCATCTGCCACTGGTAGAACTGACTAAGGGGTTGGTGAAGAGTGGTGAGGAGACGGCAAAGGCTTTTTATGGGGATAATGCTAAGGGCTGGGTAGCACACATGATGACCAATGTGTGGCAATATACTGCTCCGGGAGAACATCCTTCGTGGGGAGCTACCAATACAGGTGGTGCATGGCTATGTGCTCACCTGTGGGAACACTACCTATACACACAAGATGAACAATATTTGAAAGATATATATCCTACGTTAAAAGGGGCTTCGGAGTTTTTCTTATCGACCATGGTGGAAGAACCCAAACAAGGATGGTTGGTTACAGCACCAACTTCATCGCCCGAGAATACTTTTTATGTAGCTGACAGTAAGACTCCAATCAGCGTATGTATGGCACCTACAATGGATAATCAGCTAATACGCGAACTTTATAGTAATGTGATAGTGGCTTCGAAAACATTAGGCACAGATCAGGCCTATCGCAAAGAGCTAGAAAAGGCTATTGCTAAACTTCCTCCCCATCAAATTAGCAAAAAGGGGTATCTGATGGAATGGCTGGAGGATTATCAAGAGGTGGATATTAACCATCGACATGTATCGCATCTGTATGGCTTGCATCCGGGTAACCAGATATCGACTACGCTGACTCCTGAACTTGCAGAGGCTTGTCGGAAAACATTGGAACGCAGAGGGGATGGAGGAACAGGATGGAGCCGCGCCTGGAAAATAAACTTCTGGGCAAGATTGGGTAATGGCAACCGGGCATACCAACTATTTAAGAGCTTGATGCAACCGGCTTATACCCCCGAAAATCCAAACCAACATGGAAGTGGAACGTTTCCTAACTTGTTTTGTTCGCATCCTCCCTTTCAGATGGATGGTAACTGGGGTGGTACGTCGGGCATTAGCGAGATGTTGCTACAAAGCCAAGATGGTTTTATCAATTTGCTCCCTGCCCTACCCGAT
This sequence comes from Bacteroides sp. UBA7335, assembly GCA_002471185.1. Taxonomy (GTDB): domain Bacteria; phylum Bacteroidota; class Bacteroidia; order Bacteroidales; family Bacteroidaceae; genus Bacteroides. The sequence continues at coordinate 20,195 of DKPL01000093.1, forward strand.
GCTTGGAAAAAGGGAAGTTTCAGCGGATTGAAAGTGAGAGGAGGGGCAACAGTTGACCTAATTTGGGAAGATGGGAAAACCATAAAAGCTGAATTGCGTGCTAAAAAAACGGGAAAATACAACATTAAGAACCCAAACCCGAATCAGATTATGTTAATCGATGGAAAAGAGGCTGAAACAGATGAGCGAGGAATTGCTCCGATTAAACTCTATACAAACGAACCGGTAGTAATCAGCTTTAAAAAACGATAAAAGAAATGCTCATCAAAATGATGAGCATTTCTTCTTTAATTTATCGTACTCTCTTCTTTTTGAAATAAGGATAGGTAACCGCCAAGAAGAAAAACAAAGAAGCAATGGTTATAGCCCGTGCCCACCCGCACAAATGTGCTACCTCGTGAGTTGCTTGCAACTGGCAAGCTACTACAATGCCACACGTAATGCCGATTTGCCATGAAAAGAAATGAGTCATATTGGCTGTGGCACGCTGACAGTGCTCAGAGAGTTTCACAAAAACCATCAAGAACTCGGGAGCAACCAAACCTAAGCCGACTCCTAATAGAAAAGGAGAAATATAAGAAGGTGCTACTTTGATTAATAATATCGAAAGTAACATTAGGATTAATCCTGAAATGACTGCAATCAGAAACTTATCATTCTTAAAAAACAAACGATATAGAACTAAAGCAAACGGGAATCCTAATACCACAAAGGCAAAAAACGGTAACCCGTAACCCAAAACATCAACCTGACAAGAAGAGTGATGAAAAATGGGTAATAAAAGTCCTGGAATAAATGCAATAAGCATTAAGTTAATGGCCGGCACCCATCCACGCAATAGCACAAAACGATCGGTAGAGCATAGACAAGTCATAATAGGTGCACGAAACGGAACATAGACGCGTGAGATAAAGAATAACCCAACCAAACCTATGCTGACCGATACAAGCAATAACAACTTAAAACTATACCATTGATAAAGCCATACACCCAAAGCAGCACCTATCAACATACCAAAACGCACCATCCATGAGAAGGTAACATTACCATAGCTACGCAGTGTAGTATTGGTAATATCGATAGCTAATGTAATACCAGCCATAGTGCCCAACCCCACTAGCGCTCCTTGAAATGCACTCAGAATGAGCAATTGCGGATAGGTACTCACAAAATAGTAAGCCCCCGTGACCGCTATCATACCTAAAAAAGAGAAGATGCAAACGTATTTACGATTGAAAGCATCGACCATATAGGCATGAAAAGGACCGACTAACAACATGCCTGCTGTAAATACAAGAAACATTTTTCCGGTTTCAGCCATAGAGATACCAAGTTTCTCGGACATTTCTAAAGCAGAAACAGGAAAAAGCATGTACAGCGAGACAAACAACAACAAATTAGCAATACATACCCGCATAAATTGAATCGACCATAAAAGGTTCGCCATATAATTTGATTAATATTGTTCCTTCTCGTCGGGGAAGTAGCAATTCTTCACATCAGACACGTAACGACTAATTGCATCTGTCATCACAGTATGCAAATCGGCATAACGACGTAGGAAGCGGGGACGAAATCCGTGATTCATACCCAACATATCCTGTATAACCAATACCTGACCATCAACATCTCCACCAGCACCAATACCAATCACCGGAATGGTAAGCTCACTCGCTACTCGCGCAGCCAATGTGGCCGGAATTTTTTCGAGAACCAATGCGAAACATCCTGCCTCTTCGAGCAAATGAGCATCGCGAATGAGTTTCTCAGCCTCAGCGTCGTCTTTGGCACGTACGGTGTAGGTACCATATTTATTGATGGATTGAGGCATCAACCCCAAGTGACCCATAACAGGGATACCGGCACTTAGAATACGCTTCACCGTATCGATAATCTCTTCACCACCTTCAAGTTTTAAAGCATCAGCATGACTCTCTTTCATGATACGAATGGCAGAAGCAAGTCCTTCCATTTCATTTCCTTGATAAGAGCCAAAAGGCATATCGACAACTACCATAGCACGCTTAACACCACGTACCACTGATTTACCATGATAAATCATCTGATCGAGAGTGATGGGAAGTGTAGTTACATTTCCTGCCATAACATTAGAGGCAGAATCGCCTACCAAAATTACATCCATTCCGGCACCATCAACAATTTGTGCCATGGTGTAATCGTAAGCGGTAAGCATCGATATCTTTTCGCCTCTTTCTTTCATCTCAATTAGGCGATGTGTAGTCACTTTTCTTGTATCATCTGATATATAACCAGCCATAATCTGAATTGTTTAATTAAAAAATCGGGTGCAAAGGTATAACTTTTAATCCTTTCGAAACAAATAAAACAAATTGAAAGTGCATTTAGCTTAGTTGCAAGAGCTTTTTATAGGTCATCTCATCAAAATTGTCGACAACGAGAACTGCCTTATCTTCAATGGATTGACGAGGGTTTGTGGTAGCTAATCCAACAACTATGGCACCCGAAGCAGCACCGGCTGCCAAACCGTGAAATGAGTCTTCGAACACGAAACTATTGCCGGGTTGGGCATCAAAAAGCTCCATACCCAACAAAAAGCAATCGGGATTGGGTTTGGAACGCTTAAACATATCACCCGTAAGAATGGCATCGAACTGGTATTTAAAATCGGGATGAGCACGATACACATGTTCCATCTTATCGTTATTGGAACTGGTTACTACAGCTATCTTGACTCCGTGTTGGCGTAGTTCTGCAATAAATCGTTGGGCACCCGAAATGTATTGATAATCCATATCGCGCTCAAAACGATCAAGATCGGCAATGATCTGCTCGTGGCAACTCTCTAACTCTCCGGTAAAGTTATTATTTAATATCTGAGTCAGTGTTTGTCCTTTGATAGTAGAACAGAAATTGTCCATACCCAAATATTTTCGTCCTTGTTCGTCCCAAAAAATGGTGTATTGGGATTCGGTATCGAGCACTACGCCATCGAGGTCGAAAAGTGCTGCTATTGGTTTTGTGATATCCATGAAATCTTAATTTTTACCTTAATTTCTGTTCTTATTTCGGGCATAAAGTTCTGAATAATCACCTTATCAAACAAATATTAGCATCGGAATCTTTCTCATGGGGAAGAATATTGCTTTTTGTCGATAAAATTTCGTGTTCGGTCTATATTATTTTTAGCTCAGAAAAAGGCTAAATAACTTTGTTAGCAGATTCATCAGTTAATTAATTTATTTAGTATGTTTCAGGTAAAAAGATTTAGATTAATAGTGTGTTGCTCATTTGTTTTCAGTGGAACATATATTTCGGTCCGGGCTCAAGAAAATTGCCCGGACGAAGTGTATGTGACTGATAGTATAGCTGAAAACTTGACCACAACATGGACATTGCAACAATGCATCGACTATGCATTGCAACATAACATCAGTCTGCGCAAAGAGCGTGTAGCGGCACAAAGTACCGCTATCGACCAGTTGACTGCAAAAGCTGCTCTCTTTCCCAGTCTTTCATTCTCAACCAGCCAAAATGTAGTAAACCGTCCCTATCAGGAGAGTAGCAACTACGTAAGCGGAGGAGAGATTTTGAAAAGCGATAACAAAACAAGTTATAATGGCAACTATGGTTTGAATGCCCAATGGACGGTGTACAATGGAAGTAAACGACTGAAAACGATTGAGCAAGAGAAACTGAATACTCAGGCTGCACAGCTGGATGTGGCATCGGCCGAAAACAACATTGAAGAGACACTGCTACAAGTGTATGTGCAAATTATGTATGCAGCCGAATCGGTGAAGGTGAACGAAGGAACACTGGCTGTCAGCCAAGCACAGTACCAACGTGGAAAAGAGTTATTGGCTGCCGGAAGCTTATCGAAAGTAGATGTGGCACAACTAGAGGCACAGGTAAGTTCGGACAGTTACCAGCTAGTAATAGCACAAACAACGCTAGAGAACTATAAGCTGCAACTGAAACAGCTACTTGAAATTGAAGGCAACGAAGAGATGAACATTCAAATGGAGATGGTGGATAAAAGTGATGTGTTACTCCCGCTACCGAGTAAGGAAGAGGTTTATCGCACTGCGTTGGCTTTACGCCCCGAGATTGAATCGGGAAAGCTAACGATTCAGTCGTCGACCTTGAACATAGATATTGCTAAAGCGGGCTATTTACCAAGTGTAAGCTTGACGGCAGGCATCGGGACCAACAATACGAGTGGATCAGATTTCACCTTTGCGGAACAAATGAAGAATGGCTGGAATAACTCGGCTGGAATCACAGTGAGTGTACCTATCTTCAACAACAGACAAACCAAAAGTGCTGTGCAAAAGGCTAAACTGCAACATGAAACTAGTGTTCTGAATTTGCAGGATGAAGAGAAAAATCTGTATAAAACCATTGAGGGTTTTTGGCTGGATGCAAATAGTGCACAACAGCGGTACGTGGCTGCCGAAAATAAACAGAATAGTGCAACAACGAGTTTTGAGCTGGTTTCGGAACAGTTTAGTCTGGGCATGAAGAATATTGTGGATCTGCTTACAGAGAAAAATAACCTATCGAGTGCACGCCAAGAGACACTGCAAGCCAAATATATGGCACTGCTTAATATTCAGTTATTGCGTTTTTATCAAGGAGAGTCTATTGAACTTTAAGACTAGAGTGGTAATTGAATATTGTTGGGAAAATAATAATATAAATAAGATATGAAAAAAAAGAGAGTAATCTATATGGGACTTACCCTTGTGGTAGTGGGTGCTGCGACAATAGGCATTCTGACTGGCAAGGAAAAGAAATCGCAAATCAGCTTTGTGACTGTACCGGTGACTAAAGAGGATATATCGAACTCGGTAACTGCAACGGGAACAATTGAACCGGTGACCGAAGTAGAAGTGGGTACACAGGTTTCGGGAATTATTGACAAGCTATATGCCGACTATAATTCGGTGGTGACTAAAGGACAATTGATAGCCGAAATGGATAAGATAACACTGCAAAGCGAAATGGCTTCGGCTCAAGCAAACTACGATGGAAACAAGGCGGAGTATGACTATCAGAAACGCAATTATGAACGTAGCAAGGCGCTTCATGATAAGGAGTTAATCAGCGAGACTGATTACGAACTGGCAAAATACAACTACCAGAAGGCAAAAAGCCAATATGATAGTAGTAAGGCTGCACTGGCTAAAGCGCAACGCAACTTATCTTATGCTACCATTACTTCGCCCATCGACGGTGTGGTAATAGACCGCGCTGTAGAGGAGGGACAGACTGTAGCTGCAGGATTTGAAACGCCTACCCTATTTACTATTGCTGCCGACTTGACTCAAATGCAAGTAGTGGCAGATGTGGATGAAGCTGATATAGGCGATGTGAAAGAGGGACAACGAGTGAGCTTTACTGTTGATGCCTACCCAAATGATACTTTCGAAGGTGAAGTAACTCAAATACGCTTGGGAAGCACTGGTAGTAGTAGTACTACAGGCGCATCGAGCGAGAGTGTAGTGACTTATGAGGTGGTGATTTCGGCTCAAAATCCCGATCTGAAGCTAAAACCACGATTGACTGCAAACATTACAATTTACACGCTGGATAAGCGTGGTGTATTGAGTGTTCCGGCCAAAGCATTGCGTTTCACGCCCGAACCTCCGCTAACTAGCGAAAATGATGTAATCAAAGACATTGCAACAGAACATAAAGTTTGGACCAAGGAGGGAAATACATTTACTGCACATCCGGTAGAAATAGGAATAAGCAATGGTATGCAAACCGAAATTGTAGGTGGCATAACAGCAGGAACACCCATTGTGCTGGAGGCTAATATGGGCACAAGCAATGTACCAACCCAAGTGGCGAACTCTGAAAAGAGTCCATTCATGCCTGGCCCTCCGGGGAGTAAAAAGAAATAAGGATTATGGAAAAGAAAGTAATTGAATTGCAAAATATTCGACGTGATTTTTTAGTTGGTGACGAAGTTGTTCATGCGTTACGCGGTGTATCATTCAACATTCACGAAGGAGAATTTGTAACCATTATGGGAACATCAGGTTCGGGAAAATCGACTTTGCTTAATACCTTAGGGTGCCTAGATACACCAACATCCGGAGAATACTTATTGGATGGAACTTCGGTAAGAACCATGAGCAAAGCACAACGGGCGGTGTTGCGCAATCGGAAAATTGGTTTTGTGTTTCAAAGTTATAACCTATTGCCTAAGACAACAGCAGTAGAAAATGTGGAACTGCCCTTGATGTATAATGCAACAATAAGTGCAAGCGAACGACGGGAACGCGCCATTGCAGCACTCACTGCTGTGGGGTTGGCTGATCGATTGGAACATAAGTCGAACCAAATGTCGGGAGGACAGATGCAACGGGTTGCCATAGCACGAGCATTGGTCAACAATCCGGCTGTGATTTTGGCAGACGAGGCTACCGGGAATTTGGATACGCGAACTTCTTTTGAGATTTTGATGCTCTTTCAGAAGCTTCATGCTGAAGGTCGGACCATTATTTTTGTGACACACAATCCTGAGATTGCTCAATATAGTAGTAGAAACATCTGGTTGAGAGATGGACAGGTGATTGAGGACACAAAAAACTCGGCTATACAGTCGGCGGTGGAGGCTTATAAGCTGTTGCCTAAAACCGACGACTGACCATTGAATTATTAAACAAAAATGTATGAACGGAACCAACTTATTTAAAATAGCACTTCGTGCGCTTGCCAATAATAAGCTAAGGGCTTTCTTAACCATGCTTGGTATTATCATTGGGGTTGCCTCGGTGATTACTATGCTTGCCATAGGGCAAGGCTCTAAGCGAAGCATACAGCTACAGATAGCCGAAATGGGATCGAATATGATTATGATTCATCCTGGAGGAGATATGCGTGGCGGGGTACGAAGAGATGCATCGGAAATGCAAACGCTAAAACTGGAGAATTATGAGAAGTTACGTGAAGAGACCAATTACCTATCGGGAATTAGTCCAAATGTATCGTCTTCGGGACAATTGGTGAGCGGCAATAACAACTACCCTTCGTCGGTGAGTGGTGTGGGACTGGACTACCTTGATATCAGACAATTGTCGGTAGAAAATGGAACAATGTTTACCGAGTCAGACATTCAGAGTTCGGCTAAGGTATGTGTGATTGGTAAAACCATTGTAGACAATCTATTTCCGGATGGAAGTGATCCCGTAGGCAAGGTCATTCGATTTAATAAAATACCAATGCGTATTGTGGGAGTACTGAAATCGAAGGGATACAACTCAATGGGAATGGATCAAGACGATATTGTATTGGCACCATACACTACCGTAATGAAGCGCTTATTGGCAGCTACCTCATTGCAAGGCATCTATGCTTCGGCACTATCGGAAGATATGACAGAGTATGCCATTGATGAAATTACTGAAATATTGCGAAGAGAACATAAACTAAAAGCTAACGATGCAGACGATTTTAGTATCAGAAGTCAACAAGAGCTTAGCACGATGCTTAACTCAACGACCGACCTAATGACAACACTATTGGCATGTATTGCAGGGATTTCTTTGGTGGTGGGAGGAATTGGAATTATGAATATCATGTATGTGTCGGTAACTGAGCGTACTCGCGAAATCGGGTTGCGAATGTCGGTTGGTGCTCGCGGTATCGATATTTTAAGTCAGTTCTTAATCGAGGCAATACTGATTAGTATCACCGGTGGAATAATTGGAGTAATCATAGGCTGCGGTGCCAGTTGGGTAGTGAAAAGTGTGGCGCACTGGCCTATATTAATTCAGCCTTGGAGTGTATTCTTATCGTTTGCCGTATGTACTATCACAGGGGTTTTCTTTGGATGGTATCCAGCTAAGAAAGCTGCTGATTTAGACCCGATTGAAGCAATCAGGTACGAATAAATAATTTATCTTTGTAGGTATGAAATCGATTGAAAGTCCCAAAATACGATTCGCAGAGATCCTCACCCATATTATTGGGTGGGGAATTATCTTTGGATTCCCAATCTTCTTTATGAACAAAGGCAATGGTCCGGTAAATTGGCTAGATTATGTACGCCATGTTGGGGTACCCCTATCTTTTCTTATACTATTTTACCTAAACTATTGTTTGTTTATCCCAAAACTACTTTTCGACAAAGGGATTAAAGAGTATTTGGGAATCAATATTTTGTTGGTGTTACTGATGAGTGTTGCGCTTTATTTCTGGCAGAGCATTGCGTTTTTCGAACCACCGATGGCCGAAAGGCGACCTCACGACTTGCCACCTCGTGCCATCTTTGTATTGCGTGATATGTTTTCAATGGTTCTTACCATTGCATTGGCTACCGCCATCAGGTTGGTAGGCAGATGGAGCCAGATAGAAACAGAGAAAAAAGAGATAGAGAAAAGCAGAGCAGAAGCGGAATTGAAAAACCTAAGAAACCAGCTGAATCCTCACTTTCTGCTAAATACATTAAACAACATCTATGCTCTGATAGCTTTTGATAGTGATAAGGCACAAGAAGCAGTGCAAGAATTAAGCAAGTTGCTGCGCCATGTACTCTATGACAATCAGCAGCCTTTTGTATCACTGGGAAAAGAGGTAGACTTTATTCGCAACTACATAGAACTAATGCGTATACGACTTTCGCCCAATGTGACTGTAAAAACTCAAATTGATATTACCCCGGATAGTCAAACGCAAATTGCTCCTTTGATATTTATATCATTGATAGAAAATGCTTTTAAGCACGGAATATCGCCAACCGAACCTAGTTTAATCTTTATAGCAATCTCTGAATCGGAGCATCAGGTGGCTTGTGTAATTACAAATAGCAACTTCCCTAAAGCTACCGATGACAAAAGCGGATCAGGTATCGGTTTAGAGCAGGTTCGCAAACGCTTAGAGTTAATGTATCCAGGTAGGTTTAATTGGAAACACGAAACGAGCGAAGATGGGAAGAGTTATACCTCACAACTTATCATTGAAGTTTAACCTCTAAAAACAAGATAGATGACATTGACTTGTGCCATAATAGACGATGAGCCTTTAGCACTAAATCTGCTTGAGAGCTATGTAAACAAAACACCTTTTTTGTCGCTGCAAGGAAAATATTCGAGTGCCGTGCAAGCCATGAATGAGTTGCCCAAACTAGATGTAGACTTATTGTTTCTGGATATTCAAATGCCCGAACTAAATGGGTTAGAATTCTCGCGAATGGTAAATGAGCGTACTCGAATAGTCTTTATCACAGCTTTTGAACAATACGCTTTAGAAGGTTATCGCATAAATGCACTCGATTATCTATTAAAACCGGTATCCTATGTAGATTTTCTACAAGCTGCAAATAAAGCCTTAAAATGGTTTGAGTTGGTGCAAAAACCAGAAGAATTGGAAAGCATCTTTGTAAAAAGCGACTATAAGCTGGTACAAGTTGAACTAAAAAGAATTCTTTATATCGAAGGGTTAAAGGATTACATCAAAATATATATAGAGAATCAACCCAAGCCAATACTCTCATTAATGAGTATGAAGTCGATGGAG
>DKPL01000093.1:29898-33143 GCA_002471185.1 Bacteroides sp. UBA7335
CCCCTACTCGCTTTATGCGTATACACCGTTCGTTTATTGTTCAGAAAGATAAAATAAGAATAATAGACCGAGGAAGAATTGTTTTTGACAAAGCTTATATCCCAATAAGTGACAGTTATAAAAATGATTTTCAACATTTTTTGGAGGAAAGGAGTTAATAAATAACTTTTTTGTCGATAAAAAACACATTTTTATCAATTACTTGTAGAATAAATAACATTTTTGATTATTTTTGTAACCAGTAAGAGTTGTGAAACTCGAATTTTTAACTATAGAATAGTTTAGTTAAGTCTAGTTTAGTTTTTGTGTAAAAACACTTCCTCGTTAGCGAACGAATCAGGAAGTGTTTTTCTTTTTGTAATAGTTGCTATGCCACTACAATAATATGCAACATCTATTCATCTTCCTAAAATGAATTGCATTTGAGAAAAATGTTTTTATCAAAAAGGCAATATTTCTTATTAAATTATTATCATATAGCTATCAACAACCGTATAACAGATTATAAAATGTAGTTTAAGGAAAAGAGTAACTAAAGGAATAACGCAAACCAAGAACATAAATGATAAAATAACTCAAGTAAAAAACGATAGAATAAGATAAGAAAAATTGTCTTATACAAACAAAAGAAAAAAAGAAAAATGGTGTAACATGGTGACATGAATATTTTAAAAAATACCAAAGAATTTTAGAGCTAAAATATTGATAACAAGTGTTTAATACTTTTAAAACACAGTTTATATATTATATTTTTTAATTAATTAAAACAATCAGTTAAAATCCAATTTATTGACACACAAAACANNAAAAAAAAAAAAAAAACCCAGACGTAGGAAAAAAAAAAAAAAAAAAGAAAAAAAAAAAAAGTTGTCTGACTCAGAATAAGCTTAATTGTCAGGTACATACAGATACAAGGGATCTGCCTGCCTCTTTGTCTTTCTCCAGAGTTGTTGGCGTGTCAATCTCTTGATCTGCCCACCTTGAGGGTGCCGTCAGAAAATGCAGTGCAGTCACAGGTCAGTCGTGCCCCGATGCACCCCAGCCTTAAACCCATAATCCCACTGCTTTGGTGGAGTGAGAAAATCCAATTTCAGAGATCTGTAATTCCATAAACCTTATTAGGCACAACAATGGCTGCTACACCCTAAGGGAGAGGCATGAGGGAGGGGTGGGGGTGTGAAGGGTTGGAGCTGAAGTTGTGACCAGGCTAAACACAGGGACAGAGAGAGGAGATTAAGAGTGAACGATAAGAATAGAAAGAGGAATAAAAAAGGGGAAAATGAGAAATAAACCATAAAGTAAACATAGCAAATTCGCAAAAAGCTTAAGTAGAGAGCTATATACAAAAAGGTCTTCTTGTTTTTCAACAAAAAGACCCCAAATTATCTAATCGACAAATTCTCTTAATTTATCGGTAACCAAGCATTAATATCTTCAGCCACAAATAACCAATAAAGTAATAATAATACTAGTATAGCAACAGCAATTCCGGTTAGTATTTTTCTCTGTTTCATATTCGTTTATAGTTTAATATTTATAGTAAAAACAAATTCAACCCCAAATGGTTTAACAATGATAAAAAATAATAAAAGGTCGTTATTCATAAAAACCGCGATGTGCAGAAAGAATATCGATTTCGCTCTCTTTGAAGTCGGTATCATTGGTAACTAATATATATCCCTTATTCTCGCATAGGTGCTCTATAATTTTATCGTTATAATCTAAAGAGTCCACAATAAGTATTGATTGGATATCACCTTTGTTCATCACTTCGCCATCAATGCTGATAAACTTTAGTATATTCTTGACTAAGTTGTTGGCATGATCAACGGCCTCTTGTCCTTCGATAGTATCACGAAACTTTTTAAAAGGAACTATATTGTCAGGGGAAATTTTCATTCGAGTATCGTACTCAATGCGTAGTATACGATTAATAAACTCTGATAGCACAGTGTTGTCAATAAATACCTTGACCCCTTTGTTGAGCATATTCATATAAAGATTTGAATAAGACTTAGAAGCCCAATCAACTGTATGACTATAGAAAAGATAAAGAAGAATATTAGTATCGAAAAAGAAGCTATTGTCCAACAGACTATCTAAATCTCTTGTTTGATATCTTGATGCCATGATTTACTCTTCAATTATGTTTGAAATACAATGATCCATAGACTCCTTATTGCAATAGTAAACCGGAGTACGTTGAATAACTTTATCCCACAAGTGTTGGAAATCGGGATGAATGTTTTTAGAAACTAAATGATTTTGCAAATACTCATTGTCAAAATCAGCAAATAGCTTTCCTATCGCTACATTGAGAAATGCGGCTATCAGCAATTCAATGCCTTCAAAGGAGAGGTGAATTACATTTCCATCAACTAAAGCGATTTTGAGTTGCTTGTAGAGTTTTTCACCATCAGCCGCATCAATACAGTAAGAAGATTGAAGTGTGCTTTTTACATCGATTATTATTGTCGTCATAAACTATCTTTTGTTATTGTTAAAACAGATAATCAAAAGAGATTGTTTATGGACTAAGCCCTGTTTAGTAATAAAATATCGCTAAACAGATGAAAGTCAAAAACTTAGTCTTTATATTTGATTTGATCAGTATCAGCGGGAAACCATGCCCAAAAAAAAGATCCTTCGTTATAGTGAGACTCAAATCCTATCTTTCCGCCAATAGCATCCATAATGGCTTTGCAAATGGCAAGACCTAAACCGGTGCCCTGAGTAAAAGAGTCGAGTTTCTCGAAACGCTGAAAAATAAGGTGTTGCTTATCTTGAGGAATTCCAATACCAGTGTCTTTCACACTTATTTTAACTCCCCGATTCTCATAAGTAAGAGTGGCTTCAATAGATCCCTCACGGATATATTTTAATGCATTTGAGAGGAAGTTGCCCATAACTTGAGTTACCCGGTTACGATCGAGCCGAACAATACAATGGACAAGATTGGTAGTAGCAGTCATCACAACCGATTTGTTGCTGCAACGTGCCTTATGTATGGCAAAAACCTCATAAAACATAGCCACTACATCAAATTTATCTATGATTATATCAACGGTACCCGAGTCAATCTTTGAAAGATCAAGAATATCACCTATCAGGCGCAGAAGTAGTTCATTGTTATTATTGATGATGTTTTTATAATCCTCTTGTTCATGATGGTCTTCGGTATATTGTATTAACTCAGAGAATCCCACAATGGCATTGAGTGGAGTACGAATCTCATGACTGACATT
>DKPL01000093.1:33318-33909 GCA_002471185.1 Bacteroides sp. UBA7335
AATCTCATGACTGACATTGGCTAAAAAGGCCATTTTTAAACGATCAGACTCTTCCGCTTTCTCTTTGGCGCGAATTAAATCTTCCTCGATGGCTTGACGATGCGCTATTTCATTGGTTAACTTTTCGACCAATAAAGTTGCTTCAGCATTTTTAATACGAAGTTTTTTTGTTGCCGAGCGCACCCTGTGACGTAGCTGCCAAATAAAAACAAATATAATAACAAGACCTATCCCAAGTACAATTAGAATAATACGAATTGCTTGAAAATAATCCCGCTTTTCGTATACTCCAAACCATTTAGTGTAGAGTTTATCGTAGTCGCCATCTATTTTCATTTGATACAAAGCTGTATTTAGTAGATTAAGTAACTCTACATTATCTACATTTGCAGCCAATGAGTAAGTTTCAGGTTCGAGATCGACAGTAGATATATTAAGATTATCAAAACCGTACTTTCTTATTAAATAATAGGAAACAACCTCAAAACTAATCATTGCATCGTATTTGCCTTCTGATAATAACTTTAAACCTTCTAAAGGAGTAGCAGTAGCAACGATGCTATCAGCAATGTTAGCATCAATCAAACGTTC
>DKPL01000022.1 GCA_002471185.1 Bacteroides sp. UBA7335
TAATATTTTTTTCGATAAGCTTATCTACTGGTAATTATTATAATAGCACTTTGTTCTTGTCGATTTCAGGCCGGTATTCAACACAATTACTTATTAAAACACCATTTATTCCTAATTTGTTCATACTTAAAATGTTAATGTAGAATGCTGATTTCAGTCACTCTTTTCGTATTCTCATCAATGCGATATCTATTGTCGGTTCGTTCTCCAATCACCCAAATAACCTCTTGTGCTGATAGCAAGAGCCATTGATTCTCTTTTTGAACAACCGAAAATTTTTGGTCGGTCATAAAGTCGCTGATGAGTTTGCGCCCTTTCATTCCAAAAGGAATAAACTTATCTCCCGCCTGCCATTTGCGTATCTCAAATAAACCCGGCAGTTTGTCGGTGTCAAAACAGGCTACCTGCTTATTGCGCGGTATCTGATAATCGGCTGTATACTCATATTCTCTAAAAATCAATTCAAAAGGCGCCGATGAGTGCGATGTAGATTGCTCAATCAGTAACATCTCTCTGTCTTTAACGACCATTTGATTGTTTTTGCCATAAAACCGCTTTCCCGATTGACTTTGAAGTGAAGAATAGATCTCTTTTATCTGCTTAGAAGTAAATCCAAGCGGATATAAAATTTCGTGTAAGATGCTCTCGGGAGCTACCTCTTGTAGAAGACTTGCAATATTTATCCCTTTTTCGGTCATTATCCGCTTTTTGCTCTCTTCGACACCCTGCTTGTAAATGAGCAGTGCATCATTGAGATGGCTACCGGTAGCAGCTATGCTCTCTTTAACCGAAGGGTTTAGCTCTTCCATCATTGGGAGCAGGTTTAACCTTATTTTGTTGCGTGTATATTCGTCTTGAAGATTAGTGCTATCGGTAACATAGCTTTGCCCTATTGCATCTAAATAGTCGATAATTTGATGTCGGCTGATGCATAAAAGCGGTCGGACAACGAAGCCATTTTGTGGCTGAATGCCGGTCAATCCCGCAATACCAGTCCCTCTTATCAAGTTAAGCAGCATAGTTTCAACACTATCATCCTTGTGATGAGCCACTACAACATAGCTCGATTGAGTGTCATTGCGCAATTGCTCAAACCATTGGTAGCGAAGTTCGCGTGCTGCCATTTCGATAGATAGCTTATGGTTGGCAGCATATTGCTGAGTATCAAAATGAATAACATGAAGCTGGATGTGTAGTTCGTCGCAAAGCTCACGCACAAAGGCTTCGTCACGGTCAGACTCTTCGGCTCTTAAATGGAAATTGCAATGAGCTGCTTCGCACAAATACCCCATATCGCACAGTAAGCGGAGCAGAGCAACCGAATCGGCGCCTCCACTAAGAGCAATAAGCAGTTTGTCTGTCTTGTCAAACAGCTTTTTTTCTTTTATATAATGCGAAATAAGTGCGTGTATCATTGAGCTACAAATATAATGATTATTGTTGTGTAGCGATTTATATTGTAGTATAAAAAGATACTTCTACCGGTCTTATGCCACAAAGATAGTGCTGATGAATGTGGCAAATAGCTAACTACTTTGTTTAATACTTATCCACAGCAGCGTACACCTATAGCAGTAGCAGTAACAACATGGGGATGTTTTACATCAAAACATCCCCATGTTGTTATACAAAACATCCCCATGTTTTTTGTGGTTTCACCGTATTGGCTCACTGGCTATTCTTTAATTAGCCGTGTTTGGCAAACTATGATGGCGTGTGTTTAAAACAATGGGCATAATGGCTTTGCAGTTAGCGTCTGTTTGTAGCATAATATTTGCTATTTCTAATTTAAAAACATTCTAAATAGTTTGTACTCTTTGCATCATTTGTATATCTTTGCAACCCATATAAATGATACTTAATTTATGCGTTTGTCCGAATTGAAGACAGGAGAAAAAGGGGTAATCATTAAGGTGTTAGGTCACGGAGGTTTTCGTAAACGCATTGTCGAGATGGGTTTCATTAAAGGTAAAACTGTAGAAGTGATATTAAATGCCCCTTTAAAAGATCCGATAAAATATAAAGTGTTGGGATATGAGATATCCTTGCGCCGTCAGGAAGCAGAGATGATTGAAGTGGTCAGTGAAGAAGAAGCTGTCCTGCATCTTCCTGAAAAAGACTATACACAAAACCAAAAAGAGTTGACACACTGCGATGATGAAGATTTGCGACGTGTGGCACTTGGCAAAAGGCGTACCATAAATGTTGCTTTGGTAGGAAATCCAAATTGTGGTAAAACAACACTGTTTAATATCGCATCGGGCGCACACGAGCATGTGGGTAACTATAGCGGAGTAACCGTAGATGCAAAAGAGGGTTTCTTCGAATTTGAAGGTTACCGTTTTAAACTAGTCGATTTGCCCGGGACATACTCTTTATCAGCCTACACTCCCGAAGAAATCTATGTGCGTCGACACATCATCGACGAAACTCCGGATATTATTATTAATGTAGTTGATGCCTCAAACCTAGAGCGCAATCTATACCTCACCACGCAGTTAATTGATATGAATGTGCGCATGGTGATAGCACTTAATATGTTTGATGAACTAGAATCGAGTGGTAATACGTTGAACTACCGTTTGCTGAGCAAGCTTTTTGGGGTGCCTATGGTACCAACTGTCAGTCGCAAGGGAATGGGAATCAATCACCTCTTTCACGTAGTAATCAACCTCTACGAAGGAGCTGACTTTCTTGATAAAAAAGGAAACATCAACCCCGAAGTTGCTAAAGAACTACAAGATTGGCATCATCAGCATGTTGACGAGCATCAGCACGAGTCGCATCTCGAAGATTATGTTGATGCGCAATCTTCTGATAAAAGAGTGTATCGCCACATTCACATCAATCATGGCCCCGACTTAGAGCGCGCCATTGATGAAGTAAAAGCGGGGATTTGCTTAAATGAATCTATTCGTCACAAATATTCGACTCGTTTTCTTGCTATCAAACTACTCGAAAACGATACCGAGTTTGAACAGCTTATCCGCACCCTGCCCAACGGACAGCAAATTCTTAAAATACGCGATAAAGAGGCCAAACGCATTCAGCAAACCATGGGCGAAGATAGTGAGTCTGCTATAACTGATGCTAAATATGGCTTTATCAGTGGTGCACTCAAAGAGACCTTTGTAGACAATCATCAAGAAAAAGAGGTGTTGACCAAAGTGCTCGACTCGGTAGTAACTCATCGCATCTGGGGGTATCCTATCTTTTTTCTTTTTATGTACATCATGTTCGAAGGAACCTTTGTGTTAGGCGAATATCCTATGATGGGCATTGAATGGTTGGTCGACTCATTGGCAAAGTTGCTTACCGAACACATGTCTGCCGGTCCGCTTAAAGATATGCTTATCGATGGAATAATAGGTGGAGTAGGGGGAGTGATTGTGTTCTTGCCCAATATTCTTATCTTATACTTCTTTATCTCATTGATGGAAGACTCCGGCTATATGGCTCGTGCTGCTTTTATTATGGATAAGATTATGCATAAAATGGGGTTGCATGGCAAATCATTTATTCCACTAATCATGGGGTTTGGTTGCAATGTGCCTGCTATTATGGCTTCGCGAACCATCGAGAACCGTAAAAGTAGACTAATCACAATGCTAGTCAATCCGCTGATGTCGTGTAGTGCTCGCTTACCTATCTATTTATTACTGGTTGGTGTGTTTTTTCCTCGACACGAAGGAGTTGTTATTCTTTCGCTATACGCCATCGGTATTTTGCTTGCCGTACTGATAGCGCGGTTGTTTAGCAAGTTTCTAGTCAAAGGCGACGATACTCCCTTTGTGATGGAACTTCCTCCTTACCGCATGCCTACAGCGCGCTCTATCTTTCGACATACCTGGGAGAAAGGAGTGCAATATTTGCGTAAGATGGGTGGTATCATTATGATTGCTTCTATTATTGTGTGGTTTCTGGGCTATTACCCCAATCATAACGATTACGATTCGGTAGCTCAACAGCAAGAACATTCTTATATTGGACAAATAGGTAAGGTGATAGAACCTGTGGTAGAACCTTTAGGTTTCGATTGGAAACTTGGAGTAGGGTTGCTATCGGGAGTTGGTGCTAAAGAAATTGTAGTAAGCACCTTGGGAGTGCTTTATGTAAATGACCCTGAGGTTGATGCAGCAAATCTGGCAGAACGTATCCCGATAACTCCGCTGATAGCCTTCTGCTATATGCTTTTTGTGCTGATCTATTTCCCTTGTATTGCTACTTTGGTTGCTATTAAGCAGGAGTCGGGTAGTTGGAAGTGGGCACTTTTTGCGGCATTCTATACCACTTCGTTGGCCTGGATACTTACATGTATTGTTTATCAAGTAGGGAGGTTATTTATATGATGACAAATTGGCAAGAATGGGCAGTTTTAATTATTCTGTTAGGCTGCCTCTGCTTTATATTATATAAGCTAATACTTTTTTTTCGGGGTATACGCAAAAAAGAAAATCCTTGTGCCGGTTGTACAAGTGACTGTGCACTAAAGCATCAGCTCAAGAATAAGCCCACCAACTGCACAGAAAAGAGCAATACACAAAACAAAAAACACTATTGAAAATTTGGTAATTTAAAAATAAGTGTTACCTTTGCATCCGCAATCAAGAAACGACGGTTCCTTGGATGAGTGGCTTAGTCAGCGGTCTGCAAAACCGTTTACGGCGGTTCGAATCCGCCAGGAACCTCAATAACCCTGCTTAGATAACTTCTAAGTGGGGTTTTTTCTTGAATAGACCTTAAATGGTACTACATTGGTACTACGTTTGCAAATAGTGGCTCAAGCAAAATAATAGGTT
>DKPL01000006.1 GCA_002471185.1 Bacteroides sp. UBA7335
TACTGAAATATTTTCTCACCCAATTCTACGCGCAATTCATACGCATCGTCTTTTATATCCAGTAGGTGATTAATCTTATCCCGTTTTTCAAGATCGGTAAAATACTCTTCTACTACTTTATAAAGATTAAAATCATATGTTGAACCGGCAGCCAACCCTAAGGTATTGACCATTTGCTCTACTGCATGATGTATTTTTTCTTTATCAATCAGATGCAGTTCATTGCTATGAATAAGATATTTCTCCATACTGGTATAGATTTTAAAATGTTATATCCTTATAACATTATGATAGCTTAGATGGTTCAAACAAAATTAGGGCAATAAGGCATTTAGAGACATGCTTATTCGATTATTTTTCAAAAAATATATAACTTTGTATTAACCCAAAACTAATACCAAGATGACACGATCGGCAAAGAGTTTCATTATTCTTTTTCTTCTTTTATGCACTCCCTATATATATGCTAATTCCGAATGGAGTAGCTTTATCATAAATTTCGATAAATCACTTTTTGGAAAAGGAGCACAAACGTGGCAAATAGACCCTTACAACACCACTTGGACCTATTTTGCGAACTCTAACGGACTGTTGCAATTTGATGGAAGTGTATGGAAGGTTTTTCAATTGAAAAATCGTTCAAATGTACGTTCAGTTTTGTCATCTAACAATCAAAAGAGAATTTACGTAGGTGGTATAAATGAATTTGGATACTTTCAACCTGCCCCATCGGGACAAATGACTTATCACTGCTTATCCGACTCGCTTAATGAAGCTGAACGTGCATTTGGCAATGTATGGGGAATTCACGAAATTGATAATATTTTATATTTCCAAGGCGATGGATATATTATTAAATATCTAAATGGGAAATACACCCTAATTCCTGCCGATCATAAAATAGATTGCTCAAGTGTTATCAATGGAACGTTATACTTAGGTACTAGCCAGGGAGTAAAAGTTCTAATTGGCAATACACTATTTCCACTTCAAGGGGCTGACATTTTAGAGAGAGAAAGAATTAGAGGGATTGTTCCTTACCAAGAGGGAATGCTTATTGTTACAGCTTATCATGGATTATATTACTGGGACAAGCAATCACTAACTCCTTTCAAAACTGGAGCTGAAGATTTTATGAGTAAGAATGAAGTGTTCTGTGTGGCAGCTCATGAGAATAAGATAGCAATGGGAACCATTCACAAGGGTATTGTTCTTATTGATACCCAAAACTCAACCTTGAAATATTTTAATGAGAACAACGGACTGCGCAATAATACAGTACTCTCTATAACATTTGATGATTCGGGGAATCTATGGGCAGGGTTAGATAGTGGTATTAACTATCTATGCATTAATTCTCCCTTCACAAACTTATATTCTTATCCTCACTCATACGGCACCGGGTATGCTGCTGCGGTTGAAAACAAAACTCTTTATCTGGGAACCAATCGTGGACTCTATTACACAGAATATCCCATCTTAACCGATGGGAACTTACCCAATATTCGTACTGTACAAAACTCGAGCGGACAAGTTTGGGATTTGTGCGAAATTGACAAAGAGCTATTGTGCTTGCATGATAGAGGAATATTTAAAATAGAAGAGAATACACTAAAGCGAATATCCGACTTAACAGGGGTATGGACATGCAGACAAGTTTTAGGAGATCCAACCAAAATGTTTGTTGGAGTATATGATGGCATGTATTTGCTCGAAAAGCAAAAAGGGAATTGGACTACAGTCTGCAAAATTGCAGGTATAGATGATTCTTGCAAAAGAATAGAACAAGAGGCACGTGATATTTTATGGATACAAAACGGTGATAAAATTATGCGAGTAAAGCTTAACAATCAACTCACTGCGGTTAACGAAGTAAAAAAGTTTGGAGTAAACGAAGGGTTGTCAGGAGCTAAAGAAACAAACATCATCAAACTGAAAGATCACATTTATTTCACAACATCCAAAGGTATGTATCAATTTGATGCTGGTACCAACAAAATGGTTCCAAGCGAAGAACTAAATAAGCTACTTAATGGTAATTCCGACTATTGTTACTTAGCAGAACAAGGCAACAAAATCATTAGCTTGAGCCCGCATGAGTTATGCATTGCCAGCCTCAACACTTATAAAAAAGGAACCGATACTAATATATATCCCATTCATCAATCGTTGTTAGAGCTTGTACCTTCTTTCGAGAATATCATTACTCTAACCGATTCTACCTTTATCATCCCCAATGAGAATGGGTTTGCATTATTCAATACTCCCGATAACAAAGAAAAAAACAGTAGTAATCACTCAGTGTTTATACAAAACATCTATCTCACTTATCCCAAAGACTCACTTATCTATACAGCCAATTTCTTAAAGAGCAAACCCACACCTGAAATAAAATACGAGAACAACTCTATCCGATTTGAGTATGGACAATCCTTTTTCACTTTATACGATGACATCCGATATCAATATCGCCTGAATCATGATAATTGGTCAGACTATACAACCACCAATATCAAAGAGTATAGTAATTTATCTGAGGGAGAATATTTGTTCGAAGTAAAGATACTCCATCCCGATGGCACAACCTCAGAAGATAGTATTTCCTTTGTTATATTGGCACCATGGTACCGTAGCATTTCGGCTTACATCTGTTATGGTATTCTCTTCTTAATGTTTCTTTGGAGCATTTATCGCTGGGAAGAGAAGCGACTAAAACGCAAAAAGCATCAGTTAGAGCTAGAAAAGAACAACGAGTTACATCAAATGGAGAAAGCCTATGAGGCTGAAAAAGAACGCCAAGAACAACAAATTATTGAGTTAGAAAAAGAAAAGCTACATCATGACCTGCAACACAAAAGTCAAGAGATGGCCAATCTGATGATCAACTTTGTTAGGAAGAATGAAATGCTTACTGAAATAAAGCAAGAGATTCTAAAAGTATCATCTACGCTTCGTGGTGAAAGTAATAAAGAGAGTAAAAGACAATTGATGATTATCAATAGTAAAATTGATTCTAATATTCAAAGCGATGATGTATTGAAGCGAATTGAGGAACAATTTGATTTAATACACAATAATTTCATGAAACGTTTAAGCAGTCGACATTCAGATCTGTCGCTCAATGAACGCATGATGTGTGCTTACCTTATCATGAATCTTTCTACTAAAGAGATTGCTCCATTACTCAACATTTCAGTGCGGGGAGTGGAAACTATCCGTTATCGCTTGCGCAAAAAGTTTAATTTGACTCGAGAAGACAGCCTTACTGAATATTTAAATAAAGAGATCTGATTTATCATTCTACTCATAAGCCAATGCTAATATTAAGATTGCAATTCGGTTTAAAGTTAACGAACTATAATAGATTTTAGAAAGAGGCTTTTATCTACAAAACCGACTTTACAAACAAAAACATCATATTACTTCTAAATAATTAATATAAAATACATCGTTGATGTATCATCTCGAAGTATATATTAAAATCTAGTTATCAACACATTAGATAGCATTGACGTATTCATAACGTATTCTTTTTTCTCGATTGACGTATTTTAGAATATGCGTTTTCTATTTCAATATTACAATTGCACCTATATTTGTCTTGTCTCGAGAGAGATACTATTAGACCAATTGTTAATCTTAATTTTATAAATTTATGAAAAAGTTATCGTTTGTAGTTTTACTATTAAACCTTATCTTCACTACTGTAGGCGCACAAGACTTACAGATAAAAGGTGTGGTTGTGAGCGGTTCGGACAGCGAGCCCTTACCCGGAGTAAATATTGTTATGAAGAATAACACGTCAACTGGAACAGTAACCGATCTTGATGGCAATTTTACTTTATCAGTACCTATCAACTCTATTCTTACTGTTACTTATATTGGTTACAAACCACAAGATGTTACAGTGAGAAATCAATCATTTTTAAAAATCGTTCTTCAAGAAGATGCTGAAGCATTAGATGAAGTCGTTGTAGTAGGTTATGGCATTCAAAAAAAGAGTGTTGTTACTGCTTCTATTGCTAAAGTTTCGGCAGATGATTTAGGCAAAATCGGCTCAACGCGTGTAGATAATGCATTGAAGGGATTAGCTTCGGGGGTAACCGTCACTTCATCGTCAGGACAGCCAGGAGCTGCTTCGCAAATTCGTGTACGTGGTATCGGTACCATCAACAATTCCGACCCACTTTATATTGTAGACGGTATGCCTATCGAAGGAGGATTAGATTATTTAAATCCGAATGATATTCAATCTATCGAAGTTTTAAAAGATGCAGCTTCAGGAGCAGTTTATGGAGCGCGTGCGGCTAATGGTGTAATATTAGTTACTACCAAAAACGGACAACTAGGAAAAACAACATTGACTTACGACTTCTCGTACGGCTGGCAGCGTCCTTGGAAAGAGCGTGATGTGTTGAATGCTACAGAGTATGCACTCCTAATGAATGAAGGATTGATGAACTCAGGACAAGCACCCAAGTATAACGATCCATATTCATATGGTAAAGGGACAAACTGGCAAAAAGAAACATTCAATTATGATGCGCCTATCATGTCAAACCAGGTAAGTATCAGCGGTGCAAGCGAAAAAATTAGTTACTTACTATCATTGGGATTTTTTAAACAAGATGGTATTGTAGGTGGTAATTATGGTCGTTCAAACTACGAGCGTCTTACGCTACGTAGCAATAATAGCTATACACTGTTTGAGACCCAAGAACGTAACTGGTTAAACAGCTTAAAAGTGACTTCCAATATCTCTTATGCACGAGTTAAATCAACCGGAATTGACACTAACTCTTCGTTTGGTTCGGTACTTGGTAGCGCCTTGTCATTATCACCTATTCTTAGTGTGTATGCCGAGGGACAAGCGGCACAAGATCAACTTGACTACTATTCATCAAACTCAGACTTTACTCCGATGTACGATCCTAATAATGGTAAACTTTATACGTTGGCAGGTGCGGATTATAATGAAATGGTCAATCCATTAGCGTCACTATCATTGCCTGGCACTAAAGGATGGTCGCACAAGTTTGTGGCCAACTTTACAGCAGAGTTAGCCATTTGGGGCGGTATTAAATTCCGCACCTCATATGGAGCAGATTTATCGTTCTGGGGCAGCGACGGACACACCAAACTATACTACCTGACTGCCAATAATAAAGCAACTCGTAGCAGTGTGTTTTCATCGAGCGATCGCGGTACGGTGTGGCAGCTTGAAAATATGTTGACCTATGATAAATCGTTCGGAAAGAGTTCATTTTCTGTTTTATTGGGGCAATCGGCAAAAAAGAGTAATGGCTTTTATTTAGGAGGAAGTCGATTTGGCATGATTGACCCAACCGGCAATAAGGCTTATATTGACTTTTGTAACGGCTTAGCCGAAAATGGTGATATGAGTATTTATGGTGGAGCTAGTCCAAAAGCTACATTAGCCTCTATGTTTGGACGTATCAGCTATAACTATGCTGAGCGCTATATGCTACAATTTACACTTCGTCGCGATGGATCATCACGATTTGGCGCAAACAATCATTATGCTATTTTTCCATCGGTTTCGGCAGGTTGGAATATCACGAACGAGAAGTTTATGGAGAACCGCCTCAGCTGGCTAAACAATGCTAAGCTTCGTTTTTCATGGGGTAAAAACGGTAACGAAAACATTGGTAATTTTATGTACACTGTGCTTACTTCAACAGGCAACAATTATATATTTGGTGCAAACGAATCGATGATAAACGGTGTAAAAGCGAGTGGACTTGCCAATCCTGATTTAAAGTGGGAAGAGTCTGAACAATATGACCTTGGTTTGGATTTGGGTTTCTTGAACAACGCACTTACCGTAACAATTGATTATTATAAGAAAACTACCAACGGCATGTTGATGACCATGAATATTCCATCGTATGTGGGTGAATCTAAGCCTATTGGTAATGTTGGTAAAATGGAAAATAAAGGAGTGGAATTAGAAGCTTCGTACCGCATAAACAGAAAGAATTGGAGCTTACGCATCGGTGGAAACGCATCGTATCTGAAAAACAAATTGATTGAATATGGCAATGAGAGTGGTTGGGAAAACTTAGATAGTTTTCAAGGTGTAGGTACCATCACACGTGCCGAAAATGGACTTCCTTTCCCCTACTTCTATGGTTATAAAACTGCGGGTATCTTTCAAAACATGAATGAGATAAACTCATATGTACACACCAATGCCGATGGAACAACTTCGGTTATACAACCCAAAGCAGTGCCGGGTGATGTAAGGTTTGTTGATATAAACGGAGACGGTGTTATCAATGGTGACGACCGCACTAAAATTGGTAAAGGTATGCCCGACTGGACTTATGGTGTTAACGTGAACTTCACGTACAAGGGGCTTGACTTCAGTATGTTGTGGCAAGGCACCAAAGGCAATGATATATTCGATGCTACACGACGCACAGATATCTCATCATCTAATCTACCGGAATGGATTTTGAGCCGATGGACCGGTGAGGGTACTTCAAACAGAATCCCACGTTTTGTGCTGGGCGACAATGTAAACTGGCAATCGTCTGATTTGTATGTAAAAGATGGTAGTTACTTCCGTTTGAAAAACATACAATTAGGCTATACTCTTCCACAGAAACTTACCAATCAGGTATTTATTTCTAATCTTCGTGTTTATGTGGCTGCCGAAAACCTCTTAACTTTTACTAAGTATGATGGTTTTGATCCTGAAATCTCTTCAGGGGGTACTTCGTTAGGTATCGACCGTGGTGTGTATCCACAAGCTAGAACACTTAGCTTAGGTTTCAATTTAACTTTCTAAACCCTTAATTGTACTTTGAAGATGAAAAACTATAAAATATTCGCATTGTGTGCCTCATTCTCGGCACTAATGACAACAAGCTGTTCAGAATCTTTTTTAAATGTTGAACCTCCTATACAAGTTACTGTAGATCAATATTTCACAACCGATGCTCATGTATTCGAGGCTTTAGTGGCAGCATATGACCCATTGCAATGGCCCGACTGGAGTATGTCGCAATATAATCCCGTGAATATTATCTCGGATGTAATGGGAGATGATATTTGGGTAGGTGGATCGGACAAGAATGACAACCAACCTTGGCATTTAATTATGAACTATGAGGCATTGCCCAACAACTGCATTACCGGACTATGGACTGTGGCTTACTCGGGGGTGAAACGTTCAAATGATGTACTTAAATACATCGGTTGGGCCAAAGAGAACATCACAGAAGAGAACCAAAAAAGATATGAAGGCGAAGCACGCGTGCTCAGAGCTTTCTACTACAACTGGTTGTGGAAGTTTTGGGGTAATATTCCCTTTTATATGGAAAACCTGACCTTCCCGTACATTGCTGAGCAAATTAATGCTGACGAGGTGTATAATCGGGTGATAGCCGATCTAGAGGGAGTTATTGCCATGAATGTATTGCCTATGAAATCTACCGAAGCCAATATCGGAAGAGTAACCAAAGCGATGGTGTATATGCTATATGCCGAAATGGTAATGTATCAAAACGATGAGTCTAGATTTGCCACTGCCCTTAACTATATGAAAGAAATTATCAACGATGGCAGCTATGACTTAGTTGATGACTTCGCCTCTATTTTTGCCGAAGCAGGTGAATGGAACAAAGAATCGATTTTTGAGATTAATTATAAAGATGATAATGCAGCTCGTTCATGGGGCAATCCCACTTTTGCAGGTGGAACAGTTCTGCCACGTTTGATTAGTCCAAATAGTTGGGCAGATGGAACTGCAGATAGAGATAATGGATGGGGATTTTGTCCGGTACGTCAAGAGACTTATGATATGTATGCAGAAGGAGATGATCGTCGCGATGCAACTTGTTTTAATGCGGCAGCCAAAGGTAGTTACAAACCACGCTATCAAGATACCGGTTTCTTCCTAGAAAAATACATTGCAAGAAGTGGATACAATGCTGATCAGGTAGCAGATGCCGACCTCAACTGGAACAACAATTTACGTATTTACCGCTTCTCGGAAACACTATTGAATGCTGCTGAGCTAATCGTGCGCGGCGCGGGTACCGGCGATGCCGAAGGATATTTAAACAAGGTACACCAACGTGCCGGATTGACGGATAAAGTGAGCGCTACCTTAGACAACATCTTGACCGAACGAAGGTTGGAATTTGTGGGCGAAGGCAAACGTTATTGGGACTTAGTTCGTAGTGGGAAAGCTGCCTCTACACTTACTGCCGATGCTTATGGGTATAGAACCAACAATTGGACCCCTAGTAAGAAGTATCTTCCAATTCCTCAAGCAGAAATTGATGCTGCACAGGGCACACTTACCCAAAACAATTATTAACCCTTCTAAAAATCTAGAAATATGAAACGTATATCTAATTATATCGGTTGCTTATTTATATTGATACTTGCACTTTGTGCTTGTAAAGATGAAGTTTATGTGCATCCATCCGAAGCCGGTATTCCTCTTGCAAGTGATATAGAGGTTGCCATCGAGGTAGATCAAACTACTAATGAGGTTACATTTAGCATCAACAACAAAAGGTGTATGCCTGTATGGATATTCAATGGTAAGACTTACTCTACAGTGAATGGGTTATCTAAGATATATCCTAAAGCAGGAACGTACAGCGTAGAGGTAAAGTTGGCCAATGCTAATGGGGTGAGCGATGGCTCAGTAGTGAAGGAGTTTACTATTAACAACACCATTGTAGATGCTAGTGTATATATTAAGCAACTGGCTGGTGATGATAAAAAAGAGTGGGTTATTGCCAAAAAAGAAGAGGGTCACTTAGGGTGTGGCGAATCGGGTTCTGACGGTTTGGGTTGGTACTCGGCCAGTCCTAACGAGAAAGCTGCTATGGGAGTATATGATGATATAATGACCTTTGGGGTAGACAAGACTTTTGTTTATGATCCGGGTGTAGGAGGAACTGTATATGTGAATAAAGATTGCTCTATATTCAGCGAGTTCAACCCGCAAGATGGAGACGACTTTATGGCAACTGTTGATTTGCAAAATGCAACCTACGATTTCGACATTGATGGAGATGATTTATACATCACCTTCCCTTCAAAAACTCTATTTCCTTATATTCCTAATGATGACATCTACAACACTCCTCGCTATAGAATTGTAAGCATCAAGCCTAGTCGCCTAGAACTTGTTGCCGACAATGGTAGCATTGCTTGGCACTATATCTTGGTAAGTGGCGAAGAGAGCAAACCCGGAGGATACAATCCGGACAATGCTTGTAACTTGTGGAAAAATGCAACTTATACCAATGAGTTCTTTTATGCTCCGGGATGGACGCAAATTGACAATCCGGTGATTGAGGCTAACGGTAACTCCTACAAGATTATTTTGCCTCAAGCTACAACTGATACTTGGCAAGCACAAGTAAAATTTTTAACAGATATGGCAACCAATGCAGCCAACAATTATGATTTCTCTGCCATCCTGAATACCACTAAAGACCACAATAATGTGACAGTGAAACTGGTTAAGACGGGAGAAGATGATGTGTACTACTTCCTACAGACAGTAAAACTTAAAGCTTATGAAGACTACACACTTATTAAGACTGATATGGCAGGCATTGATATGGATAAGGTAAGTCTGGTGTTCGACTTTGGTGGTAATGCCGAAAACACAGAGGTAACCGTGAGCCGCATTGTACTCAAAGAGCATAGTTGTGATGACGGTACCATCATTGCTCCTCCGGTTGAAGAGGAAGATGTAATTTGGTTGCCTGATGCAGCTTCGAACTTATGGAATGGTAGTACGTATACCAATACCTTCTTTTATGCTCCGGGATGGGCGCAAATAGCAGATCCAACCATTGAAGTGAACGGAAATTCATACACCATAGCATTGCCTACTGCGACAACCGACCAATGGCAAGCACAGGTACAGTTTCATACCGACATGGCTACCAGCAGCGACAATGCATACGACTTTAGATGTATTTTCAATGCAACAAAAGATATGAAGGGGGTAACCGTGAAACTGGCTAAGGAGGGCGATGATGATACGTTCTTCTTTACTGAACGAGTAGACTTGGTGGCATTCGAAGAGTATATCTTCAAACAAATCAATATGGAAGGCATTGACATGGAAAAGGTCAATTTGGTATTCGACTTTGGTGGAAATCCTGAAAATACAGAGGTTACAGTTAGCAGCATTATCTTACAAAAACATGGTGCTGGCGCAGTCAACTGGGATGCTAACTCAGACTGTAATACTTGGAAAGTGGCAACTTACAATAACACCTTCTTTTATGCACCGGGATGGGCTCAAATTGATAATCCGGTAATTGAAGTAAATGGAAATTCTTATAAGTTTGCTTTGCCAACAGCGACTACCGATCAGTGGCAAGCACAAGTACATTTCCACTCAACTCTAAACAGTAATGCTGCAAATAGTTACGATTTTCAGTGCATACTCACTGCAAATCAAAATTTAAGCGGAGTAACTGTAAAGCTAGCTAAAGAGGGAGACGATGATACGTTCTATTTTACAGAACGCATAGATTTGAGCGCCTTCGAAGAGTATGCATTTAGAATGTCGGCCCTGCCGGGCTTAGATATGGAGTCGATAAACTTAGTATTCGACTTTGGTGGAAATCCTGAGAATACAGAAATTACAATCAGCGATATTATATTTAAAGAGAGCGGTTGTAATAATTAAAATAATCAGTAGTGTGTAATGAAACTTACATTACACACTACTTTAAACACGATGTATCATGAAGAAGCTATCATTTTTCTATTTTGTATTCTCTGTAATTGCACTTTTAAGTTGTAGCAACAATGATGATAAACAAGAAGATGCAAATTTTATAACTTGCACACCTACCAATATTTCTGTAGACTATAATGGACATATCGAAAATATTGAGGTGAAAAGCTCGCGCGAATGGAGTATTTACAGCAACGAAAGTTGGATTACACTAACCCCTTCGAGCTCAATTGAGAAAGAGGGAACCGTGGCTGCAACCATACAGCCTAACACGTATTACAAAGAGCGTAGTGCAACAATAGTAGTAAAATCGGGCAGTGCACGTTCTACAATCACGGTAACACAAGAGGCTAAACCCAAAGATCCTGTCGATCCTAATATACCTACTCCTGAAGGTTACGAACTGGTATGGAATGATGAGTTTGCAGAAGGTGACAGACCCGGCACAGAATGGAGTTATGAAACCGGTGGTGGTGGCTGGGGCAACAATGAGTTGCAGACCTATGTAAACTGTAGTCAAGGCAGTGAGCAACTAGCTGTTGTAAAAGATGGCATATTTTCTATCATTGCCAAACAGATTGATGGCAAAGTGTACTCCATACGCATCAATACTAAAAAGAGTTGGAAGTATGGCTACTTCGAGGCACGACTTAAGTTGCCCAAAGGTAAAGGCACATGGCCTGCTTTCTGGATGATGCCGGCTAACTTTACCTCATGGCCTGCCGATGGCGAAATAGATATCATGGAAGAAGTTGGTTACAACCCCAACTATGTTTCTTCGGCCATACATTGCGAAAGCTACAACCACTCCATTGGTACCGAAAAAACAAAAGCAACCTATGTTGCTACAGCACAAACCGAGTTCCATGTTTATGCATTAGAGTGGACAGCCGATTATATTAAAACCTTTGTAGATGGTAAAGAGCTCTTTAAGTTTGACAATGATAAAACCGGTAATAAAAGTACCTGGCCATTCAACGCACCATTCTATTTAAAGCTAAACCTTGCTTGGGGAGGCAATTGGGGAGGTGCCGAAGGTGTAGACGAGTCAGCACTACCCGCAACTTACGAGATTGACTATGTACGTGTATTTCAAAAAAAATAGTAACAGATTATGACTAACAGATTTTTAAAACTTCTATCTTTTGTTTTTATTCTTTCGGCAGTAGGCTGTGGCAAAAACAACGATACAAACTCAGCCAACGAAACTGTAGAACGAAGAGTGGAAACATTGCTTCGTAAAATGACACTCGAAGAGAAATTGGGACAGATGAACCAAATTACCTCGTATGCAAATATCGAAGACTTAAGTAACTTAATTAAAAAAGGAGAGGTAGGCTCTATCTTGAATGAAATTGATCCGGTAAGAATCAATGCTTTGCAACGAGTTGCGATAGAGGAGTCTAGACTAGGCATCCCTATTCTAATAGCGCGTGATGTGATTCACGGCTTCAAAACCATCTTCCCTATTCCATTGGGACAAGCCGCCTCGTTCAACCCCGACATTGTTGAGACCGGAGCACGCATCGCAGCCATTGAGGCCTCTTCAGTAGGTATCAGATGGACATTCGCGCCAATGATTGACATAGGTAGAGATCCGCGCTGGGGACGTATTGCCGAAGGGTTTGGCGAAGACACCTACCTAACTTCTGTGATGGGGGTTGCTTCGATCAAAGGATATCAGGGCGACTCGTTAAATAACCCCACTTCGATTGCAGCTTGTGCCAAACACTTTGCTGGATATGGTGCTGCCGAAGGGGGTAGAGATTACAATTCAACCAACATTCCCGAACGTCTTTTAAGAAATGTGTTTTTACCACCTTTCGAAGCAGCAGTCAATGCCGGTGCAGCTACCTTTATGACTTCGTTCAATGACAATGACGGGATACCTTCTACAGGAAATGTATTCTTACTAAAAGATGTATTACGCAAAGAGTGGAAATTTGATGGTTTTGTGGTTAGCGACTGGGCATCTGTAGTTGAGATGATAACACATGGATATGCTGCTGATGAAGCTGAAGCGGCACTAAAAGCAATCAATGCGGGAGTTGATATGGAAATGGTGAGCGGCTCATTTGTGAAAGAGGCGCCTCAGCTTATTAAAGACAACAAACTAAAAGAGAGCGTGATAGATGATGCTGTACGCGATATTTTACGAATTAAGTTTAAATTGGGGTTGTTTGAAAATCCTTATGCTAAAGAAGGTTCGAACACAGTTTGCTACGATGAGTCGCACTTGCAAGCTGCCAAACAAGCAGCTATCGAGTCGGTTATCTTATTGAAGAACACAAACCAAACACTACCTGTGAAGTCTGATATTAAATCGATTGCGGTGGTAGGTCCTATGGCCAATGCACCTTATGAGCAGTTGGGTACTTGGGTTTTTGATGGCGATAAGGCTTACACACAAACTCCGCTGAAAGCCATTGACAATCTTTCGAAATGCCATAACATACAGTTGATTTATGAACAAGGTTTGACTCACAGTCGCGACAATAACATGGCTACAATAGCCAAAGCTGCTAATGCGGCTGCCAAAGCGGATGTTATTTTTGCTTTTATCGGCGAAGAGTCTATCCTATCGGGCGAAGCTCACTGCCTAGCCGACCTGAACTTGCAAGGTGGACAAAGTGCGTTGATTGAGGCTTTGTATAAAACGGGAAAACCTGTAGTAACGGTTGTGATGGCAGGGCGTCCGCTTACCATCGAAAAAGAGATTAGTCAGTCGGCAGCTGTTCTTTACTCGTTTCATCCCGGAACAATGGGCGGACCGGCAATTGCCGATTTGCTCTTTGGAGTGGCAGTGCCAAGCGCAAAAACTCCAATGACATTTCCTAAAGCAACAGGACAGGTACCTATGTACTATTCGCACAACAACACCGGTAGACCCGCTACCCGCAACGAAGTATTGCTTAACAACATTGAGGTAGAAGCAGGACAAACCTCGCTGGGCTGTACAAGCTTCTACTTGGATGCCGGGTTTGACCCTCTCTATCCTTTTGGTTATGGACTGTCTTACACTACATTTAGCTATAGCAACATCAAGTTATCTAAAGATAAGTTTAAGAGTGATGAAACTATTAAAGTAGAATTTGAACTTGAAAACACAGGCAACTATCAAGGAACCGAAGTTGTGCAACTTTATGTACAAGATAAATCGGGGTCGGTAACACGTCCGGTAAAAGAGTTGAAGCGCTTTATGAGAGTGACCTTGCAACCTACAGAGAAAAAGACGTTAAGCTTTGAACTACCAATTAGCGAATTAGCCTTTTGGAACATTGATATGAAAAAAGTAGTAGAACCGGGCGACTTTAACTTATGGGTAGCAACCGATAGTCAAAGTGGCGAAGCAGTGCCCTTTACAGTTATTCAATAGAAACAATTTATAAGTTTAAACAACAAGCCCCAAAAGCGAATCATAACATTCTGCTTTTGGGGCTCGTTGTATAGTAAAATCAGTTTTAGACTATGCACGACTGCCGATAATGCGGATAGCTACCGCATAATACTCAGCAGGAACAGACAATAAAATACCGTCTTTTTTATCTTCAGTAGATACATCAATATATGCTGCATTCAAAAGACTTTTTACACTGGCTGCTTCCCAAGGACTTCCAGCAAAAACATTTACCTGAGAAGACTTTCTACTAATAATCATAGCTGCTTTATTTATTTTTAGACGTGCAAATATAACAGATGACATTTTAGTTAAGATTGATTTTTTGATTTATTAATGACTATTTAAAGTGCAAACGTTAGCATCTGCTTAAAATGTTAATAACAGAGCATTTATGAACTAATATATTATTTATATTTGCGTATAGTTAACTTACTCTAAATGATAATGAAATGAAACGTATCTTCTCTACTTTACTTCTTATCGTAACTGTTTTTAGTCTGTCGTCTCAAAATAAAGTTCTTTTTATTGGCGACTCCATCACTGATGGAAACTGGGGAAATGCCGGTGGTAGTGCAAAACCGTCGGATGAGCGTTCGCACTGGGATATGAACCACATTTATGGCAGTGGCTATATGTACCTTTGTGCAACTCACTACCAAGGCAATTATCCCGAATGTAACTACGAATTTTACAATCGAGGGATTAGTGGTAATACGCTGGAAGATCTACAAAAACGCTGGCAAAAAGATGTGCTAGATATCAATCCCGATGTGCTATCCATCTTAATTGGTACCAACGATATTGCTCAGTTTATAGACAATAAGGGAGCGGATGGTTGGTTCGATTTCGAAGGATGGGAGGCAAGATACAGAGCTCTCTTGGAAGCATCGATTAATCAAAATCCCGAAGTAAAACTGATACTTTGTGCACCCTTTGTGGCATATACCGGCAACATGAAAAAGCGTGATGACTTTGATTTACGCCAAACACTAGTAAGTCGTTGTGCAGAGATAGTGGGCAAGATTGCCACAGACTATCATGCAACCTACCTGCCTTTCAATGAATTGTTTGCTGCACTGCAAGAGAGTACTCCACCCGAACAAGAGAGTTACTGGATATGGGATGGTATACACCCCACTCCCGCAGGACATAAGCGAATGGCCGATCTATGGATTGAGAATTTTAGATAAAGGGAGGCAATGGGTGAAGTAGCGTGTTCCAGCGCAGTTCCAAACCCTTGAAACTATGCTGGCAAACTATTGGAAAGACAGTTTCAAAGGATTGAAACGAAATGAAACAATAAATAAGAGCGATATAAGTATAAAAAGAAATCTCCTGCAAATGGGTTTTGCAGGAGATTTCTTTTTTATATTGTAGAGCGAAGAGAGACTACTTCTGATCGTTCTTACGAATTTCTACGCGACGAATTTTACCACTAATGGTCTTGGGCAGCTCTTCTACAAACTCAATCACACGAGGATATTTATAAGGTGCAGTTACCTTCTTGACGTGGTCTTGAAGTTCTTTAATCAAAGCATGATTGCCTTGACCTTGATAAGCTGCAGCCAACACAATAGTGGCCTTTACTACTTGACCGCGAATTTCATCGGGTACACCGGTAATGGCACATTCTATTACAGCAGGATGAGTCATCAAAGCACTTTCTACTTCGAATGGACCGATACGATAACCTGAACTCTTAATGACATCGTCTGTACGGCCTACAAACCACAGGTAACCATCTTCATCTTTCCAAGCCACATCGCCTGTATAGTAGATGTTGTCGTGCCAAGCCTCGTGAGTACGAGCAGCATCACGATAATACTCTTTGAATAGTCCCAACGGTTTGCTTTTGTCGGTACGAATCACAATTTCTCCTTGTTCGCCTGCTTCAACCGAACGACCTTCGCCATCAATCAAGTCTACGTCATATTGCGGATTGGGCAACCCCATGCTACCGGGTTTAGGCTCCATCCAAGGCATAGTAGCAATGGTTAGGGTAGTTTCGGTTTGTCCAAAGCCCTCCATCAACTTGATGCCGGTTAACTCTTTAAAGCTTTCGTACACCGCAGGGTTGAGTGCTTCGCCTGCAATGGTGCAATACTGCAATGAAGAGAGGTTGTACTTGGTTAAATCTTCGTGAATCAAAAAGCGAAAAATGGTAGGAGGTGCGCAAAGTGAAGTGACCTGAAAGTCTTCTATCTTTTTCAAGATATCACCCGGAGTAAACTTTTCATGGTCGTACACAAATACATTGGCTCCTACAATCCATTGTCCATAAAGTTTGCCCCATACCGCTTTGCCCCATCCTGTATCGGCAATGGTAAGATGAAGGCTATTTTCGGTTAGGTTGTGCCAATAAGCAGCGGTCACAATATGTCCTAATGGATAGGTAAAGTCGTGAGCCACCATCTTAGGTTCGCCGGTAGTGCCCGAGGTGAAGTACATTAATGAGATGTCTTCATTATCATTGACAACTGTGGGTTTAACAAACGGTGCAGCACTGGCTATTCCGGTTTGAAAGTCTTTAAATCCTTGAGGAACATCGGGTCCCACACTTATCAACTCTTTCACAGTGGGGCAATCGGGCAACGCTTCTATAATGTGTTTCGTAATAACCTCTTCGCCGGCACATACGATGGCTTTAATATCAGCAGCATTGCAGCGATATACAATATCTTTTTTAGTCAATAAGTGAGTAGCCGGAATAACTGTTGCACCCAGCTTATGTAAAGCAACAATGCTAAACCAAAACTCCACTCTACGCTTAAGAATAAGCATCACCATGTCGCCACGTCCAATGCCCAAACTTTGAAAATAGGATGCAGTTTGATCGGAGTAGTGCTTGATATCAGCAAAGCTATATTGATGATGTTCACCTTTGTCATTAGTCCAGAGTAAAGCCGGCTTAGCTGGTTCTTTCTCAGCCCAAGCATCTACAATATCATAACCGAAATTGAATCGCTCCGGAACATTTATCTTTAAATTTCTATTAAAATCGTCTTGTGAAGTAAAACGAGTTTGCTTCAAATATTTCTCTATCATAAGGCTGTTTTACATAATGATGGCAAGAAAACGAACAGTCTTTCCGTCGAGTGCTTTCATGCCATGAGGGAGTTTGGAATTGAAATAAAGGCTATCTCCTTCATTTAAAATAAGTTCTTTACCGTTGATGCTTAGCATCATGCGACCTTCAAGCACATAGTTAAACTCTTGGCCATCGTGGGCATTGTAGTGAATTGGCTCGTCAGACGGAGCAACGGTTACAATAAACGGATCGGCATCGCGATGAATAAACCCGGCAGCAAGCGATTGGTATTTATAAACCTTGGTTCGCTCAATACTTGTGCCTTTACCGGCACGTGTTAAGAAGTAGCTGCTCATTTTAGGTTCTTCGCCAAACATCAATGCATCTAATGCTATATTGTATTTGCGAGCTATCTTTTGTAGCATGCTTACAGAAATATCCGATTCGCCGGTTTCTGCCTTTGTATATTCTTCGGGCGATATTTCACATTGAGCTGTCAGTTCTTCTACTGATAGTTCTAAGGTATCGCGCAAACCACGCAAGCGCTCGGCTATTTGTTTGATTTCATCCATAAATAGTAGGGGTGTGTTTATTGGTTACTGGCTTTCATGGCTCGAATTACAGCCGATGTAAATCCGGCATGTTCTAGCTCATTAAGTCCTTTTATGGTAATTCCACCGGGGGTGGTTACTTTATCAATCTCAATGCTAGGATGAGTTTCGTTTTTCAAAATCAACTCGCCCGCTCCCTTAACCGATTGTGCCACCATGTTCATAGCATCTACAGGACGAATGCCCATTTCAATACCGGCTTGCATCGCAGCTTGAATGTACTTAAGCACATAAGCTATGCCACACGAAGCTAGTGCAGTAGCAGCAGAGAGTTTATCTTCGGGAAGTATAATAGATGTACCCATTTCGTTGAATATATTCAAAATGAGTTCCTCTTGTTCGGCAGTGACATGACGTGTAGCTATCGCATTAAAGCTTTGCAGCTCACTGATGGCTGTATTAGGTATCACTCTAAACATAGGCATTTCGGGTTCTAATACAGACTGTGCCAACTGTTCGAAGGTAATACCGGCAGCTATTGAAACCAATATCTGCTTGCGTTTCAAATCGAATGCACTCAAAACAGGTTTTACCAGCCAAGGCTTAACGGCTAGTATCACAATATCAGCATCGGAAACTGCTTCTTCATTATTATTGGTTATGTGAAGCTCCGAATAGTTACTTTTCAACATTTCTAGTTTACTAGAGTCGAGGTCGGATACGGTGATATCAGAAGTAGATACCAACTTTCCCATAGATAGTCCTTGGGCGATAGAACCACCCATATTTCCTGCACCGATGATAGCTATTTTCATATTTTCATGTTATTTAGTCAACTGTGGCAAAGTTATAAGTAAATACTGATTTATCGTAATAAAATGTTATGAAAATAGCCATTAGTGGTTACTTTACTCATCGAAAATGATAGCCTATCTGAATCTTTAATGCAATGTGGTGTAAAGAAACATATTTCAACTCACTATTATTTAGTTCAAACACCGTTCGCTCTACGCAGTGCTGAATAGGAGCTAATTTGAACGATACACCTACAGTGACGCAAAAAGACTTCTAGCGAGAAGCTGCTCCAAGCGATAAGTCAATATCTGTGCATTGTCATCGGTTTGTTATTCTGATTATCCTTTCACACCTGCATCATATCGATCTCCCAATATGGCTGTATTGAAGATAACTTATTTTTAAATGCATACGATACAAACAAAAGCGTCATCGACAGAGGTTATGACTCAATACGATGACGCACAATTATTGCTGGTTATTAAGGGGTTTGCAGAAGAGGTAAATCAACTTGCAACAAGTACTTTGCGAAGACGTGAAAGAAACTCATTGGCTTCGGCTATAGTAAGACAGAGTGGAGGTAAAAGACGAATCACATTCGTGCCACTTGCTCCAGTAAATATCTTATAATCATAGATTAGTTTACTACGAATGTCTTTAACGGGCTGATCAAACTCCATCCCAATCATTAGGCCTTCGCCACGTACCTCTTTGATTTGAGGCATCTTTTTGAGTTCAGCAATCAAGTAACTGCCCACACGTGATGCATTGCGCACTAAGTGATCTTCTTCGATAACATCCATAACTGCTAAAGCGGCTGCACAAGCTAAATGGTTGCCACCAAACGTGGTACCTAGCATACCATAAACAGGTGTAAATAGTGGACTGATTAATACTCCTCCAATAGGAAAACCATTGCCTATGCCTTTGGCTACGGTTATCAAATCGGGTTTTATGTCGCTATGCTGATGTGCAAAGAATTTTCCACTACGCCCATATCCGCTTTGTATCTCATCGAGAATCAAAATAGTGCTTGTAGCAGTACAAACCTCACGAAGTTCTTTCATGAAATCGTTGGTAGGCACCTGCACCCCACCCACTCCTTGAATGCCTTCGATGATGACTGCACAAACATCTTCTTTTTGCAATTCGGCTTTTACAGCATCAATATCATTTAGTGCTAAATAGGTGACATGGCCATTTGCATTAATCGGAGCTACAATTTTAGGATTATCGGTAGCTTCTACAGCAAGCGAAGTGCGACCATGAAAGGCCTTATTGAAGGCTACAACACGGGTTCTACCGTTGTGAAATGAAGCTAGCTTTAACGCATTCTCGTTGGCTTCGGCTCCACTGTTGACCATAAAAAATGAGTAATCGTCATAACCCGATATTTTCCCTAATCGGCTGGCAACTTCTTGTTGAAGCTTATTGATGACCGAATTTGAATAAAAACCAAGTTTGGCAACTTGCTTACTAATCATCTCTACATAATGAGGGTGAGAGTGACCAATAGAAATAACTGCATGACCACCATAAAGATCGAGATACTCAACTCCTTTATCGTCCCACACATAGCAACCTTTTCCTTTTACAATATTAATATCGAATAGAGGATATACATCAAATAGATTCATACGTACTTAAAATGCGGAAGGCTTGAGGCGTAAACCTACAGTTTCTTCCAAGTTAAACATCAAGTTCATATTGTGTACTGCCTGACCACTAGCTCCTTTGAGCAAATTGTCGATGCATGAAATGATTAATAGCTTATCACCATGTTTTTCTAAGTGAATCAAGCATTTATTGGTATTTACCACTTGCTTAAGGTCAATGTTCTCTTTAACAATATGAACAAAAGAGTCTTTTGCATAGTAATCTTCGTACATACGCTCAATTTCATCCAATGCTACTTTGGTTTTAACAACGAGTGTAGCAAAAATGCCTCGTGGGAAGTCGCCACGATAAGGGATAAAATCAATATCAACATTGAAACTGTTTTGTAACTGACCTAAAGATTGTTTTATTTCGGCCAAATGTTGATGTTCGAATGGCTTATAAACACTCATATTATTGTTGCGCCAACTAAAATGACTGGTAGCACCAGGTTTAACTCCCGCACCGGTACTTCCGGTTATGGCATTTACAGTGATATCGTCATTGAGCATCAGATGTTTGGCCAATGGTAATAGTCCAAGCTCGATGCAAGTTGCGAAACATCCGGGGTTTGCTACATGCTTTGCAGTGCAAGTGGCACGTCGATTCAACTCGGGCAAACCATAGATAAAATCATGGGAATCACTCTTGATGCGATAATCCATAGATAGGTCAATGATGCGAAGGTCCTCGGGAAGTTCATGTGACTCGATAAACTTCTTGGTATCACCATGAGCGGTACAGAAAAATAGAACATCAATTGTATCTAATGGAAGTTGATCGGTGAAAACTAAATCGCACTCACCATACAAGCCTTCGTGAACTGCTGTTATCTTATTACCGGCATTGCTACTACTATTGATAAAAACAATTTCTGTCTCGGGATGATTGATCAGCAATCGAATCAATTCGCCAGCAGTATAACCGGCTCCTCCTATAATTCCGGCTTTAATCATATCTCTTCGTCTTTGTGATTAGCATAATATACACGCAAAGGAGTAGATGTGACTTTTATAAATCCTTTTGCATCTTCTGCAGTCCATCCTTTTTGCATTTCACCATATTCGCCAAACTTAGTTTTTACTAAATCGTCTTCTGATTCAACACCAATAGTTGAGAATGAAAGCGGACGAAGCTCAAGGATAGCTGTACCGTTTACATTACGTTGCGACTCTTGTAGCATAGCTTCGATATCACGCATCACTGGCTCAAGGTATTGACTTTCGTGAAGAAACATACCATACCAATTGGCAACTTGATCTTTCCAATATTGTTGCCATTTACTCAATGTGTATTTTTCTAGAAAACGATGTGCACCGATAATAAGCATTGGAGCAGCCGCCTCGAAACCTACACGACCTTTAATGCCAATAATCGTATCGCCCACATGCATATCGCGGCCAATACCATAGGCTGCACCAATTTCTTCTACTTTTTGAATAGCTGCAATCTTATCTTCAAAGACTTCACCATTCACAGCGTGAAGCTCTCCATTTTTAAACTCAAGACGAAGTTCTTCACTACCTTCTTTTTCTGCATGCTTTAAGTAGGCTGATTCTGGAAGCCCTTTTGAAGAGTCTAAAATTTCTCCACCACAAATGGAAGTTCCCCAAAGACCTACATTGTAAGAGTATTTTAGTTTTGTAAAATCGGCATGAAAACCATTTTGATTAAGATAGTCAATCTCTTCTTGACGAGAAAGAGCCATATCACGAGTTAAAGTGATTATCTCAACATTCGGAGCCAACACAAGGAAAGTCATATCAAAACGAATTTGGTCATTGCCCGCTCCGGTAGAACCGTGCGCAATAGCATCAGCACCGATTTCATTTGCATATCGTGCAATGGCTAATGCCTGAAAAATACGTTCAGAACTTACAGAAACAGGATACGTACCATTACGAAGCACATTACCAAAAATCATGTATTTCAAACTTTTTTCGTAATACTCTTGTGTCACGTCCAAAGTAACATATTGCTTAGCACCCAATTTATAAGCATTCTCTTCATTTTGCTTTAATTGTTCATCGCTAAAACCACCGGTATTGGCACAAGCTGCATACACTTCGTATCCTTTTTCTTTGGCAAGATACATAACAGTATATGAAGTGTCAAGACCACCACTAAATGCCACTACTACTTTCTTTTTTTGTTCCATGGTTTTATGTATTAAATATTGTTTTTATCGTTTTTATGAAGTATTGGGTCGTAAAGCATTGCTGTGCAAATACAAAATTTACGATTCTTAGCAACTAAAATATCATGATTGATACATCCTTCACAACCTCTCCAAAATGATTCATCATCGGTTAACTCATTGAAGGTAACTGGAACGTAACCCAGTTCTGTATTCATCTTCATAACCGCTGCTCCACTTGTCAAACTAAAAATTTTAGCCCAAGGCCACCTCAATCTAGCCAATTGAAAAGAGGCTTGCTTTATGCGTTTAGCCAAACCTAATCCGCGAAAATTGGGATGAACTATTAGACCCGAGGTAGCAACGTATTGTTTATTACCCCAAGACTCAATATAGGTAAATCCGGCAAACTCGTCTCCGCAAAGAGCAATTATTGCCTTACCTTCTTTCATTTTGGTTGCTATGTAATCGTGAGTACGTTCTGCAATACCGGTTCCACGAACTTTTGCTGCATCACTAATTGTTTTTAAAATTGTGTCAACATATACCTCATGTGAGGCGTCGGCTACCATAACCTCTACTTCTTGACTTTCCATTCTTCTTGATAAAATATAAGAATATAAACTGATATTTATTAAAATGTTGATAGCACTACTTTCAAATGATCATAAACGGATTGTAATATAGCGTCCTCATGCAAAACCAACATAATGGTATCATCTCCTGCAATAGTTCCAAGAATTTCACCATTAGACTGATTGTCAATATGATAAGCCATACTACTAGCATACCCAGGTAAAGTACGAATAACTGCAATATTTCCTGAAAAATTTAATGATAAAAAACCTCTACCTACAATAGTATTTGCATAATGAATATTATTATTCATACGGTTTTTAGCCTCTGTTATTGCATAAAAATACTTTCCCTCACCATTAGCAATCTTAGCAACCTTCAACTGTCTTAAATCACGAGAAAGTGTTGCTTGAGTTAAATCATATCCATCTTTTTCAAGTAGATGAAGCAATTCATCTTGAGAACGAACTTCATTAGTCAACAAGATGTTCTTAATAACAGACAATCGACTCTCTCTCTTTTTCATACGTATAATTATTTAAATTACACTGCAAATATATGCATAATAATAAAGATATAAAGTATATTTATCTATTTATTTGCATATTAATGAATATAAAATCATTTAAAAGCTTATACGAATTAAAAATATACAGTATATTGTATATATATACACATATAAAAGATAATAATTATCGAATAAGACACTTATTGCTTAACAATAGTTGCATACAAACATTTAAAATATAAGATT
This sequence comes from Bacteroides sp. UBA7335, assembly GCA_002471185.1. Taxonomy (GTDB): domain Bacteria; phylum Bacteroidota; class Bacteroidia; order Bacteroidales; family Bacteroidaceae; genus Bacteroides. The sequence continues at coordinate 23,648 of DKPL01000006.1, forward strand.
GTTTGAATAAATATTATATTTAAGAAAATGAGAGATTAGTAGATTATTATAATTAAAAGGTTAGAAAAAAGAAATTGAAGCTATATAATAGTGAAACTATACTTATAAAAAAACAGATAAAGGTGGGATACAGATATTATCTCATTTTTTTAGAACACTGTCTTTTTTAGTGGAAGAGCGCTCACAACAACACAGTGAGTATAAAACAAGAAAGCAATATAAAACAAGAAAGCCTCTCAAGCTTAATGCTTAAGAGGCTTTCATTGAAAACGGCGACTACCTAC